>NZ_CP015199.1:2314500-2648500 GCF_001648155.1 Chryseobacterium glaciei | reverse complement strand
TTCCTGAAGACATTGGGCAATAAGTTACCGTAGGTGTCGTAAAGAAGTATGGTTGAGTGTAAGTACCCGGCGTACCTGAACATACATTTACAACCTGCATTTCATATTTAGTTAATTCTAATAATCCTGTTAACGTAAGAGTATTTATTGAAACCGGTACGTTTGTCCAGCTCGGAATACCTACTTTTCTATATCTTAAGATATAAGTTGCTCCCGGGAACGGATCCCAAACCACAACTGCTGAAGTAGGAGTAAGATTTGTAATCGTTAATCCCGGAGGAGGCAATACGCAAGTTCTATCAGTAGTAAATACTTTAGGATTAGACCACGGATTAACAAGTGTAGTACCATTACAAATATTTGCTATCTGAACTTCATACGAAGTATATACATTTAAATTAGCAAGAGTATAAGTATTTGCTGGAGCTACCGGTAAAGGTATATTAGCGCTCCATCCTGTAGCACCGCTTCCTACGATTCTGTATCTCATTACATAAGTAGAACTTGCAGCTAAAGGAGCCCATGTTATCAATGCCGAAGTTGTTGTGATATTACTTACCGTAACATTCGGAGGAGTAGGATCACATTTTGTTGCAAATGCTACAGGAGTAGCAGTTCCTTCAGTCGTATTACAAACAGCAACTACTATTGCTTCGTAATTTTTAGCAGGCTGTAAACCTGTTGGAATAACAAAGCTGTTTGTAGGTGGCGCTAATAATGCAGATGAATTTGGCCATCCGGCAGTTCCTACTTCTCTCCAATATACTTTATAGTTAAGGTTATTAGTAGATTGAGTCCAATGTACCGTTGCAGAAATATGGCTAATTGTGTCTACATAAACATTTGTTGGTGCCGTTGTAGAACAAGGTTTAATAATAAAAGTATAGTCTACATAATTACCATAAGGAGCTGATCCGCAAGGTGTGATTGCTCCACTAAATGATGTTGCAAATCTCGCTCTATAAGAACCTGCAGGGCGACCTGCTGTGTTAATTGTTGTTGTTGCTGTCGGAACATAAGTAGTCGAAGCATAAACCGTTTCCGTTAAAGGATCAAACACCATATCGTTATTCCAGTCTATCCATAAATAATAATAGTATGAACTTGTTCCAGTAGTCATGCTAACATCTACAGTAGTTCCCGGCAATGCAGAGAAACTTGTTGCAGAATTGTTCACATATGCACTATATGTAGAAGCAGTATAAGCAAGATTGGTAAATCCTCCTGTAGTTGTAATATTCTTCAAATAATATGTTGTTGAAGATGAACCTCCTGTAGGAACACAATAATTAGTGTAAACCGAAAGAGGACCTGTCCAATCACCAATATCAGTTGAGCTACATCTCGCTCTTACCCAAATGTAGTAAGTTGTACTTGCAGCTAATCCGGAGATTAATTGAGTTGGCCCTGTAACTCCAGTGTATTGAGGAGTAACAGTTGGAGCAGGAGTTGCAGCACTTGTAGTATAATAAACATCATAACCACCTGCAGGTGCCGGAGCCGGTACCGTCCATTGTATTGTAGTACTTGAAGTTGTAGTGTTCACTACTGCTAAACCTTGTGGATCCAGACATGTTGGTGCAACTCTTACTTTGAAATCGTCCACACCTAAATACCAAGGAGCACTTGTAGCACTAACGCTTACTCCGAAATTATATGTACCAGAAACTGTAGGCGTATAATATACTTTATACAATACATATCCATTTGTTCCTTGTGTTGCTGTAATGAATGCTCCTAAAGTTGTTGCTCCTGTAGCAGACTGTGAAGTATTCACTAATGCATTACCTGTAAATCCTATATAAGAACTTGTTGTACCTCCCGTATTATAATAGAAAGAATATTCATACGCTGTACCTGCTGTCAAAGCAAAGCCCGGTGTCCAAAGTTGGCTGGCAGTGGTATTACCGTATTGAATACTCATATAATTCGGTGCAGATTTTGGCGCATTAAATGTTGTAGTGCCCGTATTTGCAGAAGCCCAAGCATAAGTACCAGTTACTTGTTTCCAACAACTTGGTACAATACCTGATCCTATTGGAGTTAGAGTGTCAAAATTTTCAGTCCAAGGAAGAGTTGTAATTGCCGTACAAAGTGTCTTAAAAGGTGTTCCCGCAGCCCAGAAACTCTTATCTGTAGAAGAACAAATTGCTCGAACCCACCAATAATAAGTAGTATTAGCTGCAAGGCTACCTACCGTAACTGAAGTTCCTGTAGGAACTGCTGTTCCCGCAGTTGCACCAGTAGGAGGAACACCCGTTGTATTCATATAATATTCGTAACCATTTGCCGGAGTCGTCACCGAAGCAGTCCAAGACAAGGTTGCAGCATTAGCTAAAATATTTGATGATACTAATGCTGTAGGAACAATACAAGTTGGAGGAGCTCCCACCTGAATTGTAAAATCTACAAAGTTTCCCCAGGCATTAGGTCCACATGCAGTAATAGGAGTAGCAGGTGTTATATAGCCATTCTCTATTCTTACTCTGTAAGAGCCATAAGCCTGTGCAGCCGGAACAGTTATATTTCCGGTATAAGTAGCTGCATACGTTGTAGTAGCAATAGGGTTTTCACCAGCATCGTTAAAGTCAAGATCATTATTCCAATCTATGTACACATAATATTTTGCCGTACTTGAACTGGTAGCCAAGTTTAGAAGTATAGTTCCACCCGGAGATGTATTTACTGCCTGGGCCGAATTATTAACATAAGCTTGGTATGCTGTTGCTGTATAATTAATACTATTCTGATCAGATAGGGAGATTGTTTTTAAATAATAGGTCGTACTTGATCCACCCGCCGTTGGAGTACAGTACTGAGCTTTCAATCCCAAAAATGACAGAAAAAATAAAAATAAAAGATAAAATTTTCTCATAAGTCAAATTGTTTTAAAAAAATAAATTCATAATACATTCATTTATAACTTTTATATTCTTAATAATTAAGAATTCAATATCCGCTTTCAACAGGGGGATTATTTGTAATAGTATTATTACTGTTCACTTGGCTGCAAGGCAATGTTGTTGCCTGTTCATAGGATTGCGTTGCAAAACCTATATTTATCAGAGCCAGAAAAAGAATTAAAAAAGTAAAGGTTTTCTTCATATGTTCTCTATATTATATTAATTAAACAAATCTAATGATTTTTTGTTATTAATTTGCCAATTGAAATATTTTTTTTACGGAAACCTCATAATAACATAGCTTATATATTAATAATAAAAAAATCCTCAGGCAAAACCTGAGGATTTATTATTGTTATGAAAGTTCTATTACTTTTTAATGAATTTGGATTTGAATAAATCTTTTCCTTTTTCTTCAATTGTAATTACATATCCTCCTTTTACTAATTCAGAAACGTTGATTTTTCCTGAGTTGATATTTCCGCTATTTACTAACTGACCAGCAGCACTGTAAATTTTGAAAGCAGCTTTGTCAGAAACTTTAGTTACGTTTAAGATATCACTTACCGGGTTAGGATAAATCTGAATACCGTCTTTCGGATTAGCAACATCGCTTGTACCTAATGTAGAAGCTACAACAACGTTGTAATCTTCAACTTCACCGTCATTGTAATTAGTTCCACAAACCCAAGTTGCAGGTCCGTTTAATCCAAGGTTAGCTTGTCCGGCAAAACCAAAAAGAACTCTCATTCTTAATGTCTGTCCTTCGATAGCAGTACTTGGAACTGTAAATGATCCTGTGAATGAAGCAACATTCGTTACAGGGAAGTTCATTACTCTTTCAGAAGCATCAAAAGTACCATCTCTGTTATAATCGATAAATACCATTGCAAGGTTATAAGCAGCAACATTTGCCGTAATAGTCATCGTGTTACTAACTCCTTTTACAAGATTAACCTGAAGAGCAGGGTTTGTTGTAAAGTTTGTATAAATAGCTCCAGTTGAAGTATTATTAAGATTCGCAACCGTTACATTTGAAATAAATAGATTCGCAGCAGTAACTGATGCAGCAGCACAATAAGATATTGATGAAGTTGTGAAATTTACTGAAGCTGAATAAGCACCAGGAGTTCCAGAACAAACAGCCGCTATCTGAATTTCATAAGATGTAGCATCTGTAAGACCAGCTAACGTTACAGTAGGAGAAGTAGATGTTGTTGCTATCCAAGCAGTTTGACCTACTTTTCTATAACGAATCATATAAGTTGCTCCTGAAATTGGCGTCCAGCTTACAGTAGCACCATAAGCAGTAATATTACTTGTAGTGATCCCCACTGGAGCAGTACCATCACATGGAGCGAAAGCTACTACAGTTACTGATTTCACTGCATAGAATACGTTTCCGATTGAAGAAACTCTAAGTTTAATTACTTGTCCGTTCAATGAAGTAGGGAAAGTAAATGATTCTGCACCATCATTAGCTGTTGAAGCAGAAAGTACAGTCCAAGTTGTTCCGTTGTCTGTTGTATAGTCAATTTTAACATTAGCAACACTGTAAGGTGCAGCTGTAGTATTTGCTACATCCCACTCAATTGGAGTTGCAACGTTTACGTTAGCATATTGAGTATTAACTTTAAATGGTCCATCATTACCTACAGTAATTGTCTGCTGTGCAAATTGACTCTGCTGTTGAGCCGGATCAGGGTTATTATCTCTTACTGTTACAGTAAAATTAGTTGTTCTAGGAACCATAGAAACAGACTCCCATCCATTATTTGAGTTATCTAAAACTCCTGCTAATACAGAAGATAATTTAGGGAAATATCTTGTTGGGCTCGCAGTAGGTGTAAATGATCTAAATGAAGCACCTGTTGTAGTAGTACCTAAATTAGTTTTATTAATTAAAACACTTGCATTGTCAACTTCTTCCCATGTATAAGTTAATGGGTTGTTTTCTGCATCAGTAGCAGCAGCTGTTAATACGAATGCAGTTCCTTTTGGAATGCTATAAGCAGCTAAAGGAGTAATTACCGGTGCATTGTTTGAGATAGAAGTTTCTATATCACAAGTTTTGCTGATTAAGTTAGCTTGAATCTGAGAAATACTTACTTTATGAAAATAAGCATCAGAATGCGCCTGAACATCAGTTGTAGTACCTGTAATACCAGCATATCCCATAATTGTAGTTCCAGAACCTGGCTCTACATTTACACCTGCTCCCTCAAGAGCGTGAGAGAATGTGTGATTACCTCCTAACTGGTGACCCATTTCGTGAGCTACATAGTCAATATCAAAGTTATCACCTTGAGGAATACCATCTCCAGGAGATGTAAATCCAGAACCTTTTTGCTTAGAAAGAGAAGTAGCAGGTGTTCCTGTAGGATCTATACAAACACATCCGATACATCCTGCATTTCCACCACCACCAGAATCACCTAAAAGGTGTCCGATATCATAGTTAGCACTTCCAACATTCACACTCAATGTTTGCTGAAGCTGAACATTCCAACCATTAGCATTACTTGCATTAGCTGAAGCTGTTCCAACTGAAGGGATTGAATATGGATCTGTTGAGCTGTTCGTAAAAATTACATTTGGAAAATCCTGTAAAATAAGACGTAAAGCAAAATCTTTTTCGAAAACACCGTTTACTCTTGTCATTGTCGCATTAATCTGCGTTAAAGCACCAGCAACAGTACCTCCAAATTTCTGAGTATATTCACCAGTAACCGACATAACCAACCTCATCGTTCTGAATTTCTTATCAGACATTTTTGAGAAATCAGTTGGTTGGTTTGCAAATGATTTACCTTGCTCCAACATCTGATTAATCTGAGCTACCTCAGCTGGGTTTTCTGTTGTACTACAAAAGAAACCTTTTCCTGTTCCTTCTGTTTTATTAGTTTTAGGATGAACAGCATATACAGTTTTATCTGCATTTTGCGGTTCAATAAATTCATAATTCCCATCATTTATTACCATAGATTGGAAATCATTACCTGATAAAGAGAATCTTAGGTACTTAGAGGCATCATCAATTCCAACACCAACATAAGATCCTAGTTGATATTTGTCTGCAAGAGATTTTACAACAACCGGAGAGCTATATACTGCAAATTTTTCAATTTTACCATTTAAAGTTGGTAAAGAAATTTCTACAGCCTTTGCATTAGGACCTGACTCCTGAGCATTTTTAAGCTTTTCTTTAATTGCATTAATATCTAGCTTATAGTAGTTAACAAGAGCGTACTTTATTTCTGTACCTCTCTTGTATGTAGTCGGCGTCCATTGCGCAAAGGCAGAGCCACCAACCAAACTACAAAATAAAATAGTAAGTAGTTTTTTCATAAATTTTTAATTATATTTTCCGCCAAATATAGCTATTTTCCATTTATTATCCCTAAAAATAAAACAATAATATAATAAAAACACAAAGAAACATCGCAGCTACTTGTAAAAAAAACAAACTCCAAGCATTCTTGGAGTCTGTTTTACACACTAAAAACTATATTTTTATGTTTTTTACTACTTCTTTATGAACTTGTTATTTTTAGAAATATTTTTATCTTGTATTGTTATAACATAAGCACCTTTTATTAAAGAACTCACATTAACTTGTTTATTATTAATATTTCCACTTTGTAAAAGTTGGCCTGTAGCACCATAAATTTTATAAGTAGTCTTTTCTGAAACATTAGTAATATTTAAAATATCACTTACAGGATTAGGATAAATTTGAATATCATCTTTAGGGTTAGCAATATCATTTGTAGCTAAAACATCATTAACGACTACATTATAATCCTCAACTTCACCATATGTATATGATGTACATGCTGACGGAACTGTATTATAGCGTAGAGCGACTCTCATTTTTAAATTTTTATTTAATACTGATGTATTAGGAACTGTAAAGGTAACCGATACAGGGGTAACCTGACTTGGAGCAGAATCCATAACCATTTCACTTGTTTCAAAAGTTCCATTTCTGTTAAAATCTATCCAGACTCTTACTGCTTCATTATATAGATCCGCAGTCCACGTTTTAGTAACTGATACCGTATTATTAGTTGATCCTTTTACCAGATTCACTGTTTTAGAAGGATCTATTCCATAATTAGTATAAGTACCAGCTCCGGAAGTATTATTTACATTCGCTAACGTTACATTTGAAATATACTCATCATTCGAATCTCCAGAGGTTAGATTACAATAAACCACAGAGGATAAAGTTGTAAACTGAACTGTTGAGCTAAATGCACCCGGAGTTCCAGAACAAACCGCTGCCACCTGTACATCATATTTTGTTTCCTCTTCTAAACTATTAAGAGTTACATTATTTGTTGTGGAAGTTGTTTGTTGCCAAGTGGTGTCTGTGGATTTTTTATATCTAATTTGATATGTTGCCCCAACAACAGCATTCCAATTTACTGATGCAGCAGATGTGGTTATATTACTAATAGCTAAACCAGTAGGAGCAGTCCCATCACAATTGGCTGCAGATGTTACCAGTACTTGCTTTATAGCATAAAATATATTTCCTATCGATGAGATTCTTAGCTTTATATTTTGTCCGTTTAGCGCTACAGGAAACATAAAGTTTTCTGCGCCGTCATTAGGAGTAGAAGCAGACAACAACGTCCAAGTCACACCATTATCAGTTGTGTAGTCAACTTTTACATTCGTAACATTATAAGGAGCTGATGCTGTGTTAGCTACATCCCATAAAACCGCAGTTGATACATTATGATAAACTTGAGTCGTATTTATTTTAAATGGACCGTCATTACCAACAGTAATAGTTTGCTCCGCAAATTGAGTTTGTTGTTGAGTAGCAGAAGCGTTGTTATCTCTTACAGTTACTGCAAATTTAGTTGTTCTCGGAACCATTGAAACAGATTCCCATGTATTTCCGCTATTATTCAATACTCCATTTAGTACTGAAGATAGCAAAGGGAAATATCTTGTAGGAGTTACTGTAGGAGTTAAAGATCTGAATGAAGGTCCACTGGTTGTTGTTCCTAAATTATTAGCATTTGTAGTAACACTTGCATTGTCAACCTCTTCCCAGGTATATGTCATTGGATCGTTCTCAGCATCAGTCGCAGAAGCCGTTAACACAAATGCCGTTCCCTTAGGAATGTTATAGGTAGGTAAAGCTGCAATTACAGGAGGATTGTTTGTAATTGTAGTTTCTACGTCACAAGTTGTACTAATTAAATTCGCTTGAACCTGCTTGATACTAGCGATATGAAAATAGGCATCAGAATGAGCTTGAACATCTGTAGTTGGACCTGTGATCCCTGCATAGCCCATAATGGTTGAACCTGAACCAGGCTCCATATTAACACCGGTTCCTTCGAGAGACTTGGAAAATGTATGGTTAGCTCCTAATTGATGTCCCATTTCGTGGGCTACATAGTCGATATCAAAGTTATCTCCTTGTGGGGCACCGCCGCTAGCAGGAGAAGTAATTCCTGAACCCTTTCCTTCTGGATCTGCTGTGGTAGGATCTGTACATACACAACCGATACACCCCGCATTACCACCTCCTCCAGAAGCTCCAAATAAATGCCCGATATCATAATTGGTATTTCCAACATTAGTAGTTAACGTATTTTGTAATTCAAGATTCCAATTACCCAATTGTGCTGAAGGTGAATATGGATCTGTAGCCGGATTGGTATAAATAATCCCCGGATAACTCTGTACATTTAAATGTAATGCAAAATCTTTTTCAAAAACACCATTTACTCTGGTCATTGTTGCATTAATTGCCGTTAAGGCTCCTGCAACCGTTCCTCCAAAAAACTGTGTATATTCACCTGTTACAGACATTGCCAAACGCATTGTTCTGTACTTCTTATCAGAATTTTTAGAAAAATCAGTTGTTTGGTTACTGAATGATTTTCCTTTTTCATAAAGATCAGCTAGCTCTTGCTTTGAAAATTTAGTCTCATTTGTAGAACATAAAAAGCCTTCTTTACTTTTATCAGTTTTGGGATGTATCCCATATACTGTTTTGTCTGTATTTTGTGGTTCTATAAATTCATAGCTTCCATCTTTGATAATCATTGATTGGAAATCATTAGGTGAAACAGAAAATCTCACATATTTGGAAGGATCATTAATTCCTACCCCAACATACGATCCCAATTGATATTGATCTGCTAATTCTTTAACCACTACAGGAAAACTATATACAGCAAATTTTTCAATCTTTCCTTCTAAAGTTGGTAATGAAATTTCTACAGGTTTTGCATTTTTACCTGTTTCCTGAACATCTTTAAGCTGTGTTCTAATTTTACTAATGTCCAGCTTGTAATAATTTTTAATCCCAGAAAATTTTTCTGTCGATTTTCTCTCAAATGTAGTTGGAGTCCATTGTCCTAAAGCAGACCCTCCAATTAAACTACACAATAAGGCAGTAATAATTCTTTTTCTCATAAAAAATATTTATGTTTATAATTGTAATAAATTTAAACATTTTTTTTAATAATTTACACTTATGAACATCTTACTAAATTATTAATAATCTAACTTACAAAATATTATTTATTTATCATTTTACATATGAAATCAATAACAATAAACTTATTTAAAATATTATTTTAAATAAAAAAAAACACAAACGAATAATTAAAAGCAACTTTATCTATTCATTTATAAATTTTAATGTTTAACATTCTAAATGATATACAAACAAAAAAAATACATAAACTAATATGTATTTTTTTCACTATAAAGAGATTAAATAAAAAAGAATTATTTTACTTTAAAAGTTAGCTCTCTTATATTTTTTAAAACTTATAAGCAATATTCCAAGCAAATCCCATTGCAAATTTAGATGAGCTTTTCCCAAAACCAGGAACGATCATTGGCTGAATTTCGTCCTGTTTTGTTGTAAATACCATGTATTTTGGCTGAAGATTTACATCTATATAAAAATTAGATTCAAATAACTGAACTCTCCCGCCAATCAT
This sequence comes from Chryseobacterium glaciei, assembly GCF_001648155.1. Taxonomy (NCBI): domain Bacteria; kingdom Pseudomonadati; phylum Bacteroidota; class Flavobacteriia; order Flavobacteriales; family Weeksellaceae; genus Chryseobacterium; species Chryseobacterium glaciei. The sequence continues at coordinate 2,638,614 of NZ_CP015199.1, read as the reverse complement.
GCCCTCAAGCCAATATGAAGATTGTGTAGAAGATGGAAAAGCAACAGAAGATGTGCTACCACCAAATCCACGGACAGGAATTGCCATATATTCTTGGGTATAAAATGATCCGGCAGCTTTACCACCTACATAAAATCCGTTGAATTCATTTTCTGCATCTTTAGCCAACATGTAGAAAACTCCAAGTTTAACAAATGGACCATTTGCTTTTACATCATATCCGTTTTTCTGATAGATATTTGAATCAAAACCAGCATCGATAACAGCGTGCAGATCATTTTTAATTTTAGATGATATAAATCCCTGATACATTTTTCTATCTGAAAAGAAAGAACTTCCTGCATTTAGAAGATCAAAACCAACCATAAAATTGGGTTTATACGTCCATTTTTCTTTTTTCACCTCTTTATTTTCTTGAGCAAAGCTCAACAAACTTAGTATACTAAAAAAGAAGGAAAATATTAGTTTTGTCTTCATTCTCTATTTGATTTAAGTCTACCTCTACTTTCTTTACAACTGTAGGAGTAATTAATTCTGTCGTTAAATTTTCATATGTTTTTTTAATACCACAACCTGGAGAAACATATACCGCTTTTGTTGTATAGTTTATTCTAACCTTAGATTCGGTACCCTTTAGTCTTGTTTTGACATAAATATCTGTGTAAGGAGCATCATCAACACGCAAAGGTATTAATCTAGATGCCACAGCCGCAGTTTTCCCCAATTCAACCTTAGTACCAGAGCCATAATCTACTGCTACATATAATGTATCTATAGTTCCAGGCTTACCGGTTTCAAAACTTTTAAAACCAATTTTCATTCTTGGAGTACCTTCACCGCTTTCGCAGATATCGTCATCGCCTCCACACGAGAAAAGCATACCTAAAAAGCAGGTCAGTATGAGCAATTTAAAATACTTCATCTGTCGTTTATATTTTTTAATTTGGTCAGATGGAACTGACGTTTCATATTAATATTTTGATCTTCAAATGTAAATAAATTATTTTTTAATCAACAATGCAATATTCTCCACATGGTGTGTTTGTGGGAACATATCTACCGGTAAAATTTTAACCAAAGTATAATGATCTTTCATTAAAGCTAAATCTCTTGCCTGAGTTGCAGAGTTACAGCTTACATAAACTACTTTCTCCGGAGCCAATTTCAAGATCTGTTCAACCACTTTTTGGTGCATCCCGTCTCTTGGTGGATCCGTAATTAATACATCTGCCTTTGGATGATTTTCCAAAAATTCATCGTTGAAGACATTTTTCATGTCTCCACAATAGAATGTTGTGTTGGTAAGACCGTTTAATTCAGCATGTTCGATGGCTGCATCGATTGCTTCCTGAACAGATTCAATTCCGATCACATGTTTTGCGTTTCTGGCAACATATTGAGCGATTGTTCCTGTTCCTGTATATAAATCGTAAACAACTTCATCCCCTTTTAAATCCGCAAACTCTAACGTTTTTCTGTAAAGTTCTAAAGCTTGTTTATAGTTTGTTTGAAAGAATGATTTTGGTCCTATTTTGAACTTCAGTCCATCCATTTCTTCCATTAAAAATCCTTCTCCGAAATAAACATTTACATTTAAATCGTAGATTGAATCGTTTTGTTTTGGATTAATAGCATACACCAACGTCTTTATCTGCGGGAATTTCTCTAATAAATATTGGAAAAGCGCCTCTCTATTCGCTTTCTCTTCTCTATAAAGCTGGAATAAAACCATCCATTCACCTTTAGAGTTTTGTCTCATCATTAACGTTCTTAAAAAGCCTTCCTGATTTCTAACATCAAAGAAATCCAACCCATTTTCAACACTGAAATTTTTCACTGCCAAACGAATCGCATTTGAAGGATCTTCCTGAAGAAAGCATTCTTTAAGGTCTAAAATCTTGCTCCACATTCCCGGAATATGGAAACCAAGCGCATCTCTGTTTCCGAAATTTTCTTCAGAACTTATTTCATACTGAGTAAGCCATTTTGCATTAGAGAAAGAAAACTCCATTTTATTTCTGTAGAAATATTGTTCTTCAGCACCTAAAATTGGAACGGTTTCAAAATCATCAATACCGCCAATTCTCTTTATATTATTGTATACTTCTTCTTGTTTAAAATCAAGCTGTTTTTCATAGCTCATATTCTGCCATTTGCAACCTCCACAAGTTCCGAAATGAATACATCTTGGTTCTACTCTAAACGGAGATTTTGCTATTACCTGAACAGTTTCAGCTTCAAAATATTTTGATTTTGATTTCTTAACTCTTGCATTAACAGTATCTCCCGGAACCCCTCCAGAAACCAATACAGTCTTTCCTTCTTCCGTTTTTCCGATTGCGATACCTTTGGCTCCTGCGCCAAACAATTTAATATTTTCAAGAATAACGTCTTTCTTCTTTCTCATTCCCTATTTTCTATTTTTTCTAATATAATAAAATGAAACCTTGCGATTTCATTTTGCAAAAATACAATAAAAAAAACCTTATCCGAAGGACAAGGTTTTTATCTATGTTAAAGTTTTATTATTTTGTAGGAACCGGCTGCGGATTTGCTGGTTGTGGAGCCTGCTGTTGTTGAGCAGAAGGATCTATACCCATACCTTGTTGCAATTGTATGTTTGGATCTACTTTCGGAGCTGAAAGCCCTGTTTGCTTATCTAAAACTGTTACCAATTCCGGATCTCCAAGATTGAAGAATGGTTTGCTAGCGATTTTTCCATCTTTATCGATGATGATGAAGCAAGGTAGTTTGAATCCGTAAACTCCATATTTTTTAGCTATATCAGAATTTAATCCTCCGTCAGCATAAACATTTATTCCTGTAATTCCTTTTAATAAAGAATTGCTTGTTTTTACAAACTGATCTTTAGTATCATCTACATTCACGAATACGAAATTCATTTTAGATTTGTAGAAGTTGGCAACTTCTTTCAATACAGGAACAGTAGCTTCTCCGATGTAAGGATTCCAAGAAGCATAGAATGCTAACATATATGGTTTTCCTTTGTTTTCAGAAAGTTTATAAGCTTTACCGTCTTGTTTTGCCAATGCACCTTCTGGAGCTACATCACCAATTTTGAATCCGTTGATCGCAAACTGAATTTTCTTTAAATCTGCTTTAATTGTAGCATCTTTAATATCTTCGTCAATTATTTTCTTGATTTTATCAGATGTTTTCTCAGGAGTATTCGGGTGAATATCAGACTGGGCCATTACAAACGCTAAAAGATAATCTTTAGTAATTTGTGAAATATCTTTTTTATCTTTCAAATATTGATTGAATAATTCCGAAGTAGTAACGTCAGTTTTTCCTTTGCCTTTTGCTTCCGCATACTTTTGGAAATCAGGACTCATTTTAGATAAAAGGTAGCTTCTGTAAGCAGGATTGTCTTTTACCATTTCATCCTTATTAGCCTGAAGTTTATTTTCATAATCCGTGAAAGCTTTAGTCACTTTAAAAGAAGGATTACCCATTTGCTTATGGCTTAGATCATACTGAGACATAATAGAAAGCAAAGTACTTGCGATATCATTCTTTTTCCAGTTCACAACTTCGTTATCCGGATTGAATTTTTTAACGTTTTCGTCGATATTTTTGTTAATATCTGCTTCAACTTTTTGAATTCCTTTGATGAAAGTTGGCTCATCTTTCGTCATTAGCTCGTTCATGTTAACTGTCTGAGCATAATTAGTAAGATATTTTTGAGCTGCAGTAAAGAAATCATTATTCTTTTTAGCATCACCAGTGATCACATATTCTGAAGGGAAAGTTTGTCCGTTTCCAGAAATATTAAGAGCCTGACCAGCTTTTAGGTAAACCAAGTTTTGCTTACCTCCATAAGAAATCACATACATTCCGCTTTTAGGAGCTTCAAAATTTCCTTCGAAAGTACCATCATTCTTCACTCCGATGTTTGCTAACGGCAATGTTGCAACACCAGAAGCTTCGATAAATTCTATTCTTTCTAATGGAGATCCTCCAGTGATTTTCCCTTTTACTTCAACTTTTTTAGAGCAAGACATCACAAACACTGCGATGATAAACAATAAAAGATATTTTTTCATTTTGAATTTTATAATTTAACAAAAATAAGTTTTTCAATATACTTAATACAATTTTAAAGCATTTTTTATGAAAGATTTAACTAAAAAGATCGTCTACCACTAAGGAGACGATCTTTTTTTATGTATTTAAATCAATTCTATCCTTGGTCTACCAGAGCAGCCATATATTCTCTGTTCATTCTAGCGATGTTTTCAAGAGAAATTCCTTTAGGACACTCTACTTCACACGCTCCGGTGTTTGAACAGTTACCGAATCCTTCCTCATCCATCGCCTGAACCATGTTAAGAACTCTACGTTTAGCTTCTACTCTACCTTGCGGTAATAAAGCAAACTGAGAAACTTTAGCTCCGACAAATAACATTGCAGATCCGTTTTTACAAGTAGCCACACAAGCTCCACATCCGATACAAGCCGCAGCATCCATTGCTTTGTCTGCATCTTCTTTAGGAACCGGAATAGCATTAGCATCTAATGTATTTCCTGAGGTATTTACAGAAATGAAACCGCCCGCAGCCATTACTCTGTCGAATGCACTTCTGTCTACCATTAAATCTTTAATAACCGGGAAAGCAGCACTTCTCCAAGGTTCGATAACGATGGTTTCACCGTCTTTGAACATTCTCATGTGCAACTGACAAGTTGTAATACCTGTATCGGGACCGTGGGCTCTACCATTGATGTAAAGAGAACACATACCACAAATTCCTTCACGACAGTCGTGATCGAAAGCGATAGGTTCTTTTCCCTCGTTAATAATATTTTCATTAAGGATGTCTAACATTTCTAAGAATGAAGAATCTGTAGAAACATCCGATATTTTATAGGTCTCAAACTGACCTTTAGTTTTACTATTTTTTTGTCTCCAAATTTTCAGCGTAAGATGAAGGCCTTTTTTTGCACTCATAATTTTATATTTATAGGTTGGAGATTATTTGTAACTTCTCGCTTTAACTTCAATATTGTCATAGATAAGATCTTCTTTGTGCAGAACTTCCTGCTTGATATCATCACCCTGATATTCCCAAGCTCCTACATATTTGAAGTTGACGTCATCTCTTTCTGCTTCACCTTCCGGAGTCGCATGATCTTCTCTGAAATGTCCACCACAAGATTCGTTTCTGTGTAATGCATCAATAGCCATTAATTGTCCAAGCTCAATAAAGTCTGCTACTCTGAATGCTTTTTCAAGCTCAGTGTTCATACCTTCAACGTCTCCCGGAACTTTTACGTTTTTCCAGAAATCATTTTTCACTTCTTCAATTTCTTTGATCGCTTCTCTTAATCCTTCAGGCGTTCTTCCCATACCTACTTTATTCCACATAATGTTTCCTAATTGCTTATGGAAGTGGTCTACAGAATGAGTTCCTTTATTATTTAAGAAGAAATCTATTTTATCTTTAATTCCTTTTTCAGCTTCAACGAAATCAGCCGAATCTGTAGGAATAGTTCCTGTCCTAATATCTGCAGAAAGGTAATCTGCAATTGTATAAGGAAGTACGAAATATCCGTCTGCAAGACCCTGCATCAATGCAGAAGCCCCAAGTCTGTTTGCTCCGTGATCTGAGAAGTTAGCTTCACCAATTACGAAACATCCAGGGATTGTAGACTGAAGGTTATAATCAACCCAAACACCACCCATTGTGTAGTGAACCGCAGGATAAATCTTCATTGGAGTTTTGTAAGGATCATCAGCAGTAATCTTTTCGTACATTACGAATAAGTTACCGTATTTTTCTTCAATCCAAGCTTTTCCAAGGTCGTAAATTTGCTGATCACTAGGATTATGAATGTGCTTTTCAATAGCAGATTCTTTACCTTTTTTGATAATCTCTGTAGAGAAATCTAAGTAAACACCTTCTTTAGTATCGTTATTTTCGATTCCGAAACCAGCATCACATCTTTCTTTACCAGCTCTAGACGCAACGTCACGAGGAACTAAGTTTCCGAATGCAGGATATCTTCTCTCTAAATAATAATCTCTATCTTCTTCTTTAATACTTTCAGCTCTTAATTTACCTTCTCTGATCGCTACTGAATCTTCAATCTTTTTAGGAACCCAGATTCTTCCTGAGTTTCTTAATGATTCAGACATCAAAGTAAGTTTAGACTGCTGTGTTCCGTGAACTGGAATACAAGTCGGGTGAATCTGTACATAACAAGGGTTTGCAAAATATGCTCCTTTCTTGTGAATTTTCCAAGCTGCAGAAACGTTTGAACCCATTGCGTTTGTAGAAAGGAAATATACGTTTCCGTATCCTCCAGAAGCAATAACTACAGCGTGAGCAGAATGTCTTTCAACTTCACCAGTTACTAGGTTTCTTGCGATAATTCCTCTTGCTTTTCCGTCTACAATTACTAAATCCAGCATTTCGTGACGGTTATACATTTTTACTCTACCCTTACCGATTTGACGGCTTAAAGAAGAATAAGCACCTAACAATAACTGCTGACCTGTTTGTCCTTTTGCGTAGAAAGTTCTTTTAACCTGAACTCCACCAAATGAACGGTTATCTAACTGACCGCCGTAATCTCTTCCAAAAGGAACCCCTTGGGAAACACATTGGTCAATAATATTAGCAGAAACTTCCGCTAATCTGTATACGTTTGCTTCTCTTGCTCTATAGTCACCTCCTTTGATTGTATCGTAGAATAGTCTATACGTAGAGTCACCATCACCTTGGTAATTTTTAGCAGCGTTGATCCCCCCTTGAGCAGCAATAGAGTGCGCTCTTCTTGGAGAATCCTGATAACAAAATGCTTTTACATTATATCCCTGCTCTGCCAAAGTAGCAGCTGCAGAACCTCCTGCCAAACCTGTACCTACAACAATAATATCAATCTTATCTCTGTTGTTTGGTGCAACAAGGTTCATATGGTCTTTATGATTTTTCCATTTATCCTTTAGAGGACCATCTGGAATTCTTGAATCTAATTTACTCATATTAGTATATTGATATTATTGAGTTATAAAATGAAAAATCGCAATAAAAATAAATCCTGCAGGAATAAGGATTGAATACCATTTTCCTAAAGCTTTAATTACCGGAGTGTATTTCGGATGTCTTGCACCAATTGATTGGAAAGAAGACTGAAAACCGTGAGCTAAGTGTAATCCCAATAAAACAAAAGCAATTACATAGATTGCCACTCTCCAGATATCAGCAAACTTTTCGTGCAATTCCGGCCAAAAACGTTCTGCATCAGGAGCTAGTCCTTCAACATACTTGTAATTAATTTCATGTAACCAGAAATCATATAAGTGCAATCCTAAAAATGCTAAAACAACAGCACCAGAAATAATCATATTTCTAGACATCCATGAAGAATTCACAGAAGCGTTGTTTGCAGCGTATTTTATAGGACGCGCTTTGTTATTCTTAACCTCTAATACAAATCCCAGAATAAAATGGAAAAGAACTGCAAAACCCAGAACAGGTTGCATGAGGAACTGAACAAAAGGATTATACCCCATGAAATCTGATGCCGTATTGAAAGCATCGCGATTGATAACGGATAATAAGTTTGTCGTTAAATGCAGTATAAGAAAAATCAGCAAAAACATAGCTGATAATGCCATAGCATATTTTCTACCTATTGTAGAACTCGTTAAACCTGCCATATAAGTTTAAATTTGAATTTCTACAAAATTAAGAAATGTTAACTATACTCAAAAGTGAGAAATCTCACTATTAGTCAGTTTGTAATCTTTCTAAATAAGCCTATAAAGCATTATAAATAAAGGAAAAACAAAAAAAGGCAACAATTAATTTATATTGTAAACTTTACCCTTGTATACCACCTTTTGTGTTAAAGTTGGGAAAAATTTTACTTCAGTAGCGCGTAATCTCCTTGAAGATTTGTATGGATTGATGATATATTTAGTAATCTTATCAACATTTGAATTATTTTCAACCCAAAAACAAACTTCATTTCCCTTTTTCACAGAAAATACTTTATGTTTATAAAAATCATGAAGCAGGATTTCTTCTTTTTGATATTCAATTGTATTACAACTTATTCGTACCATTAAAAATGCAAAAACTGCTATTATCAATCTTCCTGAATTTTTATAATTGAATTTTAAAATGGCAAACCTCAGCAAATAAACTATTACAAAAAGTGAAAAAACCTCAACCAAATTCATTGGGATATTTTCAAAAAATAATGAATCAAAATCAGCGAACCAATGGATACTTTTCAACAAAATTTTAATGGTAAAATCATATACAATATTGATCAAACCAAAATCAATTTTAAAAGCAATTAAAGCTGTCATAAAAAAAGAAAAGACAATAATAACCTCAGAAAAAGGGACAATAATAAAATTCGCTAGAATTGAAATGAATGAAAACTGATGAAAATAATACAATACCAACGGAAGCGTTGCCAATTGTGCTGAAACAGAAATTGAAATCGTATTGAAAAGTATTTTTTTCAAGTAATTATCCTGTTTTGGGAAATATTTTAAAATCGGTTGATTTAACCAAAAAATTCCAAGAACAGCCGTAAAACTCAATTGAAATCCCACATCAAAAATCTGTTGGGTATCTAAGATCAAAATAATAAAAGCTGACAACGCCAAAGAATGCAATAAATCCGGTTTTCTTTGAAGTAAAACATAAATAAAATACACAGTCAACATAATACAGGAACGCAAAACGGAATTTCCAAATCCGATGAAAGCGGCAAATAACCAGATAAATATCAAACTTAAAATAATTACGTATTTCCTCCATTTTAAAGGAAGAAAATACATACATAAAAAGTAGAATAATCCGAAAATCACAACAATATGAGTTCCGGAAATCGCCAGAAAATGCACCAATCCTGATTTATTAAAATCTTGAGCAACTTCCGAATCAATTTCTGTTCGGTCTGCTAAAATAATTCCTTTTAAAAACTCCCGGCTTTGCGGTGACATTTTAGATTGATCAATATTTTGGAGAACTTCAAGCCTTTTCTGGAGGATTTTTTCATTCCAGCTTAAATCATTTCTTACAGCAGAAGAAAATTCATCAGATAAATAACATTGACGGTCAATATTTTTTCGCTGTAAATATTTGGCGTAGTCAAACTGAAAATTATATTGAGGAGATTCTGGCTGAGTTACATATACTTTAGCTTTGTAATAATGCTTAAAATCAAGCTCTTCATTAATTCTTGGAATAAATAAAATAGAATTGAAATCTTCTTTTTGCAATTGAGCAACTACTTCATATTTTTTATATTTCTCTGTAGAATTTAGTTTTTTAGAAATCTTAAAAACGATGGTTTCATTTTGAGAATTAATCGTTTTTTCAGAAGAAAATCCGTTAAAAAAATGAAGAGAAATCCCGACTCCAAAAAACATCAAACCCAATGCATAAGGCTTTAGCTTAAATAAAAAATAAGATTTAAAAAAGGTAGAAATTAAAATAAGTAAGCAAATACCTATTATTAAAAAAACGGCAGTTTCATCCAAAGGAAATCGATCTTGGAGAAAAATCCCAAGAATAAAACAGATCACCAGAATCAAGAGCGGTTGTTTATTCAATCAAAAAAATTGTGTTTTTCAAAAATATTTATTTGAAATAAAAATAACACATCAATATTTGAGAATTTGCAAAACGAGCCTACATTCGTTTTATAAAAGAAAAATCGCAGAAAAAATTTCTACGATTTATATGAATAATTCAATATTTTAAACTTTTAAAATCACATCTGCTGCGTGATCGCTTGCTCCGCTTCCGCCAAGCTTTTCTCTTAATAATTCGTAATCTTTTAAAAGTTGGGTTCTTTTCTCCCCTTCCAAAACTTTGTTTAATTCTTCAACAAGACTTTTAGTATTCAAATCGTTTTGAATTAATTCTTTTACGACTTCCCTATCCATAATCAAATTAACCAAAGAAATATACTTGATATTTTTCACCAATCTTTTTGCAATCGCGTAAGAAATTTTACTTCCGCGATAACAAACTACTTCAGGAACATTCAACAAAGCGGTTTCTAAAGTTGCTGTTCCGGACGTTACCAAAGCGGCTTTTGAACATCTTAATAAATCATATGTTTTATTCGAAACAAAATGAACGTTATCGTCAACATATTTTTGATAAAATTCTTTCGGAAGACTTGGAGCACCGGCAATTACGAATTGATAATTTTTAAAATGAGGTCGAACGGAAAGCATTATTTCAAGCATTTTCTCAACTTCCTGTTTTCGAGAACCCGGTAAAAGTGCGATGATTTCTTTTTCATTTAAGCCGTGCTCTTTTTTGAAATCATCAGTCCTAATTTCTTTTAAACTCGAAATGGCATCCAACAACGGATGTCCCACAAAATGAGAATGAACTCCATGTTTTTTGTAGAAATCTTCCTCGAATGGAAGAATCACCATCATTTCATCAACATATTTTTTGATGATCTCAACTCTACCCTCTTTCCAAGCCCAAAGCTGTGGAGAAATATAATAGATAACTTTGATTCCAAGTTCCTTTGCAAATTTTGCTATTCTTAAATTAAAGCCGGGATAATCAACTAAAATTAAAACATCTGGGCGATGAGCTTTAATATCTTCTTTACAAATTTTAATATTATTCAGGATCGTTCTAAGGTTCATCGCAACCTCCAAAAAGCCCATGAATGCAAGATCACGGTAATGTTTCACCAATGTTCCGCCCTGCTCTTTCATCAAATCACCTCCCCAGAAACGAAATTCTGCGTTGGGATCTTTCTTTTTTAAAGACTTCATTAAATTACTTCCGTGTAAATCTCCGGACGCCTCTCCTGCGATAATATAATATTTCATTTTTGCTGAAACCTTTTTATTTATTTTTCTTGGCCATCAAGAACCTCCTTTTAATTGAATAATTTGTCATCATGGGAGGTTTCTATGATAAGGATAGAGAACAAATTAGAGCTTTGTAAGATCTTAATTTGTAAATTTGTTCAAAGATAATGATAAAAAATGTCAGAAGAATTTGAAATCAGAAATAAAGTTGCAGAGAGTGGTCTTATAAATTTTGATCTTGCTACCCTTGTTCCGAAAGGTGTAAGAAAAGGCATTGATCTTAAAGATTTTCTTTTCATGGAAATGATATTGAAAGAAAAAGATTTTCGTGAAAAAGTTGCATTAATCAATACAGAAGAATATGAGGACACTTATATTTACATTTATAATTCAGCGGATGCAATCGTTCCTCTTTGGGCGTATTTTGTATTAACAGCGAAACTTACAGGTGTCGCAAAAAAGATTGTTTTTGGAAATCATGAGGATCTTGAAGTTATTTTAATGCACAACGCCGTTCAGACTTACGACTTCGAGGAAATGAGAGGAAAAAGGGTTTTGGTAAAAGGTTGTTCTGATAAAGAAATACCCGAAAATGCTTATATAGAACTGGTAGAACAATTACAGCCAATTGTAAAATCTTTGATGTTTGGGGAAGCATGTTCAAATGTTCCTATTTTAAAAAATTAAAAAGTTTTAAGCTAAATCATTGTAAATTTTTAATCTAAAAATCAACAACTTAAAGAAATTCATAAACTTTAACATTAATTTTAGATTAAAAAAAAATATTGAGGAATATTTTTTGATAACTTTGGTTTACTTAATAATAAAACAAACACAAACATGAGTTTAATCGACCTACTTACAGGTAACACGGGCAACGAAGTTGCACAACAAGCTGAGAATAAATTTGGCATCAGCAAGAACCAAATTATCGCTTTATTGGCTGTAGCAGCGCCGTTGGTTATTTCGTATCTTAGAAATAAATCTCAAGATGCTAAAGAAGCGGAAGCATTGAATAATGCTTTAGACAAAGATCACGACGGAAGTATTCTTAATGATTCTTCACAGCTTGAAGCAAGACAGGCAGAAGGAGGTTCAATTCTAAGTCACATTTTCGGAGGTGACAAACAAAATGTAGAGAACCAGTTATCACAGAACACAGGAATTTCGATTGATAAAATTGGACCTATTTTGGCAATGTTGGCTCCAGTTATCATGGGTTATATTGGAAAAGAGAAACAACAGAGCAATGTTGGCGCAGGAGGTTTGGGAGATCTTTTGGGAGGTATTTTAGGAAATGCTTCAAATCAGGCTCAGACTCAAGGTTCAAGTCCATTGAATGACATTTTAGGAAGTGTTCTTGGTGGCGGACAATCTCAATCTTCAGGAAATCCTTTAAATGATATTTTAGGAAGCGTTCTTGGAGGTGGTGGAAACCAACAGAAACAACAAGGCGGTGGCGGATTGGGAGATATCCTTGGCGGCCTTTTCGGAAAATAAATAATTTAATTTGAATACAAAAAAAGACCGAAGAGAAATCTTTGGTCTTTTTTATTTTTAAGAAAAATTGCTGTTATTTAGATTTTTCTTCTGAAGGTGTAATCTGTTTTGAAGCCTTTCTTAGCCTTCTTTTACCATAACTTCCGTTATTGATTTTTCCTCTTCTTGATTTCTTGTCTCCTTTTCCCATAAATGAATTATTTTGTTGATTACTACGAATTTAAGCATTCACATTTAAAACTCAACCAATTAACTTGTTAAAAATTTTATAATGTTTGACTTAAAGGTTGAAAAATGAAATTTACATCCCAATCGTAACTTCCATCTTCCAGCATCAGACTTCCAGCCTATGCAATCAAACTTTAACTGTCTTCCATTTTCCTTTTTTAAACAAAATAAAAGCAACGATTGTTATTAACGTTTCTGCTGTTGGAATAGAAATAAAAACTCCTTTTGGCCCCATTCCCAAATGTTCTGAAAGAAAATACGCCAACGGAATCTGGAACATCCAAAATCCGAAAAAATTAATCCAGGTCGGTGTCCACGTATCTCCCGCTCCATTAAAAGCATTAATCATCACCATACCGATTCCGTAGAAAATAAACCCTACACTCATGATGTGTAAAGCGTTTGTTGCATAATTTTTAATTTCTATTTCTTTTGTGAAAAATCCTACCAGAAAATCTCCCAACAAGAAGAAAAGCAAACTCACAATAACCATGAAAATGACATTATATTTCACGGTTTTCATGACAGATTGTTCTGCTCTCAACATTTCATTCGCACCCATATTTTGACCCACCAAAGTTGATGCAGCATTGCTCAATCCCCAAGCCGGAAGCATGAAAAACATCATTAATCTAAGCGCCGTCTGATAACCTGCCGAAGCATTTTCTTCTCCAGTCGTTGCCACTAATTTTGCTAAAAATATCCAACTGCAAGATGCAATGACAAATTGAAAAATTCCCGGCGTTGCAATTTTTACAGTTGATTTAATTAGTTTAAAATCAGGTTTAAAATAATTTAATTTAATCCTAATCTCCGTATCAGCAACCAAAAGGTGATATAATTGATAAATAACTCCGATACTTCTTCCTATCGTAGTAGCAAGGGCAGCACCTGTTAATCCCATTGCATGGATCGGTCCAAAACCTTTAATTAAAACCGGACAAAGAATAATATTGGCAATGTTGGCAATCCAAAGACTTTTCATCGCAATAGCTGCATTTCCTGCTCCTCGGAAAATTCCGTTGATTAAAAACAAAAGCATAATGACCACACTGCTTCCCATCATAATTCTTGTAAAATCTTTACCATAAGCTGCTGCTTCAGGCTTTGACCCCATCAGAATTAAAATTTCTTCAGCATAAATAACTCCAACTAAACTTAAAATAAAAGTAATGACAAATGACACCAAAATTACCTGCGCAGCGCTTTGGGAAGCTTTTTCAGGGTTTTTCTCGCCAATTCTTCTTGCAACCAATGCTGTTGCAGCCATACTCATTCCGATCGCGATAGAATACATGATCGAAAGTACAGATTCTGTGAGCCCAACCGTTTGTATTGCAAATCCACTTTCTTTAAGATGACCTACAAAATACAGATCCACCAAGGCAAAAACAGATTCCATTGCCATTTCCAGCATCATCGGAATCGCCAAAAGAAGAACCGCACTTCTAATGCTGATTTTGGTATAATCTACACTCTCGCTACTGAATGCTTTTTTGATGAAATCTATATATTTTGTCATAGCTGTAAAATCTACGTCAAAAGTATAGATTCAGAAATGATAAATAATTAGCATATGGAAAGTTTTTCGAAAACTTAAATCGAAAAAGGATTATATTCTTTGAAAAGACTCCAACATTCTTCTCTACCTGTAAAACGATGTCCTTTTTCTTTATTAATTTTTGCAATTTGATACATATAATCCCAATGTCTCATAATTTCTGTAATAGCAAAAAGATAAAAATTTTCAGGGTCGTAAATAAAAGTTGGCTCGGAAGCGGCACCATTTAATTCAATTATTTTAAAATTTTCGCCGTTTTCAAGGTCTCGCCAGGAATTGAACTTAACATCAAATCGGCCGTAGTAAAATCCGTCCATGCTTGAACATATTTCATTAAACAAATCCTCCAATTTATCTGAAATTTTATAAGAACTATCGTAAAAAGTTGCTCCTCTTGCATGATTTCCGATACTGCTGAGAAGTACTCTTTCATCTTTCTCCGGAATATAATTTTCATTAAAAGTTGTGTTCTGAAAAACCTGTGGATAAAATTTATGATATCTGAAATTATATTTGATCAACTCAGCTAAAGTCTGTTTTCCGTCACCGACAACTTCAACTCCTTTTTTCTCAACAACTCCACTGATGAAGCCTTTCTCAGAATTTGGAAATCTAATATAGAACACTCCTATTTCTTTTCGTAAATCAACATATTCTTCCAGTAAAAGATCTTCGTTCCCAAAAATTTTCAAATAACTATGAAGATGAGTTTCATTTTCAATTATCTCAACATTTCGTCCTCTACAACCGTTATTGGGTTTTAAAATAACGGGATAACTCAAATGATTTTGTTTAATAATATCTAAAACGTTTTCCGCTTCAATATTTTCTTTAACGAAAAAAGATTTTGCTCTAAACTTTTGAGGAATAAGTTGATTCACATAGTTTTTATCTTCAAGCGTCATTCCACCATGAATCATTGACGGATTTACTGCTTTGAAAAAACCAACCGATCTGCATTTAATACTAATCCAGATATAATAAAAAATGCAAGGTAGATAGATTGTCCACATCGGCCAAAATTCCCAATGCGTTACTCTGTACCATCTGTACCGTAATTTAAATAAAACTTCATTTTCCAATCTTCTTATTTTTGAACTGTATTTTGCCAGTTTTTATCCGCTTTTCTATTAAGATTTACTTCATCTTTATTCCAACTGATCAATGTATTTTTAAAAAATTTATTATAAAAAAGATATAGTTTTCCATTAACAATCTTATATGTTTCGGGATTTATAGTTACTTTTTCACCTTCATCACCCATCGCATAAGCGCAGTAGCCACCATATTGAGGAATATATTTATCCGGATTTTGCTGAAATACAGTTTTATTTGCTTTGTTTATAAAATAATAGCTTACGCCTTGATATTGTACAGAAAATTCCGCAGATCCTCTCTGAGGTTTTCCTGAAAAATAACTCACCACATCATATCCCGAATTGGTTATATCCTTTTTGCGGTTAATATTTTTTCCGGTTTGAGCAAACGTCAAACTTCCTAAAAAGAAAAAAATGAGCATTAAAAATTTCATCTTTATAGCTTTTAAAATTTTAGACGTAAAAAATATGATTCCTTACAAAAAACTTATTATTTTTTTAAGCTTTCTTTTATTTTGTCCTTTAATTCTTGGGATAAATGCTCTCCATCCTCATTCATTTCCGACTCAAAATGTTTATAAAGAGCTTCATCTATAACTTTAGTTTGTTTTTTGAAATTCTGACAACATTTACAAAACAAAATATGAAATTTCATTTTCAGCCAAGCAGAAAAAGACAAAGATGTTTCTTCAGATTTAATAATATTGAGGGACGTTTCTTCACAATTATTGAGAAGTCTATTAAAAAATTTCATACGTAAGGTTTTATTTCTTTTTTCTCGAGGCAGCTTCTTAAAAGTGTTTTAGACCTAAAAAGAAGCACCCAATAATTTGACGAAGTAATATTTAATTCCTTACAAATTTTTTTAGCATCATCATCCATCATATATTTTGCAATAAAAACGGGTTTTAATTTTGGAGGTAATTTTTGCAGACAATATTCTAAAATTTCATGAAATTCTTTGCTTAAAATATATTGATCCGCATTTTCTGAAATATAATTTTTGTGGATTTTAGGTTTCCACCTTCCGTAATTATTTTCATTGAAAAAAGCATTCCCAAATGACTCTTCTGTTTCAGAAAAATAATCGTCATAGCCTTTAGAATTACTTTTTTGCCTGTAATAATCTATGATTTTATTTTTTAAAATACTTGTGAGCCAGGTTTTCACAGAAGCTTTACCTTCAAATTGTTTAAGACCTTTATATGCTGAAAGGAAAGTTTCCTGTATAATATCTTCGGCATCTTCTCTACAATTCACTCTTTTAACAGCAAAAGCAAACAGAAAATCTGAAAATTCGTCTACCCACTGCTCCGGATTTAGGTAATCATTTTTTTCCATCGTATTAATATTATTTGTGTGTTTGGGTCTATAAATTTAATGAATATTGCCTTTGAAAACTCATTCTATCAGGGCTTTAATTAAGATTCGGAACATTTTAAACTAATTAAAATAGTCTGTATTATTTTTTATGTTAATTCTTCATTTTCACATAAAACAATTCTAAACAAAACATTACTCCCGATATCATTAAAAGGGATATTTTGAAAAAAACACACTTTTTTAGGCATGATAATAAATAATTTTATCAAAAAATGAATTAGCTTTGTATATTCATAAAAAATAAAAATTTCATGAAAAAAATAATCTCTACTTTATTAGTATTCGGAATCTCGATATTTGCCAACCTATTATTTGCACAACAGATTTCAAGGGAACAAAAGGTTGCTTTTCAGACTGACAATATAGAAACACTGAAAAAAAGCTTCGCCAAAGAAGATTACAACAAGTGTTTCGGAGCTAAAGAAACTTCATACAATCTGCTTTCTTTTAGTGTAAAACATGATAAGAAAAATGTTTTTAATTATTTACTGTCCAACAACGTAGACGTTAATAAAGCGTGTGATAATCAAACACCATTGATGATCGCTGCAAAATACGGAAGAGCAGATCTTGCAAAAGCATTGCTGAAAAAAGGAGCAACAAAAACTTTAAAAAATGACAAAGGACAAACGGCTAAAGATTATTCTGTAGAATACAAACAGCCTGCTCTTACAGAAATTTTAAAATAGAAATATTCAAAATACAATGTAAAAACTTCCGAAAGGGAGTTTTTTTGTTTTTAAAACCTGCAAAAATCTTATCTTTGCAAACGAAAATTAAAGGCTCAAAACTTTGGGTCTTAAACATTGAACTTTAAACAAATAATTATGTTTCGATCGCACACAAACGGAGAATTATCTCTGAAAAATCTTAATGAAGAAGTTACACTGTCAGGATGGGTACAAACCATTCGTGATAAAGGATTTATGATTTGGATAGATCTTCGAGATCGTTACGGAATTACTCAGTTGGTTTTCGATCAGGACCGTTCTTCAGTCGAATTGATGGAAAATGCAAAAAAATTGGGACGTGAATTCGTGATTCAGGTTACGGGAAAAGTAATCGAAAGAGTAAGCAAAAACCCCAATATTCCAACAGGAGAAATTGAAATTTTAGTTGAAAAATTAGAAGTGCTTAATGAATCTCAGCTTCCGCCTTTCACGATTGAAGATGAAACGGACGGTGGTGAAGAATTAAGAATGAAATACCGTTATCTGGACATCAGAAGAGCTCCGGTAAGAGATAAATTGATCTTCCGTCACAAAATGGCGCAAAAGGTTAGAAATTATCTTTCAGACGAAGGATTTATCGAGGTTGAAACTCCGGTTTTAATCAAATCTACTCCGGAAGGAGCGAGAGACTTCGTTGTACCAAGCAGAATGAATCCGGGACAGTTTTATGCATTGCCACAGTCACCACAGACTTTCAAACAATTATTGATGGTAGGTGGAATGGATAAATATTTCCAGATCGTTAAATGTTTCCGTGATGAGGATTTAAGAGCCGACAGACAGCCCGAATTTACACAAATCGACTGCGAAATGGCTTTTGTAGAACAGGAAGACGTAATGAATGTTTTTGAAGGAATGACGAAAACGTTGATCAAAGACATTACAGGTCAGGAATTCGGAACTTTCCCAAGAATGACGTTCGCCGATGCAATGCAGAAATATGGAAACGACAAACCGGATATCCGTTTCGGAATGGAATTCGTTGAATTGAATGAATTAGTAAAAGGAAAAGATTTCAAAATATTTGATGATGCCGAATTGGTTGTCGGAATCAATGTTGAAGGATGTGCAGATTATACAAGAAAACAAATTGATGAGCTTGTTGACTGGGTAAAAAGACCACAAATCGGAGCTTCAGGAATGGTTTGGGCTAAATTCCAGAATGATGGTGTAAAAACTTCTTCTGTAAATAAATTCTATAATGAGGAAGATTTAGCGAAAATTATCGAGAAATTCGGAGCAAAAGAAGGAGATTTAATGTTGATTCTTTCAGGAAACGAGTACAAAGTAAGAACTCAACTTTCTGCGTTGAGAATGGAGCTTGGAAACCGTTTAGGATTAAGAAAAGGCGACGTTTTCGCACCACTTTGGGTTGTTGACTTCCCGTTATTGGAATTTGACGAAGAAAGCGGACGTTACCACGCGATGCACCACCCTTTCACCTCTCCAAAACCGGAAGATATCCACTTATTGGAAACAGATCCAGGAAAAGCAAGAGCCAACGCATACGATATGGTATTGAATGGAAATGAAATCGGTGGAGGTTCTATTAGAATTTTTGATAGAGATCTTCAATCTAAAATGTTTGATTTGTTAGGATTCTCGAAAGAAGAAGCAGAAGCTCAGTTTGGATTCTTAATGAACGCCTTCAAATACGGAGCACCGCCTCACGGTGGTTTGGCTTTCGGGTTTGACCGTTTGGTTGCTATTCTTGACGGAAATGAAGTGATCAGAGATTATATCGCATTCCCTAAGAATAACTCAGGGCGTGATGTGATGATCGATGCACCTGCCGCAATTGCTGATGCACAGCTCGATGAATTGGAATTACAATTGAATTTAAAAGCATAAATTTAGAGCGGAGATTTTTCTCCGCTTTTTTATTTAAAACACAAATATTTAAGAATTTAATGATGAAAGAAACACCAAAATGGAAAACCTGGCAAATCCCAATAGGCATCCTTTGGTATATTGGACTGTTTATACTTTTTTATGGAATTGGTTATTCAAAAAACAGTAGTACTCTTGATTTTAAGGGCGGTTATTTTGTGATTGGAATTCTTATCGTTGCTCCCATTTATCTTTATATTCGTTCAATTATTGAAAGCGAAAAAGGATTTCCTCTGGAAAATTTCAATAAATATATTGTTGTTCAAGATATAAAACGCCATAAGATTTGTGAAAAAATAGACTTAACTCATGCTGTGATAGAAAGCTATGTTTTTGGTGTAGGAAAAAATCAAAATGATTATGCTAACATTTTCTATAATAAAAGTGATATTGAATTTGTAAAAACTAAAATTACAATTCAATATTATGATAAATCTTTACCAATCCTCACAGCATTTACAAACATTGATAAGATTGCGTTAAAAGAAATTTTTCAAAAGCAAACCTCGACAAAAGTCTATTTTGATAAATATATTCCTACAAATTATTACCTTGATTTGGAATTTTTAATTGATTTCGAATTGAATAATAAATCTGTAGTCGTTTAATTTTTGATTAAAATAATTAAGGAAGTTTCGCTACCAAACTCTCCGGCAACATTTTCAAAATCAAATAAATAATCTTCCATTTAAAATTCGGAACAATGGTAAAAGAATTTCCGGCATTGACGATATGTTTTGCTACATAATCGGGTTCCATGATTAAAGATTCATTCAATTGTAGACCATCATTGATTTTTGTTCTGATATAACCTATTACCAAAGCATTGACTTTAATATTTCTTAAAGCTAATTCCTGTCTCAATCCAGCTAAATACGTTGTAAAAGCAGCTTTTGTGCTTCCGTAAACGAAATTACTTTTTCGACCTCTTACTCCGGAAAGTGAAGACAATCCGATAATTCTTTCTAAATTTTTATTGCTTTCATCGATCGCAATAATATTTAAGATAGAAACAGCTCCCATGTAATTGGTAACCATCATTTGTTGAGTTCCTTTAAAATCTCTCAATGCTTTATCATTGTCAACCAAAAAGCCTGCGGCGTAAACTGCAATATGAGGTTTTATTGAAAGTTCGTTATAGAATTTTTGGTGTGAATCAAAATCTGCTGCATCAAAATATAAAACTGTAATTTTTGATTGGTCTACATTATTGGAAGCTATAAAATCTTCAAGTGATTTTGTATTCCGAGAAGCTGCAATGATAGAAAATCCCTTTGACAAATATTGTAAAATAGATTGTTTAGCAACATCGGAGTTGGCACCTAGAATGAGAACGGTTTTGTTTGTGTTTTGATTCATGGGGCAAAGATATTTTATTTTAAAATTTAAACACAAATTTCACAAATGTTTTTACGAATAGCGCAATTAATATCGTTTTGACAAAGGAGAACTATGTGAAAACTTTAAATTGAACCATTAAGTTTTAATTAAGTTGTTAAGATTATTAAGGTAGATTCTTCACTCCGCTTTGCTTCGTTCTGAATGACAGAACGCGTATAAAAGAATCGGCGCGGTGAGCTTTGCTCACCGCGCCGAAACGTAATATTTTAAAAACTAAAAATTATTTATTTTCAGTAGTTTCGATTTCTTTTTTCTCAACTAGTTTATCAGTTGTTTTTACTGCCTTATCTCCGAAACGAGTTTCTGTAAACTCTCTTGAAATAGCTGCTTTTTCGAATTTCAATTTTCCGGATAATGTTTCAATAACGAAACCATCATCCTGAACCTGAGCAATTCTTCCGTGAAGACCAGAAGTAAGAACTACTCTAGTCCCAACTTTTAGGTTTTCCTGAAAAGTTTTTTCTTTCTTTTGTTTCGCTTGTTGTGGTCTTATCATTAAGAAATAAAACCCTACAAACATCACCCCCATCATGATTAGCATCATAGAAGAATTTCCTCCTTGTGCGGGCGCCTGTAAAAAGATTGTTAACGTATTCATTATATTATGGTTGAATATTAGCTGTAAATGTTAATTTAATTGGAGCCTTATCTACATTAGCAAAAACATCTGCATATTTACTTACGTTTCCGTCAAAGCTTGAAGAGTCAAAATGCAACGTGATCTTTCCTTTTTTACCTGGCATAATCGGTTCTTTTGTGAAATCAGGAACTGTACATCCACATCCTGGCTTTACTTCAGAAATTACCAAAGGATTAGTTCCTGTGTTTGTAACTTCATATACGTGCTCTACTTTATCTCCTTTTTTGATTTTTCCAAAATCGAAGCTACTTTCAGAAAGAGCAAGTGTTGTTAATGGCTGGTTAGATGGAGCTGGTGTTACTGCTACTGCTGGAGTAGCTCCTGTAACTCCTACGTGAGCTGCTGCAGAATCAGTCGGCGGCAAATTGTTTGCAGCGCTAGAATCTACTGCTACAGCATCTGATCCCTGAACTTCTTTGTTTTCTTTTTTACAAGAAACTAAACCAAAGCCTATAATAGACAAAGCGATAATTGATAACGTCTTTTTCATTTTATTAAATTCTATTTTGATCTTTACAATATTTATCTAAAATTCCGTTGATGAAGATATTTGATCTGTCTGTAGCAAATACTTTAGCGATCTCAATATATTCATTAATAATTACTCTTGAAGGGGTGAGGGCAAAATTATCAAGCTCAGAAATTGCTGTTGTTAAAATAACTTTGTCCATTAAAGAAACTCTATCCAAATCCCAGTTATCCAATCTTTCACCTAACTTTTTCTCATTGCTTTCCCAGTTGTTCAGTGTGTCTCTCAACAATTTACCTGCGAATTCTCTGTCTTCATCATCTTTCACCATTTTGATCAAAGTTCTGCTATCTTCATCTTCTTTTAGAAAACCAATCGTTTTTTGAACCATTGAATTAGCAATATGAATGTCATCATACCAAGTTAATTCTTTATCCCCAAGATATTCATGAAAATCTTCATTTTCAGCGATGTATCTTAAAAATAATTTTCCAATAAATTTTTGATCTTCCTCAAAAGAATACCCATCTTCTTTCATGAAATCCTGATAACGCTTTCCTGCAGTAATCCTTTGGAAAGTTCTTACCAATAAATCATCATGAAGATCCCACTTCAATTGTTTGTGCTGACCAGTAAAAAATAATCTCTCAGGATTTTCTTCAATCTTAATTAATACTTGGTTGCTGATGAATTTTTGATTAGGATTGGTATTAGCATCGGTTTTGATGTATTTATTCTTACCGATTTCGATCTGATGTTCTGCAAGATCTTTCAACGCCACTAAAAAGTTTAGTTCATAGATATACAGATAATAGATTTTTTCTATTCCAGAGAACATGTTTTTCTCTAAAACATCAAATTTTATTGGATTTTGGTAGTAAGAATACACACTTTCTACTACTTTTTCACGGATTTGTCGTCGTCCTAACATTCAAAGAGCTTTTTATGGCTGCAAAGATACGAAATTTAAAATTTATGAAATTCGTAGTCTGCTTCTATTTTTGTAATTTTGCAAAACTTTATGAAAGCTTTAAAAACTCTAAACCCTTATTTTTGGAAACATAAAATATTATTGTTTTGGGGGTCACTGTTTATCATCACCAGTAATTTTTTCAACATATACAAAGTACAGTTTGTAGGAAAATCGGTGGATGAACTTACAAAAAACGGAAATTTCGGTTTCAATAAGCAGATATTAATTTATGTTGCCATTATTGTCGGATGCTCGCTTCTTACCGGATTTTTCACCTTTATGATGAGACAAACTATTATTGTTGCATCAAGAAGAATTGAATATGAGCTGAAAAATAAAATCTACAGACATTATCAGGAATTATCTTTAACGGATTACAAACAAACGACTATCGGAGATTTAATGAACCGTTTAAGTGAAGACGTTGTAGCCGTAAGAATGTATTTGGGTCCCGGCGTGATGTACGTTGTGAACTTAATTATATTATTAATTATCACAAGTATTTATATGCTGAAAACAGATGTATCAATGACTTTATGGACATTGCTGCCTCTTCCAATTTTATCATTTGCTATTTTCAAGGTAAGCTCAATTATTAATAAAAAGTCGAAGATCATGCAGAAAAGTCAGTCTGCGATCTCAACTTTTGTTCAGGATAGTTTCTCTGGAATTCGTGTGGTGAAGTTTTTTGCGAAAGAAAATTACATCAAGAAAAATTATAGTGTAAAAGTTACTGATTATCAAGACAAAGCTTTAGATTTAGCTAAAACTGAAGCATATTTCTTTACCATTATTTTATTCGTAATCGGATTATTGAATGTTGCCATTATTTTAATTGGCGGACAGAAATATATTGACGGACAATTAAGTATCGGTAAAATCGCTGATTTTTTCATGTATATCAACACGTTGATATTTCCTTTCTCAATGGTCGGCTGGGTGACTTCGGTGAACCAAAGAGCGGAAGCTTCCATGCAGAGAATCAACGAATTTTTAGATAAAAAATCAGAAGTTATCAATACAAACTTCGATAACAATCCTATTAAAGGAGATATTGAGTTCAGAAATGTTTCTTATGTTTATCCAAATACAGGAATTAAAGCTTTAGATAATTTAAGTTTTAAAATAGATGCCGGACAATCTCTTGCCATAATGGGGAAGACAGGAAGTGGGAAATCTACAATTGCCTTGCTACTTTGCCGATTAATTGATCCTACAAAAGGTGAAATTTTAATTGATGGTAAAAACCTTAAAGAGCATAACCTCGATAATTACAGAAATTTTATAGGTTATATTCCGCAGGAAAGTTACTTGTTCTCAGATTCTATCGAGACTAATATTGGGTTTGCAATAGACAATCCTTCCCACGATAAAGTGGTTGAATATGCTAAGATCGCAGACGTTGATAAAAACATCATCAACTTCAAAGATCAATATAAAACACTTGTTGGTGAGCGTGGCGTAATGCTTTCGGGAGGCCAGAAACAGAGAATTTGCATTGCCAGAGCCTTAATTAAAGATCCAAATGTCATAATTTTCGATGATTCACTGTCTGCTTTAGACACTGAAACCGAGCAGAATATATTGGAAAATATAGAAACAAAAATTCATAACGCGACATCCATAATTATCACACACAGAGAGTCTAGCGCTCAGAGAGCAGATAAAATTATTAATCTTACCGAAATTACCAATTCTTTAACCGCTTAGCCATTTCGTTCGGAATTGTTAAATAAATCATAAAAAAAATTTTGTGATTAAAAGAAAACTTTTATATTTGTTCTTAACAAGATTAAAAAATATCTAACAATGAGTGAATACAAGGAACGCCATGAAAATGAAATTTTCACGAAGGTGTTAAAAGCAGGAAGAAGAACTTATTTCTTTGATGTGCGCGAGACGAAAGCAGGAGATTATTATCTTACGATTACCGAAAGCAAAAAGAACTTCGGAGAGAATGGAGAGGCTACATTCGAGAAACACAAAATTTATCTTTACAAAGAGGATTTTAAAAGTTTTCAGGAGATGTTTAATGAATCCACAGATTTCATCATTAACGAAAAAGGTGAGGATGTAATATCAGAAAAGCATGACAAGGACTTCAAAAGCAAATCTTACACAATAGATTCTGACGAAGAAGTTTAAGCCAAAACAATATCTTAAAAACACAAGCATCTGAAAAAGGATGCTTTTTTTATTCCCACAAAAAACATAATAATAGTACAAAAAAAGCACACTTCAAGAGTGTACTTTTTTTGAATCTATATTTTAGAAAAGATTATATCCTAAACATACTCTCTTTTTATTTGTGAAAGTATCGTTGGATCCTGTATTTCATTATCCTTAGCTAATAATAATACTTTAGACATCACCTCAGCAGATTTTGGGTCATCATCGGCAAAAGGTAAAAACAATCTGCCTCTTTGCTGAGAATGAACAGGAAGGATAGATAAATATTTACCCGGAACCTGATGAACAACAGCACTTCCTAAATGCACACTATATTCTGCCATTTGACCTTTAACTAAAACATGTGAGCCTTCAATGCTTACATTGTCTAACTTGAATAATCTGGCCGTTTCTTTCATCAAGACAGCTCGCATTTCAATAGAAGAATGGCTGGCTTCAGGATCTACATCTCCTACATGCGCTACCGATACTACTAAATCTATATCCCGCATTACTTCTGAAAATAATCTCGGATTAATATCTTCAAAAGGAATATTCTTATGGTCTTTTAATGAATGAAATTCTATTGTTTCCAAGGTTGGACTTTCTACCTCAGCAGGCGAGAACCAATTGGCCATTGCATAGAGCTTCACCTGGAAACCTTCTTTATGATATACTTTTTGTAAACCTTCTTCATAGTCTACTTTCCAGCCTCTTGTTTTTAGCAATGCTAATGCCTGCTTCGGCTGAACCTGATGTCCCGCATAACGACGAGATACAGATTTTTCCTGCAGCTCATCCGGTGTTGGTATATATAATTCTCTAAAGATTTGCTTAAACGGCTGTATTAATTTTTCTGTAAAACAATAATGTTGATAATCACTCCAAACTGACTGCTCATGCAAGTCTACACAATGAGCAATACGCAAGGTTGCATCTTCTTTTAATTCCTGAATTTCGCCTTGTGCATTAGTCAAACTACCATTATTAAAGAATCCGATTGTGTTATCGTTGGAAATAAATAACAGTTTCTCTAAATGTTTCTTGATTACCGGATGATCAAAAAGATTTTTAATTTCAGCAAAAAAGAACTCATCACCTCTTATCATGGCTTCCTCCAATCCTTTTCTGGAACGGTTCCATTGCTCACGCATGATCTTTCGGTTATTCCCCAATTCAACAATGGCTTTATCTTTTTTAATCTTTGGCGGAATAGATTTCAATTGCTTATCATCTCTGAATACTACAATTTCAGCTTTTCCATCGTCTTCAATGATTAAACCTACAGTAACGCCATCAATGGTAACTTGTGTTTCTTTAGATAAAAGACTTTGAATTTGCTGGGTTTCCATAGCCCAAGTCAATCTTATCGGGTCCGGATATCCTGCATTTCTTGCTAAATTTTCTAACGCCACCCGAATAGCCAAAGCTTCACTGGCTTGTTTCATTGAACCAAACTCTTTGCTTTCTTTTTTAAATTGCTGTATATATTCATAACGGCTCAATACATCTTTTGCAGGATTCGTTTTACTCAATGGTACCAATCCATACACACGAAGATAATCCTGATCGCGTTTGTCTTTAACTTTTGCTGTTACTTCTTTTATTTTTAAATCGCCAGTAAGCGTATCAGAATAGAGTCTTGCTCGCCTGTGCCCATTTCCGTCAGAAATATATTTTGCAGACTCATAAAGCATTTCCCAACGGACCTTCCCTAATTCTTTATATGCTTTTGTAAACCATTCTTTATCTACTGCTCCATCCTTAAATTCCTGAACATCTACAGATGAATATTTTGCAACTTCACTTTCCAATTCGGAATTTTGTGCCTCATAGCTGCTGGTTTTGGTATGGGAATGCATCCACCAAATCGCAGAATCCAAACCTTTCCAACCTAAATAACTGCTGATGAACTTTTGCCATTGCGGTGCATAGACCGCAGCCTCTATCAAACGAAGCTCTGCAATCTTTTCCTTCTTCATCATTTCATTGAACGCTTCCTGCGTATCACTTTCTAAAGGATGACAATTAGATAAAAGAAACGAGAACAACTTTTGCTTCGTCATACTCTCATCGCTGTAGTTGTAGATATAATTGGCGTATAATTTAGATTTCCCCAATCCTTTAAGTAACTCTACCAAACGTTGTGTTCCATAGATATTCTGAAACTCCTGTACAAAGTGAGAAACTTCTGTAGCCGCATCTCCACGGATAAGTTCTATATCTAAAAATTTAGCTTGAATTTCATCTATAATAGGTTTTAGGAAAGGGTATTTTTCTAAATATTTCTCACTGTGATGGTAAAATTTGGTAGTGGTAAGATCTCGTATAATAGATTCGCCCATGAAAATACCTTCATACAGCTCACCTTTGGTAATAATTCCCAACTGATAAGCTTTACAAAACGCATGGAAAGGAGGAACACTTATTTTTATATTTTCCTGCAACCCATTATACTGCATCCATCGGTATAAATTCCATTGCTTGGTGTGTTGTTCATCAGTAAGGTTCTGTAAAGGGATTGACCTTAAAAAAACATCAAAAAAACCTAATTTTTGCCATCCATTTCCTCTAAAAGTATAATAGTAATCTTTATCATCTTTCCCTTTATAATTGATGATATCGTCGGGAAGATTCGCAAACAATATACTGCAGGCATCAATTAAGAAATTTGTTCTTTCTTCAAATACATATTTAGATTGTAGTGATTCCAGAATTCTGCTAATAGGGTTCTCCCAATAATAGCCTCCTTTCATGGGATTAGTTATGATATCTTTATGATAAAATACATAACCTTCTAAAAACTCTCTGAATACTTTTCTGTCGCAATTATCTATGAAAGTCAGTAAAAATAAATCCTGCGGCTGCAATCCTGAATCCTGATACCATTGTTCCCATATTTCGTGCAACGGATAGTTTTCAGCTATTTGTTGAGGTGTAAAACCGCCAATATTATTTTTTATTTGACGGAAAGAATTACCCATTAAAACCTTCATTGCAGAACCATTCCAGTCTTCTACTTCATATTCGTGGTCTTTATGCTGAAGGAATAGATTACTTAATTTTTTTAATTCTCCTTTTATATGATCTAATGATTGTGTAAATCCGTATTTATCTTTTTTAGTAGCCTGCAAATAAACAGAATCAGCTTCTACTTTGGGCAGTTCATATTTTGATATTATAGAAGGATCATAAAATCCGAATCCGTTTTCTTCACAAAGAACTTCTTTATCCTCAGAAGGGTTAAGCTGATTAAGTAAAATCTGTTCTCTTTCTGATACTTTTGATTTTTCAGCATATTGCTGAGTCCATTCAGTAATTTGAAAAGGAACTCTTTTGCTTTTTTGAAACTGCAACATGATATCCAATGAGGCGGTACGTTGCTCGATATCACCTTTAATCATTAATTCAGCAACCAACAGCGTGGCAGCTTCATCTGTTTGCGCTACAATCAATTCTACCAATTTTTGACGAAGTGTTCCGCTTTTTCTTTTAAACAAATCAAAGAAAGTCATTACTTCTTCTTTATTTAAAGGATCTTGTTGTAAAACATTCATTCCTGAGGCAACCAAAGATTCTCCTCTATCTTTTAAAATTTTAAATGCAAATTCTTTTTGGAAAGGAGTTACCGCTTTTTTCTTTTTTTGAGCATTATATGAATAAGAATAGCAGTAGAGATCTCCTAAAATATTTCGTGTCAGCAATTCACGTAATGAAAGTTCAAACTGATCAAAATAAGAAAGAACAATAGCTAATTTATCACGATCCTCCCCGACCAGATAAAACATAGAAGCATACAAATTACTTTTATTGAAAGTGGCATTAAGCCAAGAGAATATCTTTCCTTCGAACTTCTTTTCCTTACTATCTATTTTTTTGGTGAGCTCATGCAGCTTCTCAAATAAATCCGGATAATCTGGATTGTTAATAAAAAATTTCGACTCTTTATTAGCACTTAGTAAATCCGACAACGGCTCTCCTGCAAATGCTAACACTTGCACATCCCCTTCCAATATTGCTTTATAATACAACGGCATTTGGATGTAAGGATCCTGCGTTTCTCCAGCGAACTTTATCGCTAAACATTTCTTTTCCGCATTCCCCTTATCAAATAACTGATGTAGGTAAGGAATCGTTTTTTCTACATCCCATACAGCCTGCACCCAAAGCGCCATGTAGACTTCGTTATTATTCTTACTTTTTATCGCAATAGGAATCTGTTCGGGATCATTAAAATACGTATGAGCCAATGATACAATACCTCTCACCACAGATTCTTTCTCCCCGTCCCAGCCTAAACCGGTCCAAGTATCTACCGAACGAACAACGGATGAAAAACGAGTAAGCTTATGCTCTACGATTACGTTGGTCATATATTGCAAGGCACCAACACTGGTTTCATCTAAAGCTTCTAAAACGGTCTGTCTCAAGCCTTCCTGACGTTGTGAAGCAAGCAAAAGTTTTTCAACTAATTCCCAGCAACGTTGCTGCTCGCTATTCAATAATGCTTTGATAATATTACGGGATACTTTTCCTTCAGTATGTTTATTGAAAATAATATCTTCAATCAATTCATAAATACCATTATTTCCTGTATCTATTGCCGCTGACCAAATGTAAAACTGATGTGAATTATTCGATATCGCATGGTCATACATGATTTGTTCTTCTAACGTAAGATTATAATTTTGCTCGCCATCACCATAAGAATATGTGCTTGCCAACTGCAAAAGATTCCCGATTAGATTTAACTGATTGAGAATGGTAAATTTATGATTATTGGGAGCACGAAACGAGCGACGATAATATCCTGTCTGATACATTTTATAAGGCATTCTACTCCATGCGTGTTTTACCAGATCAGCATTGTCACCGAAAAAATATACCAACAGTTTATAATATTCTTTATCTTCCCAAATATCTGACTTTACAAGTTCTTTAATTTCCTCAGCACGCTTACTGCCTAAAGTAAGGGCTTCATAATAATTCGTTTTACCAACAATCAACAGACCTAACTCTGCAACTTCTTTCGTGAGATTCAGTTTTGAAAGCAGTTCTGACTGCTGACCTGTTTCTATTTGTTCTTTTAATTCTTTTCGTAAATTTCTATAATAATTTACGACCTTTTTCGATTTTAATTTTTCTGTGATTTCCATGTATTTTGAGATTCAGTGTCTATAATTACCAATAACTTCCTGCAAGAAACGTAAGTCTGATGAAAGCAAATGTGTGTTGTAAACTTAGGTCTATGATTTGTTTGAGATCTTCAAGCTGCTCATCATTATAAAAAACAGCAAACATTCCGTCTTCAAATGCCTGGATAGCATTTTCCTGTGCTTTTTGTAGGTCAGCTTTCTTTTGATTATAAATATTTCCGAAACCTGCCTTTCCGGTATCTGTAAGAATATCCAGATAATTATCTAAAGGAATTTTGGTGTTATCTTCTCCTTCTAGGTCAAATGATTTCGCATTGAATACTTCTACCTGCTGCTGAACAATTAATTTCAATAAATTTTCTAATGAGATGTTGCTATCATTAAAACCTATTTCAAGTTTCTGCTCTGAAAGGATAGGATGCTTTTTACCTAATTGCTTTACTGTAACGTTTATTTCCATATTTGAAGTTGGTATGCATAAATGTAGTAATTTTTTTTACCGTGATACATGATGTTTTGCAGGTATTAGGATAGAATTAACATATTTTAAAGGAAAAAAATATAATTAACTCTAGTTTTAGGATAAAATTATTCTGACACAGATTTAAATAATTTATCTCTTGTAGAATAATAAACTTGGATTTTTTGTTTGATTTGTATCTCGGTGTATTGCTGTAAGAATGACCAATACCCTAGCCCCGATAGAAATGAAAATCCTTTTTTGAAAAAAAAGATTGAAATGGAAAGCGGGAAATAGCTCCTTTAGAATATTATACTCTCGACTTTCTTTAAATTAGTACATAAAAAAAAACACATTCTCAATGAAGAAAATGTGTTTAAATGTGGGTGAATGAGGGGTCTCGAACCCCCGACCTCCGGAACCACAATCCGGCGCTCTAACCAACTGAGCTACAATCACCGTTTTTGGTGGTGCAAATATAAGAAAGATTTTTTAATTACAAAATAATTCCTTCAAAATTTTTCATCGCAATCAGCTTCTCAGTCGTAAATCCCTCAGCATAAGCAACTCCCGACAACCTACCTAAATCCTGTGCACGGTATGTTAAACTCTCATAGAAGTCCTTTGATGTAATCGGAGTCTCCGGCTCTTTAGAATTCGGGTCATAAAACTGAGTTTTGAAGGCCATACAAGCTTCAATCTTCTTATCAAGATGTTCAGATATATCAATAACGAAC
Source organism: Chryseobacterium glaciei (assembly GCF_001648155.1). Taxonomy (NCBI): domain Bacteria; kingdom Pseudomonadati; phylum Bacteroidota; class Flavobacteriia; order Flavobacteriales; family Weeksellaceae; genus Chryseobacterium; species Chryseobacterium glaciei. The sequence continues at coordinate 2,607,385 of NZ_CP015199.1, read as the reverse complement.
TCCGGTTTGATATTTTTCCACTGAATATAATTGAAAATATGCTTCGGTCTCCACACCTCTTGGTTTTCTCCGTTTTCCGAAGTTTCAATTTTTCTTAAGCCAGATAAAAAGCACGCATCTGACACTAATTTCGCTCCTTTTGCGTGATCTGGATGTCTATCATCAATCGCATTCGCTAAAACGATTTCCGGCTGGTATTTGCGAATCATTTTTACGATCATTAATTGATATTCTTCAGAATTCACAAGAAAGCCATCTTTCATTCCTAAATTTTCTCTCGCGGAAACTCCAAGAATCTTCGCAGAATTTCCTGCCTCGATTCTTCTTGTTTCATCCGTACCTCTGGTTCCCATTTCGCCTTTCGTTAAATCAACGATAACGCATTTTTTACCTTCCGAAATTAATTTGGCAATTGTTCCGCCGCAACCCAATTCAACATCATCAGGATGTGCTCCAAAAGCAAGTATATCTATTTTCATTTATTCTTTTTAATTTGTAAGATTGAACGCCCAAGAATTATACTCAAATTTTAATCCTGACGTTTCATATTTTCAAATATAAGGTTTAAAATAAAAACTTCCCAAACATTACGAATGGGAAGTTTTAATATCTATAATTTAAATTTTAAATTACTTGTTGATCTCTCCGTTCAGCTTCACAGCATCTTGGTATGTTGGATCTAATTGTAAAGATTTCGCTACATAATCTTTTGCTTTCGCAAGATCAGAATCTTTATTCATATAAGCTACTGCAAAGTAAGCATAAGCCAATGTTTGCTTGTTAGCTTCCTTGTCTGCAGGTTTTACCGTTGAGATAAATTTCTCATAAGCAATTTTTGCGGCGTCGTTATTTCCAGCTTGCTGATAAGAATATCCTTGACTGTAGTAAGCAGGTGCCCAATCAGGAAGAAGCGTACTCATTTTCTGCCATGTAAGGATTGCTCCGTTCCAGTTTTTAGCATCTTGATAAGCTGTTGCCAACTTAAATAATGAATCTGTATCCTGAGCATTAGCAGCAACTTTTTGTTTTAATCCTTCAATCGTTGGGTTTGTAGGTCCAATATCAGCAGAACCTTGTGATACAGCACCACCTCCAGCGATTTTAGCAAGCTCCATATCCCACTTCAATGTTTCATCTTTTGCACCTTTTGCAATTGCTACTTTTTGTTGAGCTTCAGTCATTAAAGCTGTTTTCTTAGCAGCATCTTTTTCGTCTTTCGCCAAACCAGCAGCAATTAGACCTTGTAAACCTTGGTCAGCAGGCTGTACTCTAGACTTTTCAGCCTGAGAAACGAAACTATCCATGCTTTGCTTAGCTTCAGCATATTTTCCGTCAGCATATAATTGATATGCTCTTAATTTAAATTTAATTGGATCATCAACTTTGTCAAAGATCTTGTCTAAGATCATCTTAGAGTTTGCATAATCTTCATTAGTGAAATAAAGTTTAGCAATTTCTAACTGAGTATACGGATCTTCATCAGCATATTTTGTATAGTTGATCAAATCCTGAGTTGCTTTCGCATTCTCCTGATATTTAATATCATAAGCAGCTAAAGCTTTGTAAGCAGGTGCATAGGTAGCATCTGTAGCAATTGCTTTATCTATACTTTCTTTCGCTTGTTTCCATTGTTGTGCAGCCATCCATAAAGTTCCGATTCTTGTATAAACGGATGCTTTATTTTTCGCTAATGGCAAAGCTTTATCGTAAGCTGACATTGCATCACCAGGGATTTTCTTCAACCTGTAAGCATCTCCCAATGTATAGTAATAATGTGCCGGAACTTCTTTTTTAGCAGCTCTTTCAATTGCTTTATTCAAAAACTGAATAGCAAGATCCGGAGAGTTATTTTTTTCAAATAATGTTAAAGCTTCAGCAGCTCTGAACATTACTTCTGCGTCTTTTTCTCTAGAATCAGTTACAATTTTCTGGATCTCAGCAATTGCTCCTTTATCGCCTTTCCCTAGTTTTACAGCAGCCAAACCAATTTTATTCAAATAACTTTTGGTATCTAGTGCAAGACCTTTGTTGAAGCTTTCTGTTGCTTTTGCAAAATCCGGTTCACCTTGTCTTAAAAATGTATTTCCTAAGTAGAAATAATTTTCAGCGGTAGGTGCTTTAGCAATCATGTCAGTGAAATTAGTTTTTGCTTGAGCAAATTTATCACTGTCAATACTGTTAATACCATCTTGTACTGTTTGCGCAGAGGCAAAGTTGGCAAAAAATACCACGGCTGCCCCAAAAGCAATCTTCTTTACATTCATAATCATTATATCTTTCATTTTAATATATTCTAAACTGAGTTAATTCATTACACAATTTTCAGACCAAAATAGTGTAATTATTTTAAGGGAAACGTTAATTTAATATTTTTTAACGCATTTGAACCTCTCTCTTGTAAATATTGTAGGGTTGTAATCCTTCCTTTTCCACGATCATCTGGCCAAGTTGAGTACACGAATATCTTATGAACCCATTGGCTATGTTAAAGTTTCCTTCGTTTGTTAAAAAGTATAAAACTCTTGTAAAAGGATATTTCATTTCGCGTAATCCATCAGAATTTGCGGTATACAATTTTCCATTATTTTCTACAGGGAGAACTTTTACCAATTCTCTTAGTTTTTCGGAGGTTTTATCATACGGTCTACTGAAAGTATTCAGACCGATAACTCCTATTTTGTTTGGGTATTTATTTAATTCTTCAATAATATTCTGACTTCCAGGAATTACAGAGAATTTTAAGTCTTTTGGTTGTTTTTTAAGCTTCTGAGCAACGAAATTTAAATTACTTGAATTTGTTCCATCGAAAATAAACTCTTTATTATCAGATTGAAGTCCGTTTTTAATTTCATCCATTGAAATACTCGTCTTTGGAGAATTTATAGGAACAACAAAAACTACAGCATCAGCAGCAAATTTTGCAGGTAAGATCTTCATATCAACCTGCTCTTCAAAAGCTTTAACTTCTTCAGGAGAAAGTTCTTTAGACATCACAGCAATTCTAGCCTTACCTTGTAAGAGATCAAGAAAACCTAAATCTTCTTTTCTTGTAACCACTTTAATTTTTGTTTCAGGATAATTGATCATATATCCGTCTGCTAAAGCTTCAGTAACACTTTTAAAGGATTCGTCCGTAAGGATTGTAAGCTCTCCTTTGTGATAAGACGGAGATTTATCTTCTTTTTTACAGCTTACAATAATAACACTAAAAACAAATAGCATTATAAGTTTAATACTATTCTTCATTTCCAGAATCTTTAATTTTTGAAACAGCTCTATATATTCTGAATATCCCGTAAAGGATAAGAAGCCCACCCATTGCATAAGCAACCGCCGGCTCCAAAGTTGTGAAAAAGAATTTGTAGTAAATAACTACACCTCCTAGCACTATATAAAATAATCCTGTAATCAGGGATAACCAATTGAACATCATAAAACAAAAATACCAAAAAAAATAAAAAGAGAAGCTATTGCTTCTCTTTTTTAATTATTATTTAAAGATAAATTATCCTTCAAAATTCATTGTTAAAGGTAATCTGAATCTGTAACGTACAGATTGACCATTAATTTTTGCAGGACTCCATTTATTCTTAATAGACTTAATCGTTCTTACAGCTTCAGAATTGAAGTCTGAATTTCCTCCATTAGCCTTTACGTCAGTAATACTTCCATCTCTTTCTACTACGAAAGTAATTTCAGTTTTTACTGTACCTTCATCACCGTTCATCGCAGAACCATCAAAGCTATCTCCTACTTTCTTTCTGAAAGAGTTGATACCTCCTGGGAATTCTGCAGTTTGCTCTACCTCAGTATATACTTGAGTATCGCTCACCTGAGGCTTCACTTCAGCTGTTGAAGTTCTTGTACCTGTAGATGGTGGCGGCGGAGGTGGAGTATAAGCCGGAGCTTTTACACCTTCCTGATTATTTAGACCAGTTGTCGTTTCTAATTGCTTAGAAATTGGTGGCGGTGGAGTTTCAATTTTTGGAGCTCTTACCGGTTCTGGTACAACGTTCTGAATAACCTCAATCTTTTCCTCTTCTTTTGGTGGAGGTGGTGGAGGTGGTTCTTCTTCTTTTGGCTGCTCTATAATTTTATCTTCCTGAAGAATCTCAACCAAATCTGCCTTAACTTCTTGTTTAGGTGGTTCAGTAAGTCTCTTAATTGTAAGATAAATAAACGGAGACAAAGCCGCAACTAGGAATAATGCCGTTCCAACAATAAAAGATTTTGTTAGAAGTCTTGGATACTGATGTCTAAGATCATAGGCACCATACGCCTTGTTTCTATTTTCAAATACAATCTCGTCTAAAGTAAGATTCTGACTGTATACATTTTCATCTGCCATAGATTTACAATTTTATGGTTAAATTACTTTGTAGCCGGTGCAGCCGCAGCTCCTTTATTTCCAACTTTTCTGTCATAAATAGCCTGCTCCCAAGGTTTCACATCGGTAACACCGTATTGCTCACTTTTGGTAATAGCCATCTCGTCAAGAATATCTACAAAGTTTTTATATACAGCATCGTCAGTAGGCTTGATAATAACAGTAAATTTTGTTTTATCTGCCGCATTTGCTTTTGCTTGCTCAATTACTTTTCTAATCCCTTCTCTATCAAAAGTAGTCTCATTAAGATTTTGATCAGTTAAAGATGTATTATCTTGCTGATGCCAAAAAATCTTATTGCCTTTACCCAATAATAAAGAAATTGAGTTAGAAAGTTTAATTTCCGTTGGTGGTGGTTTGGGTGTATTCTCTTTCGGTTTTGCCGGAAGACCCAAATCCATTACATTCGGTTTAGAGAATGTGGTTGTGAACATAAAGAAGGTGATCAATAGAAAACCCAAGTCCACCATAGGAGTCATATCTACCCTGGTATTCTGCTTCTTGGAACGTACCTTGCCGCCTTTGCCGCCTTTTTCCTGTACTTGTACTTCTGCCATTTCTAATGATTATTATTGTTTACCTTCTTGTGATGTAATCAACCAGAATTTAAGAAAATCAATATCTCTTAAACCTTCAAATAGGCTTTTAACTTTAGGATACTCAGTTGTAACGTCTCCTTTGATTGCTAATTTGTAATCAGGATTTACGCTTAAACTTTGTTGTACCCAGTCTACTAACTGCTTATTTGTACTGTCCATAGGAATCCCTTTAGGACTCTTGAAACTTTTCTGCTCCTCATCTGACATATCAAGATAGCTCTTAAGTTGGTTCATAGGAACCCCAATCGCTTGTACTTTTTGAAATGCAGCTTTTTCGTTATTGTCAAAAGTAATTCCATACTTCTGACCCATTTTATCTAAAAGCTGTAGTCTCTCTGATGCGTTTTCTACCGGTTGGAAATAAAATTTCCCATCCGGAGTAGCGTTGATGGTCATCAAACTCGCATCAGGAAGTAACTTCTCTGATATTGAAGATGGCGGTTTAATCTGCTCCACGTCAGGTTTTTTAAACTGAGTGGTCAATATAAAGAATGTAAGCAGTAGGAATGCAACGTCACACATTGCCGTCATATCCGTAACTACTCCATGTCTTTTTGGTTTGACTCTCGCCATTGTTTTGAATTATTTTTAATTAAACTTCTGTTATTGTATGCAAATTCCTTGCTAAAGATTCAATTCTTAGTTGAACTCAGCGAAAGACTGCTGGATACTCATTGCAATCTCGTCGATCTTGTAAGTTAATCCGTCAATTCTAGATGTAAAATAATTGTAAAGAATAATAGCGATAGCTGAAGTACCAATACCTAAAGCCGTGTTGATCAATGCTTCAGAGATACCTGTAGAAAGTGCCGCTGCATCTGGAGTACCACCACCAGAACCTAATGCGAAGAATGCTTTAATCATCCCGATTACCGTTCCTAATAGTGCGATCAAAGTTGCAACAGTACCTAATGTAGAAAGAATCATCATGTTTTTCTCTAACATTGGCATCTCAAGAGTAGTAGCCTCTTCGATTGCTTTGTTAAGAGCTACCATTTTCTGCTCTTTGTTTAATGTAGTGTCATGAGAAAGTGCCTTGTAAGTAGTAAGACCTTCTTTCACTACGTTACCTACAGATCCTTGTTGTCTGTCACACTCTTCTAAAGCTTCGTCAACTTTGTTTTGGTTAAGTAAGCTTCTTACTTGTACTACGAAGTTGTCTAGGTTTCCTTTCCCAGCCGCTTTTCCAAGTACGAAATGTCTTTCAAAAGAGAAAACGATTACAGTGATCATGAAAGTAATCAAGATTGGCACGATAACCCCTCCTTTGTAGATAATACCTAAAAACGACTCTGGATGAATGTCTTTTCCTTCAACACTTGAGAAAGCTACAGAACCACCACCTAGTTTATCTGCGTCTTTAAAATTTCCTGGGCTCCCAAGAACGAATAAATAGATACAAACTCCTATAACGAATAAAATAGGAATAATAACAGCTGGGTTTAAACCTCCTGCTTTTCTAGCAACTAATTGCTCATCATTTTTTGAAACATTCATTTCCATATTTAACTAAATTATATTGTTTTAAAATTTTACAGTTTGTAAATTAAAGGCAAAATTAATTAAAATGCAAGAGTCTTAAATAAACATTTCTGTTTTTTTTGATAAAGAAATTTTAATACGATTTCGATATTATAATTTTTTTTCAATTTTTTAGTTATTTTCCTCAATTTTAACGTTTATGTTAAAATATTAAAAAAATTAACCCCTCATTTTTTTTAAATTACCAATGTTAAATTTCTTTTAAATTACAATATTCACAATTCTGTGATGCACCACAATGATTTTTTTCGGTGCTTTACCATCCAGAATTTGTTGAATTTTCTCATCCTTCATCACCAAATCCTCAACTTCTTTAGCTGATAATTGTGCAGGTAGAGGTAATTTAAATTTCATTTTACCATTTACGCTCACCGGATATTCAATTTCGTCTTCTACTAAGTAGGTTTCGTTCAGTTCCGGGAATTTCTCGAATTCAATAGAAGTATCATGTCCCAATAAGTTCCAAAGCTCTTCACAGATGTGAGGGGCATACGGCGAGATGATAACGGCTAAAGGCTCAAGAATATTGCGTTTGTTGCATTTTATTTTTTGTAATTCATTTACAGCAATCATAAATGACGATACAGACGTATTAAAAGAGAAGTTTTCGATATCGTAAACCACCTTCTTTATTAATGTATGCAACACTTTATATTCTGCTTTTGTAGGTTCTTCGTCAGAAACTTCAAAAACTCCTTCATTAAAATATAGGTTCCAGAATTTTTTCAGGAAACCATAAACTCCGCTTAGACCTTGCGTATTCCAAGGTTTGGATTGCTCTAATGGACCTAAGAACATTTCATACAATCTTAAACCGTCTGCTCCGTATTCGTCACAGATATCATCAGGATTTACAACATTGTATTTAGATTTAGACATTTTTTCTACTTCGCGTCTAACATAAAAGCTTCCATCATCTAGACATATAAAAGAAGAGTCCCTAAATCTTAAATCATTTGCTTCATTTAACTTTTTAATATCTAAAATATCATTCTCGACATATTTAACATCGACTGGAATTTCCATGAATCCTAAATCAAATTGTTCATTTGATATATTCTGATATAAAGAATTAGTTTCTTTTAGTTTTTGTATCAAATCATTTTTAAATCTAACTTCATGAAACCTATCGCTTGTATTCATTGTTAATGTACCTTGCCTCCACCCTTCTTCGGTTCTTTCAGGAGAAAGTTCAGTTTTGACTTTAATACTTTTCTTAGATATAAAAACTTGCTTGTCCAATTTTAAAACAACTTCATTATTATATACCAAACCTATACACTGTCCCATATAAGCACTCATCCCCAAAATCATCCCTTGATTGATCAATTTTTGGAAAGGCTCATCATTATTAATATATCCTCTGTCTTTTAAGAACATATTCCAGAAACGGGAATATAATAAGTGACCCGTTGCGTGCTCACTACCTCCGATGTATAAATCTACTTGTCCCCAATAATCGGTTAATTCTTTGTTAGCAAAAACCTCATCATTATTAGGATCCATATATCTAAGGAAATACCATGAGCTTCCTGCCCAACCCGGCATTGTAGATAATTCTAATGGAAATATAGTTTTGTCATCAATTAAATCTGTAGCAACCACTTTCTGGTTCGCTTCATCCCAAGCAAAAGTTTTTGAATTTCCTAATGGCGGATCTCCGTCTTCTGTTGGTAAATATTTTTCAACTTCAGGAAGTGCTAAAGGCAATGCCGCGTTTGGCAACGTGTAAGGCATTCCATCCTTATAATAGATAGGAACTGGTTCACCCCAATAACGCTGTCTTGAGAAAATTGCATCACGCTGTCTGTAATTTGTAGTTCCGTGACCAATTCCTTTTTTCTCAACGGCGTCAATAATTAGTGCTTTTGCTTCGTCATAGCTTAAACCATTCAAGAAATCTGAATTTACACAAACGCTTGTTTTAGAATCAAAAGATTTTTCCTGAACGTCTTCTTCAGTTTCTACAACTTTTTTAATTTCTAAATTAAATTTCTTCGCAAATCTGTGATCACGCTCGTCATGCGCAGGAACAGCCATTACAGCTCCCGTTCCGTAACCCATCAATACGTAATCTGAAATATAGATCGCCATCTTTTCATTGCTGAAAGGATTGATTGCATAACTTCCCGTGAAAGCACCTGAAACGTTTTTCACGTCAGACATTCTGTCTCTTTCAGTTTTCTTGGAAGTTTCTTCAATATAAGTATCTACCTCAGTTTTTTGTTCTGGAGTAGTAATTGTTTCAACTAAAGGATTTTCCGGCGCCAACACCATAAATGTTGCTCCGAAAATAGTATCAGGTCTTGTTGTGAACACCTCAACGATCTCGTCGTGAGTATCAATATTAAATTTAACCTGAGCGCCTTGAGATTTTCCGATCCAATATTCTTGGGCATCTTTCAAAGGTTGTGGCCAGTCTAAAGTTTTAAGACCTTGCAACAATCTTTCAGAATATGCAGAAATTCTCATACTCCACTGCATCATTTTCTTTTGGAAAACCGGGAAACCTCCTCTTTCGGATTTTCCGTCTTTCACTTCGTCGTTTGCCAATACTGTTCCTAAAGCAGGACACCAGTTTACAGTAGTTTCTGCTCTGAAAGATAAACGGTAATTTAATAAAATATCTTCTTTATCAATTTCAGAAGCTTCTTTCCATTCTTCTGCGGTGAAATTTAATTCGTCGTTTTGATTGGCATTTAAATCTAATGATCCTTTTTCTTCAAAATGTTTGATTAACGTTTCGATAGATTCTGCCTTGTCTGTATTTTTATTATACCAAGAATGGAACAATTCAATGAAAATCCATTGTGTCCATTTGTAATAGGAAGCATCGGAGGTTCTTACTTCTCTGCTCCAGTCGAATGAAAAACCAATTTTTCTTAATTGCTCTTCGTATCTGTTGATATTTTTTTCTGTAGTGATTGCAGGGTGTTGCCCTGTCTGAATTGCATATTGCTCAGCAGGCAGTCCGAAACTATCGTAACCAACCGGGTGGAGAACATTAAACCCTTGATGTCTTTTATATCTCGCATAGATATCTGACGCAATATATCCCAGTGGGTGACCTACATGAAGCCCCGCCCCCGATGGATACGGAAACATATCGAGAACATAAAATTTTGGTTTGTCTGTGTTATTGGAAGTTTTGTACGTTTGATTGTCTTCCCAGTATTTCTGCCACTTTTTTTCTATCTGCTGATGATCGTAAAACACGTTGTTATTGATATTAGATGTTAGACTCTAGATGTTAGATTTATTATAATTCCAATTCTAGTATTTCACAAAAATAATGATTTTAATAGAAATGGAACTTTAATTTTCGATTAATTATAATTCATACCCAAACAAAAAAATCTCATCCGAAGATGAGACCTTTTTTATTTATACTATTACTTTAATTATTGAGGAATTCTCTTAAAAGTATAGGTTCTGGTCTTATAAACGGTAGGATCTGAAGTTTCTTCTCTTATTGAGAGGTTCAGTGTAGTCTCATTAAGGGTAATTACTTTCCCGTTAGATGGTTCTACTGTTCCCTGATATTTTATCTGGATCGTTTTTTCGCTTTTGTCGTACGTATAATTGAAATTACGATCTGATGAAATAGCACACTGCCCTGGTGTAGCAGTATCATTCCATTCAGTTCTTTTTCCTACTACCTCAGTATTAAATCTCCATCTGGATTGTTTCTGACAGTCGGTATAAGTGATCAGATCTGAAATAGGCTGTTCTCCCGTTTCTATAGTAGTGATGACTTCTTTTAGTGGCTGCCACACCCCTACAAGAGGAGCTTCAACCGGAGTATCGTCATCATTATTACATCCCGTAGCTACGAATAATGATAAACCTGCAAATAGTAATGCTAATTTCTTCATGTATCAAATTTTTCAAGCGCTAAAATTATAATTTTTTTGATTTATTTAATAGTTTTTTGTGAAAAATTATTTCAAAAACCTATATTTCTAAAATTATTACGGCTTATACCTGCAATATTACCACTATTTAACAAATATTGAACTATCCAAGAGTCCCATATATTTATTAAAAAAGTTATTTTTGCAGAAAAAACAAATGCAAGACATCGCGAAAAATAATTTTGACTTCATCCGTGTTCTCCTCGCTTTTATTGTTTTCATTGGGCATTTAGGCTATCTAAGTGCATCCCCTACCCTTGAGTTTCTAAAGCACAGCCCTGTAGAAGTTGGTGTTTTCGCATTTTTCATCGTCAGTGGTTTTTTGATCGCGCGAAGCTATGAAAGAACAAGTACCTTAAAAAAATACGTCAAAAAGAGATTGAACAGAATTGTTCCTGCCTATTTATTGGTGGTGGTTTTATGCACCATATTATTAAGTCTGGTAAGTACCGTTTCTTTTTCAGAATATTTCAGCAGCCCACAAACACTTAAATATCTTCTTTGGAATTCCGCATTCATGAACTTTATGGCACCCAATCTTCCCGGAGTTTTCGGTAACGGAGCGGTAAACGGTGCACTTTGGACCTTAAAAATTGAAATGTGTTTTTACTTTTTAGTTCCGGTTCTTTTCTTGTTTTTTGGAAAGGATAATAAATACAGAAACATCAGTTTAGTAGTATTTTATTTTCTTTCATTAATTTATCTTAATTATTTTGAGATGACAGGAAAAGTAGAAATTTCAAGGCAAATTCCGGGAGCATTATGTTATTTCATTGGCGGAATGTTGGTTTATTTTAATTTTGAAAAATTCATTAAACATAAAAATATCCTTTTCATCATCGCTATTCTAACGGTTTGGATTGATTTGATTTTTAAAATTAAATTATTCTCACCTATAATGATTAGCATCATCGTTCTTTACGTTGCCTATTCTTTTAAATTTTTAAATAATTTCGGAAAATACGGAGATTTCACGTATGGAATTTACATCTTCCACTTCCCTATTATCCGAGTATTTGCGACTTTAGGTTTATTTGCGAATTACAATCCATATTTCATGGCATTTATTTGTATGCTGGTTGTAGTAGGTGTCGGCGTAAGCTCGTGGCATTTGTATGAAAAACGATTTTTATAATTTTTAATATTCCCTCATAAGACTTTAAATCTATTTATATTTGCACGAATGAAAGACCTTGTTTCCATCATCACTCCCTGCTATAATTCTGCAGAATTTATAGAAGAAACGATACAATCTGTCCTTAACCAAACCTATGAAAACTGGGAGTGGCTAATCACGGACGACCTTTCTAAAGACAATACCGTAGAACTCATCAAAAAACACAATGATCCGAGAATAAAACTGGTAGCTTTAGAAAAAAACGGAGGCGCAGGAAATGCCAGAAACAATAGTCTTGAAAGAGCTCAGGGAAGATACATTGCCTTCCTTGATTCTGATGATCTTTGGTATCCTGAATATTTGGAAACAATGACCGATTATATGCAGGAAAATAAAGTAGAACTTGTTTACTGTAACTATTCAAGGTGTGATGAGCATACAATGGAGCCTATTTTAAAGGATTTTCTTGCAGATAAGATCGTAACTTTTTCAAACTTGTTGAAAACCTGCAGATTGGCTCCGGTTTCCACAATTTACGATACAAAAAGAGTTGGAAAATTTTTCTTCCCAATAAAAAGCAAACGTGAAGACCATGTAATGTGGCTGAATTTATTAAAAGAAATCCCAAAAGGGTATCCCGTAAAAAAGACGTTAGCAAAATACAGAATGCGCGAAAACAGTGTTTCCAGAAAGAAGCAAAACATCATTAAAGATCAATATTTGGTATATAAAGATTTCATGGGATTCTCTACTGTAAAATCATTGTATTACACTGCAAACTGGGCATTGAACGGATTTTTAAAATATTCTAAAATCTTTAATTAATGGAATATTCAAAAGAATTTAAAGCTGCATTAAGCAATTTCTCTCCTGTAGAAAAAGACCGTCTCATTTTCAGATTATTGAAAAAGGATAAACTTTTGTCTAAAAAACTTTATTTCGAATTGATCGACACGGAAACGACCGATGACAAGCGAGATGCAATGGAAGAAAATGTAAAGGAAAAAGTTCTTTTAGCATCAAAATACATCGGAAATCAAAAATATTTCCAGACCATTATTCGAAAAATAAGTGCAGAAATAACGGAGCATATTAAAATTACCACCGATAAATTCGGGGAAGTTTCTCTTCATATATTATTGATCAATGAAATTTTAGAAAGCAACGAAGATCTTGGCAGACAAAGGTTTGACAACGTTTACAAACTCTATCTTTATATCATCAATAAAATTTTTCGAGCATTAATTTTAGTCAAAAAATTAGATGAAGATTACTGGATGGAATTTGATGAACTTTTAGCCGATTTACATAAAAAAATAAACAGCAATACTTATCTACAAAAACTTTGTATAAATAATGGCTTAGATTTCAATTGGCTGAAATGTGAAAATATTCCAGACAATTTAGACCAGATTATGAAAGAAATAAAAAGTCAGGGATTTTTAAGATAATATTTTCTTTAGGATAATTTCTGTTGAATTGGGCTTTTCATCAACGAATTTTTTGGCATTAGCAGACATTTCATTTAATACTTCTTCATTATCGCTATTCATAAGAAATAAAGCAAAATCTGCTGCTACATTTTCTTCTTCAAAAGATTTTCCACCGTTAGCTTTGATCAAATCATCTGCTTCAGGATTTTTTCTGTAATGATTTCCAAAAATCACAGGCATACCGAAAGTTGCTGCTTCTAAAATATTATGCAAACCTGCATCATGAAAACCTCCTCCTACAACGGCAATATCAGCGTAAGAATAGAGTTTTGACAATAATCCGATGCTGTCTATAATTAATAAACGATGATTGCTCAATGATGATTGATTTTCAACTTCGCTGTATAATAAAGCATCAGGAAAAATTTGTTTTAAATTTTCAACCCTTTTCAAATCGTGAGGAGCAATGATCATTTTAATATCTGAATTTGCTTTAAAAATAATTTCGGCGATCTTTTCCTCTGATTTCCAAGAGCTTCCGAACACAATCGTTTTTTTATCCTCAATAAATTCTTTGATAAATTTTACATGATTATCTCTTTCCCGCAATTGTTTTACGCGATCAAATCTTGTATCTCCGGCAATTGAAGAATTATTTAATCCCACGCTTTTAGCAAGAGCAAAAGACATTTCTGTCTGATGAAAAAACCAATCGATATTATTTTGCAATTGCTTTACAAACCACTTTCCATACGATGTAAAGAAAGATTGATTTTCATAAAATAAAGCAGAAATAACATAAGTTTTTGTGCCTTGAGCTTTTAATTCTAACAAAAGATTATACCAATAATCGTATTTCACCGTAAAAAATAGTTCAGTCTGAAATTGAGAAATAAATTCTTTTACCGTAGATTTTTTATCGAAAGGTAAATAGCAAATAACATCTGCAATATGTTTCTTTTTAATCACATTTTCATACCCTGATGGCGAGAAAAAAGTCACAAGAATTTTATGTGTCGGAAACTGCTCTTTTAACTTTTCTAAAACCGGCAAACCCTGCTCATATTCGCCCAAGCTTGCAGCGTGCATCCAGATTACTTTATCAGACAGTGAAAGCCTGGATTTGATGATATGTAATGATTGTTTTCTTCCTTCAACGCCTTTTTTAGTTTTATCATTAAACAACGAAAAAACCTTCATTCCGAAAATGAGAAGATTGATGAATATGTTATATAGAAAATTCAATTAAAGGATACTTTTAATCACTCTTAATTTATGAGTATGCTTATTCAGTTCTTTATTGAAAATACCTGTAGAATCCAGCGTATCAATTCTCACTTTTCCTGATGCATGGATGATTTTTTGATTATCCAACATAATCCCGACATGAATAATTTTACCCTCAGGATTTTCAAAAAAAGCAAGATCACCAAGCTGACTTTCTTCAACGAAAGTTAGCGCATCTCCTACTTCCGCCTGTTGATACGTATCTCTTGGCAGTTTAATATTATGAACTTTATACACCAATTGTGTAAAACCGGAGCAGTCTACTGCAAAAAAGCTTTTGCCACCCCATAAATAAGGCACATTAAGGAATTCTTTTGCCGTCAGTGCAACACTTTCACGGAGATCATGACTTCTTCTTGAAGCTACAGTCTGAAATTCTACTTCAGAGCCCATTGAAAGCAAAGTTCTGCCATCATTTGTAAGCACAGAAGAAAAATCTTCCGTGACTACCGTAACTTTTCTATTGGCCAACTCTTCGTCTGTTACAGGTTTTATCTGTTTGGTATCCATCCATCCTTCATAGCCGTCATAATGCATTTTTATCTTGGTCCAGTTTTTATTCACTTCCAAAATATCTGCGCTTTCTCCAAACAATATTTCCGTAACAATTTCTGCTTTGTCAGAATTTTCTGCGCGCACCGGTGCTACTGTAACATTACAAATTCCTTTATCCATCTTTTAAATTTAGAGATTAAGAAATTTAGGAATTAAGAAAATCATCTGTTTTCTCATTTCTAAATCTCAGAATTCTTTACTCTTTTAATTATTTCCTTCTCAGGAAATTTACTCCGTCACGCAAAGGTAAAATAAGATTTTCAAAATCATCATCTTTTGCGATCAAATCATTTAATTCCTTGATAACTTGGGTTGATTTTTGCTTCGGATTTTCTTCCAAAACTTTCCCGTACCAAAGAACATTATCAAACAAAACTACTGAACCCGATTTTGTTCTGGGTTTAATTAGTCTAAAATATTCAGCGTAATTTTCTTTATCAGCATCAATAAAAACAAGATCGAAAACCTCATCAGTTTCACTTAAGAATTCTTTTGCATCCTGAAGTTTAAAATTAATCTGATTAGAATATTCACTTTCCTGAAAATATTTTCTGGGTAAATAAGCAAGATCTTCATTTACATCTAAAGTTGTTATTTTTCCGTCTTTTGCCAGGCCTGTAGTCAAACATAAAGTAGCATATCCTGTAAAAGTCCCAATTTCGAGAACATTTTTAGGCTGCATCATCTGAGAGATCATCGTTAAAAGTCTCCCTTGCTGATATCCCGAAATCATGTGAGGCTGTGTGGTTTTCTGAAAGGTTTCTCTTCTCAGTTTTTTCAGAATTTCAGGTTCGGAAGATGCGTGTGTCTCCAGATACCTGTCCATTTCAGCATTCTTTTCTTCAAAAAAGCTCATTCTTACAATTTTTGTGAGTCAAATTTAACTAAATATAAGGAAAAAGAATAAATTTTGAAACAAAGATTCTCCGAAAAATAGGGAAAACCCCATGCGAATTACCGTAAAAATACGGATGTTTTCGAATGGCTATTCCTATATCTTTGCAAAGACGGGTAAAAACACTAAGAAAAAATAAAATGAATGTAGGGGGAAAACTAATTAACACGAAGAATCAGAAGACCGCAATGCCTTTGGGCAAGGCGGATTCTTCCTTAAAAAAAACTAAACCTGAAATGTCCAATTCGTTTTTTCAAAGAATTATTTCGTTATTGAAAAAAGAAGAATTAATTTGATTAAAAAAATAACTCCCGAATTTCTCCGGGAGTTATTTTTTATTTTTGAATTTGAAATTCTTATTTCTTAGGAGTAATATCCATCAATTTCATGAATTCATCAAGCTTAGGCATAATAATGATCTCCGTTCTTCTGTTTTCACCTCTTCCAGAAACGCTCATATTTGTCGCTTTAGGATTGTACTCAGAACGTCCACCTGCTGTAATTCTTGCAGGATCAACCCCGAATTGAGACTGTAAAACTTTAGCAATTGATGTACCTCTCAAAGCAGAAAGATCCCAGTTATCTCTTGGTAAGTTTGGAGAGCTTAAAGGAGAATTATCTGTGTTACCTTCAATCAATACTGAATATTTATCGTAATCGTTAATAACTTTAGCAACTTTTCCTAATACTTCCTGAGCTGCAGGCAATACATTGTAATCACCAACTTTATATAGCATTTTATCTGAAAGCGAAATCATTACAACTCCTTTCAATACTTTTACCTGAACATCATCGTCTGTTACGTTATCCAAAGATCTTTTCAGTTTGTTTGATAAAGCTAAATTTAAACTGTCATTTTTAGCATTATTAGAAATCAACTGCTTAATATAAGAGTTTGAAGAGTTAATCTCGCTTACCAATTTATCAATATTTGCAGAGCTTTTTCCTGTATTAGACAAACAAGCATCTAATGATGATTTTAAAGCATCATGCTGACTTTTTAGTAAATTATTCTCTCCTGATAATGCAGAATTTTGAGACTTCAGATCCTGGATCTCTCTTTGTCTTTCGCCAATGTTTTCAATACATTGCTTGTAGTTTGAACTTAGAGCATCGTATTGCTTTTTGCTTATACAAGATGTCATCCCCAACGCCATCGCAGAAACTGCTAGAATTTTAATAATCTTCATAAATAATCTTTTTTAGACGAATCAAATTTAGGAAAATTCATTTTAATTAATGGTTTATCTTTGTATAAAAGAAATTCTCAACACAGATGTTGGACTATTTAAGTTTTAAAAATCAATTAAAAAATCTCATTGAATCACCTGAAAATCATTCCTATTTATTGGCAGTGAGCGGTGGTGCTGATTCTATGGTTTTAGCTTCTTTGTTTCTGGATTCTGAGATTAAGTTTCAGGTTGCACATATTAACTATAAACTTCGTGGAGAAGATTCTGATCTTGATCAAAAAGTGGTTCAGGATTTTTGTAAGAAAAATCATATTCCGTTTCACTTGTATGAAGTTTCTGAGAAAGATCAAAAACCTGAAAATTCTATTCAGCTTTGGGCGAGAGAATTGCGTTATAATTTCTTTAAAAAAATTCAGCAACAGGAAAATTTGGAGTTTTTAGTAACTGCTCATCATTTGAATGACCAATTGGAAACTTTCATTATTAATTTATCAAAAGCTTCTGGAATTAATGGTTTGAGTGGAATTCCATCGAATGACAATAATATTCTTCGTCCACTTCTGCAGTTTTCAAAAGAAGAGATTTACCAATTTACAAAAGAAAATAATGTTGAATTTCGTGAAGATCTATCCAATAAAAAAAGTGATTATTTAAGAAATAAAATCAGAAACGAGATTGTTCCCAAACTTATGGAAACAAACGAACATTTCCTGGAAAACTTCAAAAAAAGTTCTTCATATTTAAATCAGACCAAAGATTTTGTTCAGAATCAAATTAAAGAAATAGAAAATAAGCTTTCGATATTTAACAAAGATCATAAAATCTTATCCAAAGAAAAGCTGAATCAGGAAAGTAATTTTGTAAAGTTTGAGATTTTAAAAAAGTATGGTTTTAATCAAGAAGAGGAAATTTCGAAAATTTTTAAAGCTGAAAACGGAAGCTCTTTTTTATCAAAAGATTATCAATTAAAAATCGACCGCAATGAATTGATTTTTTCAAACCTAAATTCTGATATTCTGAATGAAAAGCCAGAAGAAATTATTTTAAATATCAATGAAAATCTGGAAATAATTTTACCCGAAAGTCTGGAATTCAAGATTTCAACTACAGAATCATTAGAATGGCTTTTAGATATGGAAAAAATACATCTTCCTTTAAAGCTAAGAAAAAAGAAAGAAGGTGATTTATTTTTCCCGATCGGAATGAAAGGGAAAAAGAAAGTTTCTAAATTCCTGCGAGACGAAAAACTATCTATTTTCGAAAAGGAAAACATTTGGTTATTATGTGATTCTAAAGATCAGATTTTAGGAATATTACCTTATCGACAAGACGGAAGATTTTCTACAGGTAAGCACACCAAAAAAACATTGAAAATAAAATGGACAGAAAAACAACAAATACTCTAGCAATAGAAGATTTTAAAAAGAATAGCAATGTAGCTTTCGCCATTTTATATCAAAAATACTTTGTTTATACTAAAAAATTCGTTCTTAATAATAGAGGAAATCTTGAAGATGCTGAAGACATTTTTCAGGATGCGTTGGTTATTTTATACGAAAAACTATTTACTGACGACTTCAAAGCACACACTTGTCTTGGTTATTACATTTCAGGGATTTCTAAAAATTTATGGCTGAAAAAGCTTAGAAATAAAGAGTTTCTCATAGAGATTCCGGAAAATTATTACGCTACACACCAAGAAGAGATCAATTTAGCTATTGAGAACGAACGAGATTATTGGGATAAATTAAATGGTTACATTAATTCTATTTCTACCCATTGCAAAAACTTAATTCAGGATATTTTTATGAAAAATAAAAGTATTGAAGAAATTCAGACCAAATACCAATATTCCAGCAAGCATAATGCACAAAATCAGAAGCATAAATGTGTTGAACAAATTCGAAAAATAAAAAATAACGATAATTTTTAGCACTGAAATACAGTCAATTATAAAAAAATCACCCAAAAGTCGGGTGATTTTTTTTTGTTTTTGGAACTTAATAATAAATATCAATATTATGTTTAAAACAATTGTATTAAGTCTGTGCTTATTGATCGGAATTTCCGCTAATGCACAAAGTAAGAAAGGGATCAATTTTCAAAGCATTGATCTTGAGGCTGCAAAACAAATTGCAAAAAAAGAAAACAAGCTTATTTTCATAGACATCTACACAACTTGGTGCGGACCATGTAAATTGATGCAGAAAAACACTTTTACAGATCCTAAAGTTGGAGAATTATTCAACAAAAACTTTGTAAACCTTGCTATAGACGCAGAAAAAGAAGGTGTAGCATTGGCAAAAGAATTTAAAATTGTGAATTTTCCATCATTTTTATTTTTAGACGCGACGGGAAAATTAGTTCAATATGATTTTGGATATTATGATGCAGAGCAGTTTTCGACAGTTGGATCTTCAGTTTTAAGTAAAGTTTCATCAAACATGGCTCCTAAAACACTCGATATGGTGAAAGGAAAAATGGTTGGAGATAAAATTGCAGATTTTTCGGCAAAAGATCATTTAGGAAAGACATTTTCCTCGGCGAAAGAAAAGGAAAAATTGATTTTAGTTTTCATCCGTGGACAATGGTGCCCTTACTGTAATAAATATATTGAGTCTCTTCAAAATTTAGCCCCGGAATTAAAAGCTAAAAATGCAAGACTGGTTATTATCTCTCCTGAAAAACCTGAATTTATAGAGAAAACCCTTTCCAAAACAAAAACCGGATACACTGTTTTATATGATGAAGGGTATAAAATTGCTGAAGCTTTTGACGTTTTATATACTCCCGATAGTAAAACTTTGGCCGCTTATACTTCAAAAGTAGAAGGTTTTGCGACAAGCAGATCTGATAATTCTGGAAGGCTACCTGTTTCTGCAACGTATATTCTTGATGAAAATAAAGTGATCTCTTGGAGATATTTTAATCCTGATTATAAAGAAAGAGCCTCTGCAGAAGATATTTTGAAGCAATTATAAAGATATTTTTCAAATCGTATAATTGAACGTATTGAGAAAATCAATAGAAGTATTTTATGCAAATTTTTGATTCAAAAGAATACGTATCTCTATTACTGCTAAGGTAAAATATATCAACGAGCATCTTTTGTAAAATTGATTCGTAGAAAAAACAAAGTTCCTGAGTTTTTTTAAGGAGTAAAAATTAGCTATTTTAGCGAAGTAAAAAATTTAACCTTACTTGGAGAAAAAATAATCCTTTTTTGGTTAAAAACAGACAACATGCATGGGATGAGAAAACAAAAAACATTCTCAAAACTTTTAATAAAAGAAAAATGAAATTTAAAAACTGGTTTTTATTAATACTGCTGTTTTTAGCGACAGGAATTAATGCACAAATCAAAAATCCTGTAAAATTTAAACTTACGGTTAACGAACTGGGAGACAACCAATATGAAGCCGTGTTGAATGCAACAATGGAAAGCGGTTGGCATATCTATTCTAAAGACATTCCTGAAGACACAGGAATTCCGACAGAATATAAAGTTTCCGGAAAAAATATTGAACTAATTGGAAAATTTACCGAAACAGGTAAAAAACATGAAGAATTTTCTGAAGCTTTTGGCGGGAAAATTATTTTCTACTCCAATTCTGCAGGTTTCAAGCAAAAATTTAAATTAAAAGACGGAACAAAACCTGGTGATGTAGTTGCAGAAATTACCTATCAGACTTGTGACGACCGAGTTTGTTTGGCTCCGAATACGTTGGAATTCACTCAAAAAATCACTCCAAAAGGGGCAACGGCAGAAGCTATCACTGAAAAAGCAGAAACTCCAAAAGATTCTGTTAAAACAGTAGAAACAGCAGTGGAAAATCCTGTAAAAACAGAAACAGCGGTAGTTGCAGGAGTTTCAAAATTAGATCCAAAACAATTAAAAATAGAATCTATTGATTTTCAAAAACCTTTAACAGATTGTGGAACAGCAGCCGTTAAAGACAGCGAAAATTATTGGACTTATTTATTTCTAGGATTTATTGGAGGGCTGATTGCATTGTTGACACCGTGTGTTTTCCCAATGATTCCGTTAACGGTTTCGTTCTTTACAAAAGGGAATAAAAATAAAGCAAAAGGGAAAAGAGATGCATTGATCTACGGATTTTTCATTCTTCTTATTTTTGTTTTATTAAGTGTTCCTTTTCATTTAATTGACGGAATTGCAGGAAATGTTTTCAACGAAATCTCAACAAGCATTTGGCTGAATATCGTATTCTTTATCGTATTTATTTTCTTCGCAGGAAGTTTCTTCGGATACTATGACATCTCGTTACCAAGTTCAATCGCAAACAAATCTTCAAAAGCAGAAGAAGCTGGTGGAATCATCGGTATTTTCTTTATGGCTTTAACTTTGGTGATTGTATCTTTCTCTTGTACAGGTCCTATTTTAGGAAGTTTATTGGGAGGATCTTTATCGGGTTCATCACATATTCCAACGCTTTTAACTTTGGCTTTAACAGGTTTTGGTTTGGCTTGGGCAATTATTTTCGGATTGCTGGCTTTATTCCCGCAAGCATTACAAAGTCTTCCAAAATCGGGAGGATGGATGAATACTGTAAAAGTCGTTTTAGGATTTATAGAATTGGCTTTAGCATTGAAATTCTTATCAAAAGCAGATTTAGTTTCTAAAACTTTCTTATTAAAAAGAGAACTTTTCATCGTGATCTGGATCGTTATCGGAATTGGATTAACGTTGTATCTATTCGGATTAATAAGATTTCCACATGATGATAAAAAACCAAAAATTTCTATTGCACGAAAAGTTTTAGGAGTATTGGGAATTGGTTTTGTTGTTTATATGATTCAAGGATTGATGCCATCAGAGCGTCCGAAACTCCAATTATTAAGCGGAATTTTACCTCCGTTGAATGTTAGTTATTTCCACGACGAAAAAGATGGAATTCTGGGAATGCATCCTGAGCATGATTTCTTCAAAGCTATTGAATTAGCCAAAAAAGAAGACAAACCTGTTCTAATTGACTTCACAGGTTACGGTTGCGAAAACTGTAGAAAAATGGAAGAATTCGTTTGGAGCGAACCGGATATTTTACCAATTCTTCAAAACGACATCGTTCTGGCTTCATTATATGTTGATGATAAAGAAGAACTTCCTGAAGATCAAAAAACTAAAATTGATCTTGGTGAAGGACAAGTTAAGAAAGTAAAAACGATTGGTGACAGATGGAGCCTGTTCCAACAAGTGAATTTTAATAATAATTCTCAACCACATTATGTGTTGATTACTCCGGACGGAAAAGTTATTAATTCTCCTGTTTCAGGATATATGCCGAAAGAAGATTTCAAAAAATTCTTGGAATGCGGTGTTAATTATTATAAAAAGAATAAATAAACAATTCAAAATATTATTTAAAACTCATACTGAAAAGTGTGAGTTTTTTTGTTTTAAACAATCAAGCACAATCACTTAAAATATCCTAAAACCTTATGAAATTAAAAACTCATGAGGTTTTTTAATGTTAAATAACAATTGATTTTAGAAAATTTATAACATTTTCTAATTTTAGGTATAAACTTTGTATTGAATCTTTCAAATAAAGAACAATTATTCACTCTTTATCACAAACTGTTTAACATTAAAAAATATTAATTATGGCTGAAGTAATTGCACAAGAAAAACAAGGAGGCAAGCAAAAGAAGAAATTGATCAGAGTTGACATGACTCCAATGGTAGATTTAGGGTTTTTATTAATTACCTTTTTTATGTTTACCACCAACTTTACAAAACCTAATGTGATGGATCTGGGATTACCTGCGAAAAGTCCGTTACCACCAACAAACGTAATTGATGTTAGAAATCAAGTAACGTTTATTCTTGGAAAAGATGACAGAGTATTTTACCATCAACAAGATAAGGAAGATTTAAATGCAAAAAACCTAAAAGAAACAGATTTTAGCGGAGTGAAAATTTCAAAGATTATTTCTGAAGCTTATCAAAATGCTCCAGTTAAAGAAAATTTCACAATTATTATTGAACCTACTGACGATGCTAATTATAAGAATTTCGTAGATGTTTTAGATAATATTGCAATTTCTAAAAAAGAACGATACGGAATCACAGACATAAAACCTTGGGAAAAGAAAGTTTACGAGGAATTAACAAAATAATACGAAAGGGCATTTTTAAAATGCTCTTTTTTATTTAATTTTGAGACTATAATTTTAAATATTGATGAAAAACCTAATAACCGCAATTGCTATTACAACTTTAGTTGTTTCATGTTCAAAAAAAGACGCACAATCTACTGCAAATCAGTCAGATAGCACAAAAATCGTTGATTCTATTAATGCTGCCCGAACAAAAATAAATGACAGCATTAAAGCCAAAAACAGCGAAAATAATTTCAAAGATTTTAGCGGAGATCATAAATTCACCTATCAAAGTCAGAATTCTTCAACAAAAACAGGCTCTGTAAACTTTAAAAAAATGGGTCGGGATGATTATGATGTTTCCGGAAGTATAAAATCTGGCGAAATTTCTGTAACCATTAAAGGATCAGCTGTTGTAGTTTCTCCTAAACATCTGAATTTTACAGGAGAAATCACTCAAAGTATTTCCTCAGATAACAACGGAAAGCCTTACACCAGAAAAGGGACAAAAACATTCATGTCCAAAGACGGCGGAAAGACCTGGAGACTTCAGGATATGGTAAACGGTTCGGGATTTGTAGATTATATTGATATTCACTTTTAATATTTGAAATCATGCTGCACTTCGAGAAAAAAGGAAACGGAAAAGAGACATTGGTATTACTTCATGGTTTCATGGAAAACAGCTCTATTTGGAGCGATATGGAACCTCATTTGTCCGAAAATTTTTCATTATTGAAAATAGACCTTCCCGGCCACGGAAAATCTGAAATTTATGGAGAAATCCATACCATTGATTTAATGGCTGATGAAGTGAAAAAAGTTTTAGATAATCGGAAATTAGAAAAAGTTCACTTATTGGGACATTCAATGGGTGGCTACATTTCGTTGGCTTTTGCTGAAAAATATCCTGAAACACTGAAAAGTTTAACCTTATTTTTCTCTACCTATTTTCCGGATGACGAAGAGAAGAAACAACAGCGCATAAAAAGCTACAGAATCATCAAAGACGCTTTTCCGCATTATGCAAGAGCCGGAATTCCTAATTTATTTAATCCAAACGAAAGAGATATTCTGGAAGGAAAAATTGAAACAGCTTTAAGAGTTGCCCTTTCAACAAACAATTTAGGAGCTTTAGCCTGTGTAAAAGGTATGGTTGAAAGAACCGATAAAAAACATGTGTTAGAAAATCTTGAAGCTAAAATTTTAGTAATAGCAGGAAAACACGACAATGCCGTAAAAACAGATAAAACAATTAAAAATCTTCCTGACAGAACCAATATAAAATCTTATGTTCTTGATTGCGGGCACAACGGTCATTGGGAAAAACCTGCGATCTGTGCTGAAATCATCAATACAGAACTTCTTCGCAACATGCCTAAAAATTTAGTTTTCTAAAAATTATTTATGAGAATTTTCATCCTTTCAATCGTCTTTCTTTCATTTTTCAGTTGTAAAAAAGAGATGCAATCTTTAGATAAGAACAATCTAAAAGATTCGGTTGCTGTTACGGAAAACACATCGAAAGATACTTTAAAAACTGAACAAAGCAAGCCGGGAATTTTTAATTTCCAAACCGAATTATGTGAAAATAAAGGATATTTTGACGAAAATAAATATACCAAAGAAGAACTTGAAGGAACTTACAAACTCTACTTTCAGCTAGGCTCAGTCATGTTGAGTACTCCACAGGTTTTCAGGCTTGAAGCACTGCAACAAGTAAGAAATGATAAGGATCAGATTCTTAAAAAACTAGATAAAGATTTCGCTGAAAAGAAGAATTTAATTGAAAATTTAAAGATCGTCAATACATCTTATTGGCAGAATATAAAGAAACAAACCTATCAATCTTTGCTTCAGGAATATGAAATGAGAAAGACGGAAATCATTGCATTTTCGGATCCATCTATTTTGTTAAATAAAAAATATTCTAAAAATTGTGACCGTTTTGTAAAAGCTTTAAACTCCAACGAAACCGAAATGTTTGAAGAATGGCGAAAACTCCGTGAAGAAATGAGCAAGAGAAACAGCGATCCACAAAGAATTATGAACGAGTTTGAAAGTCGCCTGAATTCTGTTGATAAAAAAGATTACGCTATTTTAGACCTTGTCGTTTTTGGCTGGGGAAATTGCGCAAACGATGAAGTTTCCGGTCCATTGCATGATGAGAAAATGTATAAAGAATTTAATTCACTTTTCATAAAAATCGATTCTGATTGCGACGAACCTTAATATTCTTCTAACAAAAATTCACGTATATTAGTAAAGATTAAATTTTTCAATGAGTCTATTCTCTTCCAAAAAAAAGAAACCAATCATCGGCCTGACACTTTCGGGTGGAGGAATGCGCGGAATCGCTCATATCGCGGTTCTGAAAGCTTTGGAAGAATACAATTTGAAACCACAGATTATCTCCGGAACAAGTGCGGGATCTATCATTGCAGCGTTCTATTCTTTCGGGAAATCTCCGGATGAAATGATGGAAATCGTAAAACATACCACATTTTTTTCAAGATCGTATTTAAGACTTTCCAAAAACGGTATTTTTAGTTCAAACTTTATTTTAAAATTATTAAAAGATTATTTCCCTGAAGACGATTTTAAAATCCTGAAAATCCCGGTCTATGTTGCGGCTACAGAAATGACCCACGGAATTGTCGATTTCTTTTCGGAAGGTGAACTTTTTACTCCTCTTTTAGCTTCATCAAGCGTTCCTTTTGTTCTTCCACCGGTAAGAGTGGGTGAGAAAATATATATTGATGGCGGTGTTCTGGACAATCTTCCCATTGAACCAATCATCGATAAATGTGATTTTTTAATTGCATCTCACGTGAATTCAATTAGTTATGACAGTCTCGATAAAATGAGTTTAATGAAAGAATTTGACCGAATTTTACATTTAGCCATCGCAAAATCTGTTTACTCAAAAGCGCCATCATGCGATATTTTTCTCGATCCTCCGAAAATGACCAAATTCAGTTTATTCACTAAAAAAAATCTTGACGTCATGTTTCAAGAGGTTTACGAATATACCTGTAAAGAACTAGAAGACAAGGGACACAGTCGAGTTTCTTGAGTGAGAGGGTTTGAGTGTTGTAGAGTTTTAGCTTTTTTCTAGTTTAAAATTAAAACACAAAATTTATTGTTGACTTTAAGCTTAATTACAAAGTCTCTTCTACAATTTTAGCTTTAAAATTTTCAAGCGTATCTGCTAAAGAAGCATTAGATTTTCCACCGGCTGCATTGATATGCCCTCCTCCACTGAAATATTTTCTTGAGAATTGGTTCACATCTACATCATCTTTACTTCTGAAAGATATTTTAATGAAATCATCATACAAATCTTCCATAAAGAAGGCAGACATTCTTACTCCAACAATACTCAATCCGTAATTAACAAAACCTTCGGTATCCCCTTTCTGGAAACCATATTCCTGAAGTTCTTTTCTTGTTAAATATAAAACAGCCACCTTGCCGTCATTCACCACTTCAATTCTTCCTAAAATCAAAGCCAATAAATGAAGACGTGAAACCGTGTTGGTATCCCAAGTGTTGGAAGTTATAATAGAAGGATCTGCTCCTTTTTCAATCAAATTAGCAATAATTCTATGTGTCGCCGCACTTGTAGAACGAAAACGGAAACCTCCTGTATCCGTCATGATTCCGGTGTAAAGACATTCTGCAATATCTTTATTCACCAAATGCTCATCATTCATCGCTTCGATGAAGTGATAAATCATCTGACAAGTTGCAGGAATTATTGTATCAGAATATACATAATCAAATTCCTCAGGCTGCTGATGATGATCAATAAGAATTTTTTTAGCTCTGGCTTTTACCAACCAATCGCCCAAAATCCCGATTCTCGCAGGTGAATTAAAATCAAGACAGAAAATAACATCCGCTTCATTAATAATATCAAAAGCTACTTTTCTTTTGTATTCGGCAACAATGTTTTTTCTGGCCTCAGGCATCCATTTCAGAAACTTAGGGAAATCGTTGGGTACAACCACTTCCGCATTGATTCCTTTTGCATGCAAATAATGCTTTAAGCCCAAACTAGAACCAATAGCATCTCCATCCGGATTATAGTGTGTAAGAATAACTATTTTGTTTTCAGGAATAAGAAGTGCATTAATTTCTAAAAGTTCTATTGGTGTAAACATTTATTTTCTTTAAATTTGAGTCTTCAAAGATAGAGCTTTTAAATAAATCATTACTCATTATTTTTAAACACTGCGCAAGTCATTTATTCATGGGCGTGATAAAATTAACGATGAAAAAAGATTCAATATTTTCTAAAAAAAGAGTCGTTAAGTTTGGAACTTATAAAAAAATCTATATCTTTGCAACCTGAAAAATTAATATTAATTACGACTTAAATATATAGTAATGAGTAAAAGAACATTCCAACCATCGGAGAGAAAAAAAAGAAACAAACACGGTTTCAGAGAAAGAATGTCAACGCCTAACGGTAGAAGAGTTTTGGCAGCAAGAAGAGCTAAAGGTAGAAAGAGTCTATCTGTAAGTTCTGCAAGAGCTAAGAGATAATATCTTAAATTACAATATACAAAAATGCTTGAAAAGAACTTTTTCAGGCATTTTTTGTTGTTAAAATTTACTAAAATTTAGTTTCTTTAGGTTTCTTTTTTCTATTTTTAAGATCTGAAAAAATATTTTAGAAATAGCCTCTTAAATTTGAATTATGCCACATACAAATATTGCCGGAGATAGTATTATAAGTTTACAACACGCCAAGATTGCGCAAAAAAACTTCACTGTTCTTTCTGATGTGAATCTTAACATCAAAAAAGGCAGATTCTGTTATCTTATCGGAAAAACAGGTTCCGGGAAAAGCTCATTATTAAAGACACTTTACGGGCATATTCCGTTAGCGTCCGGACATGGAGCTGTTGTTGGTTTTGATCTCGCAAAAATGAGAACTTCCGACATTCCTAACCTTAGAAGAAAATTAGGAATTGTTTTCCAGGATTTCCAGTTGCTTTCTGACAGAACTGTTGAGAAAAATCTGAAATTCGTTCTTGAAGCTACCGGATGGAGCGATAAAACAAAAATGGAAGACCGTATCAACGAGGTTCTTGGAAGTGTAAATATGAAAAGCAAAAAGCACAAAATGCCTCATGAGCTTTCTGGTGGAGAGCAACAGCGTGTGGCGATTGCAAGAGCTTTATTAAATCACCCAGACCTTATCTTAGCCGATGAGCCAACGGGAAACCTTGATCCAGAAACTTCTAACGAAATTATGACCTTACTAAAACAGGTTGCTTTAGAAAACGGAGCTGCTGTGGTAATGGCAACACATGATTATCACATGATTCAAAACTTCCCTGGAGAGGCGATTAGATGTGAAGATGGAAAAGTTTCCGTATTGGACACGGCTGAGCTATTTGAATAAAATTAAACCATTAAGAGCATTTAAGAAGTTAAGAAATATTAAGTTTAGCTCTGCTTTAAGACTTAAAAAATCTATTCGATTTTTCTTAACTAGCCTTAATTTTTTAAATGCTCTTAATGGTTCAAAAAAAATATTATTTACCGAAAACATGAAACTCTTTCGTGAGTTCAAGATATTGGTCCGAGTATTTTCTCGGACTTTTTTCTATAATAAATTCAGATTCTTCAAGTTGATTTTCAGTTAAAGAAAAATCTAAAATCAATCTTTTTATTTTTGAATTTTCTATTCCTTTAATATTGATTCTTCGGACTAAAAACAATTGATTTTCTTTTGCAATTTCAATAAAATCAGTTCCGACCTCGGCAGGAATAATTACAGAAAAAATTCCTTTTTCAGAAAGTAATGTTGATGATTTTGAAATTAATTGTTGAAAGTTTAATTCAACCGTCTGTCTTGCAATTTTATCTTTTTCAGAACCGGATTCTTCAAAATAAGGTGGATTAGAAACAATCAGATCAAATTTTTCAGCAGTTTCAAAATTTTTAAAATCCTGAAGAATATTTTTTAACCTTGAATTAAATATAGACTTCTCAAAATTAGATTTTGTAAGATTTACAGCTTCTTCATTAATATCTAAACCTAAAAATTCAGCTTTTGGATTTCTTTGGGCTAACATTAATGAAATCAAACCCGTTCCCGTCCCTATTTCTAAAACTTTAGACTTGTTATCTACATTCACTAAAGAACCTAGCAAAACACCGTCTGTTCCTACACGGAAGACGTTTTTAGACTGATAAATTTCGAATTGTTTAAATGTAAAAGGCTTCACTATAAATTGGTTGGCAATGTAATTGTGAATGTTGACCCTTTTCCGACTTCAGATTTCACGGAGATTTCTCCTTTGTAATCTTCCACCATTTTTCTAACCATAGATAAACCAAGTCCCATTCCACTGTTTTTTGACGTGAAATTAGGCTCAAAAATCCTTTCATATATATTTTCAGGAATCCCAATGCCATTATCCTGAATGGAAACCATCACCCTTCTCTGATGCTGTTCTACATCAACGTTAATAATCAATTTTCGCTCATCACTTTCAGCTTGCTTAGCATTGGTAACAAGATTTGTAATAATTCTGGAAAGGTAAATCCTATCCATATTGATCATAATATTGCTTTTATTAGAGTGTATAAAAATACTGTCATCATTGAAAACACGCAGAATATCTTCAACCTCGGTGTTCAGATTGATAACCTCATTATTTTTCTCAGGAAGCTTCGCAAATTCTGAAAATGCAGACGCAACTGTGGCAATTAAATCGATCTGATCAACCATTGTTTTACTCATTTGCTTTACTCTTTCTCTAATATTTGGATCTTCAGGATCAAATTTTCTTTCAAAATTTTGAATGGTTAATTTCATTGGCGTCAAAGGATTCTTCACCTCATGAGCAACCTGTTTCGCCATCTCCCGCCAAGCTTCTTCCGAGGCTTTAAAACGCAATCTTTCTTTTTGATCCTGAATCTGGAGAATCATCCTATTGTAAGCTCTTGCCAGAGCATTTAGTTCATCGTTTTTATAATATCTGATAGGGTGCATTTCATTTTCAAACAATGTAATACGGGTGATCATATCAGAAAATTTCGTAATGGTTTTCGCTAAATTATTAGAAGTAATCCAACTCAGCCAAATACTGAATAAAATAAGAAAAATATCAACCAATAAAATGTATTTAACGTATTGGTGAAGAACATCTAGATACGCAGATTCATTGTGATACAAAGGAATGTACACAATACCTACCGGATCCAGAACGTTATTTTTCAACACTAAATAAGACGAAGTAAAAACCGCATCTTTAGCCTGATCATATCCTCTGATATCCACTCTGGCATCGGTAGCCAGAATTTTATTGACAATATTTAAAGGAATCGTTTTCTGCTCTACCAAACTTTCATCTTTATTAGAAAGAAGATAGTTGCCTTTTAAATCATAAATAACAATATCGTGTTGGTTGATATCCGCGATTTCAAGAATTTTATTGCTTAAAACTTCGGGAAGATCTTTTGTCTCCACAAGCGATCTACTGACAGCATAATCCAAATATCCCATAACGGCATTGGTCTTATCCTGCATATCTATCCTGCTCTGTTCCAGAGAATTACTTCTTAAAACAAAATAAGGAACCAGCGAAGAAGCCGCAACACTTAAAAGACATACGAGCAAGAAACCGAAAAACACCCGATTTCTTAAACTATATCCTTTGTACTTATTTATTGCCATTCTGTTTTATTAATTAACCTAGCAATATACTTACCAATTATGTCGAATTCCAGATTAACTTTATCTCCGATTTTAAGATGCTGCATATTGGTAAACTCCCATGTATATGGAATAATTGCTACTGAAAACTGAGAATCTTCACTTTTTGCAACGGTTAAACTGATTCCGTTTACTGTAATAGAACCTTGAGGAACGGTTACAAAATTTCCGTTAGATTCATATTTTACGGTAATAAAATAACTTCCGTCTTTATTCTCAATTCCTACAACCTCACCGGTGTGGTCAACGTGACCCTGAACGATGTGTCCGTCTAATCTTCCGTCCATTTTCATGCAACGCTCAAGATTTACGACTGTTCCCACATTCCATTTTCCAAGGTTGGTTTTTTCTAACGTTTCATTGATCGCCGTAACGACATATTGGTTATCTTTAATCTCAACAACCGTTAAACAACAACCGTTATGAGCAAGACTTTGATCTATTTTTAATTCATTGGTGAAAGGGCATGTTAAAGTAAAATCAATGTTACTTCCTTTTTCTTCAATCTTTTCAATAACTCCAACTGCTTCAATAATTCCTGTGAACATATTATTTTTTGCTAAATTTGTAAAATTATAATCTTCAAAGATAATCAAAATGAGCCCAAAAAACCATAAAGTACGAGTAGGAATTTCAATCGGGGATTTCAACGGCATAGGACCAGAAATCATCATGAAGTCTCTGAAAGACAAAACAATCACCGATTTTTTCACTCCGGTAATTTTTGGTTCAGGGAAATTATTTACCTATCAGAAAAATATTTTTAAGCTTAATTTAAACTTTAATTACATCAACGAAACTTCACAAGCACAGGCAGGAAAGATCAATATGCTGAATCTTGTGAAAGATAATTCGAATGTAGAATTGGGAAAACCAACCGAAGAATCAACCAAATTGGCGATAGATTCTCTGGAAGCAGCAACCGAAGCTTTAATGAAAGGAGAAATTGATGTTCTTGTAACAGCTCCCATCAATAAAGACGAAATGATGAAGATGGGCTTTAAACATGCCGGCCACACAGGATATTTTGAAGAAAAATTTAATAAAAAAGGATTGATGTTCTTAGTAACGGACGATTTAAAAGTTGCCGTTTCTACCCATCACATTCCATTAGCGCAAGTGGCGGAAAATATTTCTAAAGAAAAAATTAAAAAACAGATTCGAGCTTTAAATCAAACTTTAATTGAAGATTTTAATATTTCCAGACCGAAAATTGCAGTTTTAGGCTTAAATCCACATTCAGGAGATGGCGGCGTGATCGGAAATGAAGAAATTGAAATTATTTCTCCAGCGATCAAAGAACTTTCAGACAATGGAATTTTGGCCTTTGGCCCTTTTCCTGCAGACAGTTTTTTCCAACCGAGCAAATACAAAAGTTTTGATGCAGTTTTAGCGATGTATCATGATCAGGGATTGGCTCCATTTAAGACTTTAGCTTATGAAGAAGGCGTAAATTATACCGCTGCACTTCCTTTTATCAGAACATCTCCCGATCACGGAGTTGCCTATGACATCGCGGGACAAAATATTGCTGATGAACAAAGTTTTACAGAAGCAATTTTCACGGCTATTAAAATTTTCAAAAATAGAAGCGAATATAACGAGCTGATGAGCAACCGTATGCAGCCAAGAAAAATGGTTAGCGACAACGGAATTGATGAAGATTTACCAGATGAAACTGAAGCATAAATCCTTAAATCAAATTTAAAATTAATTTGTTTGGGATTTTATTTGTAATTATAAAAAAAATGCATATTTTTGCACACTCATTTTATGGACAAGTTAAGAAACTATGACGTGAGCTTTTCCGGACTTAAAACGGGGAAGCATCAGTTCAAATTTGAGATTGACAAGACGTTCTTTCAATTATTTGACACTGAGCAAGAATTTACAAATCCTAAGATTTCAGTAGATGTTTTACTTGATAAACACACTACTTTCTTAGAATTTGAGATAAAAATCGATGGAATCGTAGAATTAGTTTGTGATATTACAAACGACAGCTTCGATCATCCCATTGAAAACGAGATCAAGGTTTTGGTTAAGTTTGGGGAAGAATACGATGACAGCGAAGAAGATGTTATCACAATCCCAACCAGCGACCATGCTTTCAATGTAGCACAGTTGATTTATGAAAATGTAGCCCTTTCCATACCAATGAAAAAGGTTTCACCAAACATAAGCAACGAAGATCTTGAAATTCTTGAAAAATTCAGTCCGAAAGAGACCGAAGAAGAGGAAGAACCGCAAAGTGATCCCCGATGGGAGGCACTTAAGAAATTAAAAGATAAAAATTAAAATAATTTAAATATGATGAGATGATGAAAAAAATCTCATCGCTCATCAAATTAAAAAAGTTATTACAAGATGGCACATCCAAAAAGAAGACAATCGTCCACAAGAAGAGATAAGAGAAGAACACACTACAAAGCTGTAGTTCCTCAACTAGCTAAAGATGCAACAACAGGAGAAATGCACCTTTACCACAGAGCTCACTGGCATGAAGGGAAACTTTACTACAGAGGTAAAGTAGTATTGGAAAAAGAAGTAGCAACTACTGAAGAAAACTAAGAAGTCGTTTTTCACTGAAAAACACTCG
Organism: Chryseobacterium glaciei; assembly: GCF_001648155.1. Classification (NCBI taxonomy): domain Bacteria; kingdom Pseudomonadati; phylum Bacteroidota; class Flavobacteriia; order Flavobacteriales; family Weeksellaceae; genus Chryseobacterium; species Chryseobacterium glaciei. The sequence goes on along the minus strand of NZ_CP015199.1, from coordinate 2,574,003 downwards.
TTTTTATACAAAAACCGCCCAATTTTTATAAAATTTGGCGGTTTTTTGTTGTTTTTTACGTTTTTTTGGTATCTTTGACCCAAAATCAAATATCAAATTTATGGACATTAAAGACATACAAAATCTTATTAAGTTTGTATCTAAGGCTGAAGTTTCTGAAGTGAAGTACAAAACTAAAGATTTCGAAATCACTATTAAAACTCCATTAGCTGGAAGCGAAGTAGCATATGCTCAACCTGCAGTTTACCACACTGCTCCTCAACAAGCTGCTCCTGCACAAGCTCCAGTTGCTACATCTGCACCTGCTGAAAAAGCTGAAGCTGCACCTGATGACAGCAAATATATTACAATCAAATCTCCAATGATCGGAACTTTCTACAGAAAACCATCTCCGGATAAAGATGTCTTCGTAAACGTTGGTGATGAAGTTTCTGTTGGAAAAGTTGTTTGTGTAATTGAAGCAATGAAATTATTCAACCAGATTGATTCTGAGGTAAGCGGAAAAATCGTTAAGATTTTAGTTGATGATGCTACTCCGGTAGAATATGACCAACCTTTATTCTTAGTAGATCCATCTTAACTAGAAGTTAGATGTTAGACATTAGATGTTAGACTAAAATTCTACATTCAAATAACATTACTCTAATTTTCAAATTATCTAATTTTCAAATTTAAGAAGATGTTCAAAAAAATATTAATTGCCAATCGTGGCGAAATTGCAATGCGTATCTTACGTACTTGTAAAGAAATGGGAATCAAAACTGTTGCGGTATATTCTACTGCCGACAAAGATAGTCTTCACGTTAGATTTGCTGACGAGGCTGTTTGTATTGGTCCCGCAATGAGTAAAGACTCATACCTAAAAATCCCTAACATTATTGCTGCTGCAGAAATTACAAATGCAGACGCGATTCACCCAGGTTACGGATTCTTATCTGAAAACGCTAATTTCTCAAGAATCTGCCAGAAGAACGGTATCAAATTTATTGGTGCTTCTCCTGAGCAAATCGAGAGAATGGGAGATAAAGCCAATGCTAAAGCTACCATGAAAGCAGCAGGTGTACCTTGTGTACCTGGTTCTGAAGGATTAATTGAATCTTACGAACACGCTGTAAAAACTGCTGAAGAAACAGGTTATCCTGTAATGATCAAAGCAACTGCCGGTGGTGGTGGAAAAGGGATGAGAGCTGTTTGGAAAGCTGAAGACCTTAAAGATCACTGGGAATCTGCAATTCAGGAAGCTGTGGCTGCATTCGGAAACGGAGGTATGTACATGGAAAAATTGATTGAAGAGCCTAGACACATCGAAATTCAGGTTGCAGGTGACCAATATGGTAAAGCTTGTCACCTTTCTGAAAGAGACTGTTCTGTACAAAGAAGAAATCAAAAATTAACGGAAGAAACTCCTTCTCCGTTCATGACCGACGAACTTCGTGAGAAAATGGGTGACGCAGCTGTAAAAGCAGCAGAATTCATCGCTTATGAAGGTGTTGGTACGATTGAATTCTTGGTTGATAAACACAGAAATTTCTATTTCATGGAAATGAATACGAGAATTCAGGTAGAGCATCCAATTACTGAGCAGGTTATTGATTATGACTTGATCAGAGAGCAAATTCTTTTGGCGGCAGGAACTCCAATTTCTGGAATTAATTATTATCCAAAATTGCATTCAATCGAATGTAGAATTAATGCTGAAGATCCTTACGCAGATTTCAGACCATCTCCGGGGAAAATCACAGGATTAAACATTCCTGGTGGACACGGAATCAGAGTTGATACTCACGTTTATTCTGGATATACAATTCCTTCTAATTATGACTCAATGATTGCAAAATTAATCACGACTGCTCAAACTCGTGAGGAAGCGATTGCAAAAATGAGACGTGCTTTGGAAGAATTCTATATTGAAGGTGTAAAAACTACAATTCCTTTCCACAGACAGTTGATGAATGATGAAGATTATCTTTCAGGAAACTACACTACAAAATTCATGGAGAGTTTTGTAATGGATAGAAAATACGATAATCACTAAGATTATTTTTAAATAAAAACTTTGAAACTGTCTCATTTTGAGGCAGTTTTTTTATTTCTAAAATCACTCATTTGTGGTATTGCGAGTTATTTTTAAGTCAATTAATTTTAATTAAAGATTATTTCAACTTAATTTTAAATCAAACCACAGAAAATGAGACAAAAAAATAATTCAAAACGGTTTTTATTATTGATCATGTTCTTCGGATTCTGGAGTTTGTTTTCGGCTCAGGAAAAAACGATCATCAAGATACTTAACCGAGAACTGAAAAAAGAAGTAAAAAATCAATTAAAATATTCTAATTTCAACGGAGACACCATCAGTATCGTTAAAGAATTCAGTATTGATAATAATAAAAATCTGACTTTTCAAATTAAAAAGACAAGTCCATATTTCAGTGGCTACCAAATTATTAAACAAGAAGTTCCGCTTAATAAAATTTTGAAAATCGGGAAAGATATTCAAGTAATTTTAGAAACAGAAAAAGATGCTGTTGTAACAACGACGACAACTTTCGACGATACCCAAAAGGAACAAAAGTTTACTGAAAGTCTGTTTTTCCTCTACATTTCCAATGAAAAACAAAATGAAGATTTAGGAATTGAAATACAGAAAGCCTTTCAAAAAGCAGGTTTTAAGGTTAAAAAAGAATATTGGTATGATTAAATAAATCTATTTCAAAAATTACTTACATGAAACTTAAAGGTATCGAAAAAAACTTTTGGTGGAACTACTGCTCTCTTCAATAAAATATGAATACAGCCAATATTCTGAAATGAATAGAGATCGTATTCTAGAAGAAATCATCAAACTGGAAAGAATTCTACCAAACTGCATTTTTTACGTAGATCACAATCTTTATCAATAATTTTTAGGAATAATATTCCTTTAAATTTCATTAAAAAAACATTCTCTTTATTTATTATTACTGATTCAAGTCACTTTCACAACTTTAAAATAAATCACTAACTTTGTACAAAAGCAAAAATATATGTCAACAGTAGAAACAGCAAAAAACTCACAGTATTTTATTGACCTTGAAGACAAACATGGTGCCCACAACTATCACCCTCTTCCAGTGGTTTTAGACCGTGGAGAAGGCGTTTTCGTTTGGGATGTGGAAGGTAAGAAATATTATGATTTTCTTTCTGCTTATTCTGCTGTAAATCAAGGACACTCTCATCCTAAAATTGTTGAAGCTTTAGTAAATCAAGCTAAGAAATTAGCTTTAACATCGAGAGCATTTTACAATTCTAATTTAGGAGAGTACGAACAGAAAATTACTACCCTTTTTGGTTTTGATAAAGTTTTACCAATGAATTCTGGAGCAGAAGCTGTGGAAACCGCCGTAAAATTAGCAAGAAAGTGGAGTTATGAAGTAAAAGGAATCTCAGAAAACGCTGCAAAGATCATTGTTTGTGAGAATAATTTCCACGGAAGAACGACAACGATTGTTTCTTTTTCAAATGATCCTGACGCGAATCAGAATTATGGGCCTTTTACTCCAGGATTTATTAAAATTCCGTACAACGATATTCAAGCTTTAGAGGAAATTTTAACTCAGGATGCTCAAAATATTGCGGCATTCTTGGTTGAACCAATTCAAGGAGAAGCAGGAGTTTATGTTCCGGACGAAAATTTCCTGAAAAATGCTTCTGAATTATGTAAAAAACACAACGTTCTTTTCATTGCAGATGAAGTACAGACCGGTATTGCAAGAACTGGTAGATTAATTGCTTGTCACCACGAAGATGTTCAGCCTGATATTTTAATTTTAGGAAAAGCACTTTCAGGTGGAATGTATCCCGTGTCTGCTGTATTGGCAAACAACGAGATCATGAATGTTATTAAACCCGGACAACACGGTTCAACATTCGGAGGAAATCCGATTGCCTGTGCGGTTGCAATTGCAGCTTTAGATGTTGTTGCTGATGAAAAATTATCTCAGAGAGCAGAAGAATTAGGTCAATTATTCAGAAGTGAAATTGAAAAACTGATTGAAAAATCTGATCTGATTACGAAAGTAAGAGGAAAAGGTTTATTAAATGCTATTTTGATTAATGATACTCCGGACAGCTCTACTGCATGGAATCTTTGTTTACAGCTAAAAGAAAACGGATTGCTGGCAAAGCCGACCCATGGAAACATTATCAGATTGGCACCACCTTTGGTAATTACTGAAGAGCAGCTTTTAGACTGCGTCAGAATAATCGAAAAAACCATATTAGAATTTAAATAAAATGTCACTTTCCCTCGCAGTCATTACTTACAATGAAGAAGATAATATTGTAAGACTTTTAGACTCACTTACAGACACTGTTGATGAAATTATAGTCGTTGATAGCTTTTCAACAGACAAGACAAAAGAGATTTGTACTCAAAAATATCCTCATGTAAAATTCTTTGAGAAAAAGTTTATCGGGTATGGTGAACAAAAAAACCATGCCCTTACTCTATGCTCCAGAGAATGGATTTTGTTTCTCGACGCAGATGAAGTTCCGAGTGAAGATCTTAAAAAATCAATCAAAAAAATTATTTCTTCTAAGAACACGGAATTTTGCGTTTATAAAGTGAAATTTAACAATCATCTAGGGATTCATTTAATAAAATTTGGTGGCTGGGGTAATGTTTGTCGCGAAAGACTTTTTAAAAAAGACTGTGCAAAATATTCTGATGATAAAGTGCACGAATTTTTAATTACAAATAAAAAAATAGGTCTCCTAGATGGAAAACTGGATCATTACACCTACAAAAGTATTCATCATCACATCATGAAGATCAATAAATATTCTGATATGATGGCTGAAAAAATGTTTGAAAAAGGGAAAAAAATAAACCGGTTTAAAATTATTATAAGTCCAATTTTTGAATTTATTAAAATTTTCATCATCAAACTTGGCTTTCTAGATGGGTTTCCAGGGTTTTATATCGCAAAAACAATGTCTTATTATACTTTTTTGAAATATATAAAACTGTATGAAAAAATCCGGTTAATAGAAATCGAAAAAAAGAACGCTGAAGCATTATGATCCTTTATCTCGTTTTATTTTCAACAATTTTATTTGTTATCCTGTACTTTCGTCTTTACCTTTTTGCTTTTCCCGAAAACAGATTGCCCATTCTGATGTATCATAAAGTAGAAAAAACAAGTAATGACGACCTTACTGTAGATCTGGAAAATCTTGAAAAACAATTTAAATATTTAAGAAAAAAAAAATACACTTCAAAGTTTTTTACAGAAATAGATCTGCCTGCAAAAAAAAGTATAATTCTTACCTTTGATGACGGTTATAAAAATAATTTTAATTTTTTACCTTCTTTACTGGAAAAATATGATCTAAAGGCAACAATATTTATTTCAACAAAATTTATTCAGGAAGGTTATCAGAATTATGAAATGATGACTTTTGAGGACATCAGAAATTTAGATAAAAAATATTTTGAAATTGCACTTCACACTCATGCCCATGAAAATTTCAGAAATGTTTCTGATGATTTCGTTGAGAAAGATTTGAAAAAAAATATGCAAATCCTTACTGATCAAGGCATAAAGTATTCAACAACTTTAGCCTACCCATATGGAAAATATTCTAAAGAAAACAAAAAAAAATTAAAACTTTTTTCAACTTTAAAAAATTTAGGAATTGATTTTGCATTAAGAATAGGTAATAAAGTGAATTATTTTCCTACAAACAAACCTTACGAGCTGTGTAGGATAGATATAAAAGGCAAAGATTCGTTAATAAAATTCAAATTAAAACTTATCTTTGGTAGATTAAAACTGTTTTAGAAGGATACTAAATTTATATTTCTAAATCAAAAATATGTTATGATGGATATAAGTGGCTTAATCATAACACAAAATGAAGAAAAAAACATACGGGAAGTTCTAAAGTGTTTCGACATTTGCGATGAGATCATTATAGTTGATTCTTTCAGCACAGACAACACAATAGAAATTGCTAAAGAATTCCCAAACGTAAAAGTAATTCAAAATAAATTTGAAGACTTTACAAAACAAAGAAATGTGGCTTTAGATGCAGCTAAGAATGATTGGGTATTGTTTCTCGATGGTGACGAGAGAATAACTCCTGAGCTAAAAAAAGAAATTATAGATGAACTAAATAAACCTGAGCAAAAAGATGCCTATTATTTTTATAGAAAATTCTTTTTTGCCAATAAACCTATTAATTTTTCCGGAACACAGTCTGATAAAAACTTTAGGCTTTTTAGAAGATCCAAGGCGAGATATACAGCCGGAAAAATGGTGCATGAAACACTGGAAGTAAATGGAACAATTGGAGTTTTGAAAAATAAACTCCTACATTATTCCGTTTCAGATTATGAGTCGTATAAACAAAAGATGATTCATTATGGAGTTTTAAAAGGACAGGAATTAGCTATAAAAGGTAAGAAATACAGTATTTTAGCTCAATACTCTAAAACGGCATTTAAGTTTTTTAAAGCTTATATTATGAGGCTTGGAATTTTAGACGGTAAAGAAGGCTATCAGCTTTCCTACCTGCAGTCATTAAGTGTTTTTGAAACTTATGAATCATTAAAAAAAGAGCAAAATTAGTTGATGAAGATTTGTATAATTAGTTATGATTTCTGGGGATATGATCAATATATTGTTGAGACATTAAGCAAAAAAGGCATTAATGCTCATCATATTAAAATCGCTTCAATTACTCACTCTAACTTTGGAGAAAGGGCTACAAATGCCCTAAGCAAAACTCTTCTCAACAGAAACCTAAAGAAAGAAAAAAGACAGCAGTTTGTTCTGGATTCATTGGATGAACAAGGTCATTATGATCAGATTTTAGTTTTAAATCCTGATACATTCAGCATATCTACTTTAGAAAAAATAAAAAAACATACAGACAGACTCATTACTTATCTTTATGATAGTCTCGACAGAGTTCCTGTAAATGAAAATAAATTAAAACTTTTTGATAAAATATTCTCATTCGATATTGCTGATATTGATAAATTTGGATTTGAAAAACTAACCAATTACATTTATCTTCCTCATCTCTCAAATGATACACAAAAACCTGAAATGGATCTTTTTTACATCACTTCCTATGATAATAAAAGAGTTTCGTTTATAAAAACTCTTGCAAAAAGATTAATTGATCTTGATCTAAAATTTCAGATTATGATCATAGGAAAAAAAGGTTGGAAACATCAAATCAAAAACCTGTTTACTACTGTTCCTGAAAATTTATCTATTATTTTCAGCATCAAAAAAATATGTCACGAAAAGTTGCCTAAATTTTACCAAAATTCAAAGGCTTTGTTAGATTTGACTCGTGAAAATCAATACGGTCTAAGTTTCAGGGTATTTGAGGCGCTGGCTTTAGATAAAAAAATTATTACAGACAATGAGGCCATCAAAAATTACGATTTTTATAATCCTAATAACATTTTGGTTTTAAACGAAACCTGTAGTAATCTTGACAGAGATTTTTTTGATAAGCCTTATGAAAAAATTCCGGAGAATATCTATTATCAATACACGCTTGATTATTGGACAAACAGGGTTTTTGAATTAAATAAAGACTAATAAATGGGAATTCTAAAGAAAATTAAGAAATATTTCAACAGAAAAGAAAAACTCAAAGCTCTTAATACCAATGACATTGTCAATATAGAATTATTTGATTCTTCAAAAAAAACAATATTATTCGCTTCGAGGGACTTCCCTACTCATGATAAAGATTCCGGATCGAACAGGTTGAAGGAAATTATCTTGATCTACAAACAATTAGGTTATAACTGCATTCTATTCGCTCCCAATATGTTTGAGGACGATTCTTATGTGAAATTCTACAAACAGCATCAGGTAATTGTATTTGTAGAAAATACGAAATATAACAATATCTATAATTTCATTTCAGCTTTTAAAAACATTGATTATGTGTGGTTTAATGGTCCACTTGCCTTAAATTTATTTTATAAGAAAATGAAAAACATTCTGCCAAATACAAAATTCATGTATGATATGGTAGACATTCATTTTTTAAGATATAAAAGAGCAATTGAGATTGAACCTAGCCGTATTTCTTTAAAGAAAAACTACAAACATTTCTTCCATCTTGAAACTGTAATCGCTCCCAAATTGGATTATATTATTGCAATTTCAGACAAAGAGAGAGAGGTAATGAGCCAGTATGTAGATAAAAATAAAATCATCACGATTTCAAATATTCACTACCCGAAAATTGATATTTCCGAAAGAAAATCGTTCAACGAAAGTAAAGGAATTATTTTCATAGGCTCAATTCACGAACCCAATATCGATGCTGTAAAATTTTTGTACGAGAAAATAATGCCTCTTGTCTGGAAAACAAATCCGGAACTGAAAGTAAGCGTAATTGGTAACGTTGCAGATAAATTAGATATAAAACAATTTCCAAAATTTGATTTCCTGGGCTTTGTTGAAAGCATTGAAGATCATTTTATGACTTCAAAAATAATGGTTGCTCCGCTAAGATTTGGAGCCGGAGTTAAAGGAAAAATCGGACAAGCTTTTGAATACTTTTTCCCTGTAGTTACGACTGATATTGGCGCAGAAGGAATGCAATTAATAAATGAAAAAAATGTATTGATCGCAAATGACGAAAAAACGTTTGCTGAAGCTATTCTTCGACTAAACAGTGATGAAGAGTTATGGAATACGCTAAGAAACAATTCAATAGACAGTCTAAAGCCATTTTCTTTGGAAACTGTAAAAGAAAAAATTAAAACTTTATAATAAATGCAGTTGAGTGTAAATTATCATGGCTTTTTTGACGGAAATTTTGGAATTTCTGAAGCAACCCGATTAAATGCTTTAGCACTGGAAAATATTGGCATAAAAGTAAATCGCATCAATTATTCCAGCGAAACTTTTGAGAGAATAGAAAATAGTGTTATCTCAAAAAATGAAACTTCCATTAATGTTTTCCATATAAATATTAACTTCATTAATGATTTTTTTTCTAAAAATCAGGATCTAGATCTTAGCAGCTATTACAATATCATTTATTGGGCTTGGGAATTTCCGGAAGTTTCGGATAAAGTAGTAGAGATTTTAAATGTCTTTGATGAGCTTTGGGTTCCAAGCAATTTTTGTGTTAATATTTTTACAAAGTATACAGGAATTCCTGTTATCAGATTTTCTCACCCGATTCAGAAGTTAGAAGATTCAAAAGAATTTGAACTAAAAGAATATAATATTCCCCAAAATTCAAAGATTTATCTTACTATTTTTGATTCTTTGAGTACAACAATCAGAAAGAATCCTGAGGCAACTCTTGAAGCTTTTACGAGTGTATTTAAAGAAGAAAAGGAAAGTGTTTTAATTGTAAAAACACACAATCTTGAAAGGAGTAAAGATGCCCAAAAAGCATTAGAAAAATATAATAACATTCCGAATGTAATCATCATTAATGGTCATTTTTCAAAAGAAAAATTACATTCTTTGATTCAGCAGTCTGATGTTTTGATTTCTCTTCATGGTTCGGAAGGCTTTGGCTTAACCATGGCAGAAGCAATGGTTTACGGAAAAATTGTAGTAGGAACGGGATATTCCGGAAACCTGGATTTTATGAATGTGAATAACAGTTTTTTGATTCAGTATGATTTTATCAAAACTTCGAATACAAAAGGCTTAATTGATGAAGGTTTAACATTAGCAAAACCAAGACTGGGAGATGCCATTCAAAAATTACAGTACATTAAGGATAATTTTGATTCACTAAATGATATAAGAGAAAGCGCAAAATCTCAAATTGAAAACAATTTTTCTCTTGAATCTATTGGCGAATTATTTAAAATAAGATTACGTTTTATTACTGAATTTGATAAAAAAGAAAACAACGGCAGCAATAATGTAAATAATGTTTTCTATCTAAGCGAAATTGAAAAATTAAATAAAAAAGTTAATTATCTGGAACGAACTCTTTATAATAAAATAAGAAAAAAGGTAAATCTTTTCTTCAAAAAAATCAAAGGCAAGAAGTAATTATTTCTTGCCTTTTTTGTTTCTTATGTACATTTTTATATTGTAAATAAATTGAATCGGAGCGCTTTTCTTATAAATTCGAAGGTCTTTTCTCAGTAAAATATTTTCAACATATAATTTAATTAAGGTTGATTTATTTTGTCTGATTTTGTCTTCGTTAAAAAGTTCTTGACATCTGCCTTTAATCACTTCTCCTACTCTTTTTAATGAAAGGTCTTCAGCAATTGTCTGGCTCCCTTTTTCGGCGACACTTTGAACATTTTCCTTTCCTTCATAAACGATTTTTAAATATTCTTTAGCTTCTTTTAGTGAAGGCTCAGACCAGATTGTATTCGAACTATAATTAAGGTCATTGGAGCCATAAGAAACTTTTTCGGCTTCAACTAAAAAGCTGTTCTCATCACTCATAAACTGTAGGTTTCCTGAATATCCGGTAGCAATTACAGGCTTCCCAAAATACATCGCTTCTGCCATGGTTAGGCCAAAACCTTCTGATCTATGAAGGGAAATATAACTGTCACAATTACTGATGACATAATTTAATGCATTTTTATCAAAAATCTTTTCTACAATTTTTATCTTTTTCGAATCTCCAATTGCTTGTAAAATTTGTTCTTTTTCCGTTGGAAATTTTGCAGAACGAGATGTTTTGATCGTCAAAAAGGCATTATTCTCAGTCGTATCAAAAGTTTCGCGAAAAACGTTAATTAAATTAATTACATTCTTTCTTTCAATAGAACTGTTGTAGTCAAAAATAAAAAGAAAATTAAAATGTTTATTATCATAGAAATGCAAAGCATCCTCATCATTAGTCGTTTCCAAATGCATATCTATTGGATGCGGAATGACCTTTACCGGCAGGCTTACGTATTTTTCAATACATTCTTTACAATAGGTTGAAGGTGTCCAGATTTCATCAAAAAGATTCATATTCATTACATAATCTTCAGGAATAGTTTCCGATTCCCAAGCCATATAAAGAATATTATACTTACCATTAAAAAAAGACTGATCAAAATAATCAAAAAAATTAGGCGTTTCCGATGGAGAAATCTGAATTAAATTAATCGGATGCGGTGCATGATCAGAAAATTCTGTAAAAGTGAGATCGTTATTATTATGATTGGTATTTACATTATAATTAATCAAACTTATGGGCATATCAACAGCCTGTATCGCTTTACAATTTGATCTTGTAGCTTCAGCGATGCCAAATTCACCATTAATAAATCCAAAAACGTTAATCCCTAAATCAGCCATTTTATATACTTAATATTTTTAATTAATCTTCTAAAGTTTCGTAAAAATCATTTTGCTTTTTCTGCTTTTCAAAATTCTTTTTATGAATTAATGATAAATTGTAATTTTTGGGTACTTCTGTAAAATTTTTGTTTCCGTACAAAACTTCATGTACTTTATTTTTCCAGAAGATTTTTTTATTGTTTTTAATAATTCTTGCCTGATAATCCGGAAAGTTAATATATCCTTCCTCGTTCATATTCCAGCCCATCTCTTTCACGTATTCTTCGGTAATTCCTTCTACAATATTGATTCTCGGAACGAAAAAAAGTTCTACACTTTTTTCTTTTTTCAGGTATGGCTTTAAGGTTTTTATAAAATGCTCTGTAGGATATTCGTCTGCATCAATCTGAAAAAGATACTTTGATTTTGCATTTTCAATTAATTTATTTTTAAAAGTTGCAAAATCACCATCTAATTTTGCTTCAATAACTTTTATTTTAGATTGATATTCATGCAATAATTCACCAACTTTTTGATCAGGGTTGGTTATATCACGCAAAATAAGGATTTCGTCATTACTATCAATCAAAGGTAACAAGATGTCTAAAAGTAGTTTTAGTTCTTGAAATTCATTACAAACAGTAATTCCATAAGTAATTGTAATTGGCTTAAAAAAATCAAACATTATTTTCTGGTTATTAATTGTTTTTCATAAGAATTTTCCCTTAAAATCTCTATTTTCAAATTATTGATCTTAAAAAAATTGGGTTTACTGAAAAGTTTATCAAAAAAACTCTTCTTTGAATTCTTTAATTCTTCTATAATATCAGCGAGATTTCTAAAACTATGCATGTTTTTTTCAGAAAGTTTTTTTGCATCGAATTTTATTAGAATATCATCAGAAAGATCTGCATTTTTAGGCTTAAATTTTTCTTTTAAATTAAACAATGTATTTTTTTGTTCATCTTTAATATATTCGCTGGCATCATAATCAGAATAAATGTGATCTACAAATATTTCTAATGTTCTAATTGATTCCTCATTCGGATTTTCAAGAATTAAGCCATAATTAAGCTTACTTTTCGTCTTAGACTGATTTACAAATCCCCATTTTCTTATAAAGTTACGAAGCGAATTTTCTTCTATCTTTTTTGTTTTTTTCTCAAACTCTTCAGAAAATCTAGATGTTTTGCTTACAAAATGATAAACTATTGCATTTGGACAAACAAATGTTTTTTCGCCTGACATTCTTAATCTCAAGATCAAATCATCATCTTCACAAAACATTGGTTTAAAAAGTGGGTCCAAGCCATTTATTTTTAGTAATATTTCTCTTTTAGCAGCTAAGAAAAAACTTACATCTTCTGTATACGCTCCTTCTTGCTTTTCCTGATTACTCTCGAATTTAAAAAAATCATCAAATTTGAATGTTTCAAAATCACTTCCAAAATCCTGAATCTCTTTCCAAAGTCTTTTATCTGATGCAAAAACAGGAGGTTCAATTACTTTATAATAAACAAGGTTGTATTTTAATAACGAGTTGCTTATTTCGGATAAAAAATTTCTACCAATAACCATATCATTATGTAAAAAACACACATAATTTTTAGTAGAAATTTCCATTGCTTTATTATACGTATCTGAAAGAGTTTTTTCTTCCGGGCTTGAAAAATAAACAAGATTTTCATCTTTCAAAGAATTCAGCCATTCATCGGTTCCATCGGAACTTCCGTAACTTACAAAAACAATTTCGGTATCAGGATAGTTTTCTCTTATTGAGTTATAACAACTTTTAGAATACTGTAAATTGTTCTTTAATCCTATTAAAAGCGAAATATTATGATCCATTTTATCTTTCTATTTTAATTTCTCCATTTAGAAAATACAAATGTAGATATTAAGATAAAAAAAACAGTAAAAATCATAAAATTCTTACTGTTTAAAAAATATTGTTATTTAGATCCTTTAATTAAGCTCTATCATACTCATCATCAATCCTCACAATATCATCTTCCCCAAAATAAGTCCCTGTCTGTACTTCAATGAAAACAACAGGTTTTTCAGAAAGATTCATCATTCTGTGTTTTGCACCCAAAGGAATGAAAATACTTTCACCGTATTTTAGACTAATTTCTTTATCATCCAGAACGATTGTAGCATCACCTTCGATGATCGTCCACTGCTCCTGTCTCTTATGATGATACTGATAAGACAGTTTTTGTCCAGGGTTTACTTCTATTCTTTTTAATTTATAATTTGGCTCATCTGCCAAAACAAAATATTTTCCCCAAGGTCTTTCTCCGATTTCTAACATGACTTACTTCTTATTAATTTATACAAATGTAAATATTCAAAACAAAAAAGCCAATATCGAAAGCATTAAACATCATTAAACATCATTAAACATCATTAAAACACATAATTTTAAGTAAATTTGCATCAAAATTTTAATTGAAATGGAGAAAGTTAGAGTACGTTTTGCTCCAAGTCCTACCGGACCTTTACATTTGGGAGGCGTAAGAACCGCATTATATGATTATCTTTTTGCTAAAAATCAGGGTGGCGAGTTTGTATTGAGAATTGAAGATACAGATACTGCAAGATATGTAGAAGGAGCTGAAGAATATATCGAAGAAGCATTAGAATGGTGCGGCATCATTCCTGACGAAAGTCCTAAAAAAGGAGGAAAATTTGCTCCATATAGACAGTCTGAAAGAAGAGATATCTACGATAGATATACAGACCAGATCTTGAAAACAGATTATGCTTATATTGCTTTTGATACGGCTGAAGAATTAGACATTATCCGTGCTGAATATGAAGCTAAAGGAGATGTTTTCTCTTATGACAACAAAACAAGAAACCGTCTAAAAAACAGTCTTACCCTTTCTGAAGAGGAAGTTCAAAAACTATTGGACGAAAAAACTCCGTATGTTGTAAGATTTAAAATGCCAATCGACAGAACTTTGAATCTTGTAGATATCATCAGAGGGAATTCTTCTGTAAATACTAATACACTAGATGATAAAGTTTTAGTTAAAAACGACGGAATGCCAACTTACCATTTCGCCAACATCATCGATGACCACGAAATGGAAATTTCTCACGTAATCCGTGGGGAAGAATGGTTGCCATCTTTAGGTTTACACACTTTATTATATGAAGCAATGGCTTGGGAAGCTCCAGAATTTGCTCACCTTTCATTGATTTTAAAACCAGAAGGAAAAGGCAAATTAAGCAAAAGAGACGGTGATAAATTCGGATTCCCGGTATTTCCATTAAACTTTACAGATCCTGCAACAGGAAACGTTTCTAAAGGTTATAGAGAAAGTGGATATCTTCCGGAAGCATTCATCAACATGGTTGCATTATTAGGTTGGTCTCCTGCAGATGATAAGGAAATTTTGCCTTTAGAAAATATGGTCAAAGAATTTGATCTTCATAAAGTTCATAAAGCAGGTGCAAGATTTAGTAAAGAAAAATCGGAATGGTTTAACCATCAGTATATTCAATTAAAATCTGACGAAGAATTGCTTCAAATTTTGAAAAATTCAGATTTAAATTTAAATATTGAAGATGAAAAATTATTGAAGATTATTCACCTGATGAAAGAAAGAGCCACTTTCCCGAAAGATATTTACGAAAACGGAAAATTTTTCTTCGAAGCTCCAACTTCTTATGATGAAAAAGCATCAAAAAAAGCTTGGAATGATGAAACTTCTACTATTTTAGGTGAATTTGCTACAACATTAGAAAACACAGAATTTATTTCTGAAACATTGAAACAGGCAATACATGATTTCGCTGAAAACAAAGGTCTTGGAATGGGTAAAGTAATGATGCCACTTCGTTTAGCCCTGGTTGGAGAATTGAAGGGACCAGACGTTCCAGACATTTTAGAAATCATCGGAAAACAAGAAAGTATAGCAAGAATAAACAATGCTGTAAATAATTTTAAATAAAAATCCATAATTTTTCATAAATTTGAAAGATTTAATTTACTTCAAGAAATGGAATATTTAAGTTTCGAACTTCCTATACAAGAACTAATGGAGCAATACCAGACATGTTCTTTGGTAGGAGAAGAAAGTGGTGTTGATGTAAAATTAGCATGCAGCCAGATTGAGGACAAGATCATAGAGAAGAAGAAAGAAATCTATGGAAACCTTACGCCTTGGCAGAGAGTACAACTATCCCGTCATCCGGATCGTCCTTATACCCTTGATTATATCAGCGGAATGGTGGACAAAGGAAGCTTCCTTGAACTTCACGGAGACAGAAACTTTGCAGATGATCCTGCAATGATCGGTGGTTTGGCAACTCTTGATGGTCAGAAAATAATGATCATTGGAACTCAAAAAGGCAGAACAACTAAAGAAAGACAGCACAGAAGATTTGGAATGCCAAATCCTGAAGGATACAGAAAAGCTTTACGACTAATGAAGCTTGCTGAAAAATTCAACATTCCTGTGGTAACTTTGGTTGATACTCCGGGAGCTTATCCTGGGTTGGAAGCTGAAGAAAGAGGTCAGGGAGAAGCTATCGCAAGAAACATTTTTACAATGGTTCAGTTAAAAACTCCGATCTTTACGTATATCATTGGTGAAGGAGCAAGTGGTGGTGCCTTAGGAATCGGTGTTGGAAACAAAGTTTATATGCTTGAAAACACTTGGTACACAGTAATTGCACCGGAAAGCTGTTCTTCTATCTTATGGAGAAACTGGGATCACAAAGAAGATGCTGCAAATGCATTAAACCTGACTCCAAAAGATGCCTTAAGAGAGAAATTTATTGACGGAATCATTGAAGAACCGCTTGGAGGAGCACATTACGATCCTGCAGCAACTTATTTGAATCTGAAAACGTCAATTCTACAAAACATCAAGGCTTTTTCTAAATTCACAGGACAAGAACTTGAAACCCAAAGACAAGACAAATTTATTGCAATGGGGCAATATAAAGGATAAAATAAAAAGCGGTTAAGAAATTCTTAGCCGCTTTTTTTATTTAGTTTCGAGCGAGATTTATTTAATCATCTCTAAGATTCAATTCGATCTCAATATCTTTAGTAATTCTTTTCAGTGAAGAATATTTTGCATCACATACCATTGTTGTTAAAATGTATTCTCCCTTATCCACTAAAAGATAATTTTGGCTGTTCGCCGGAACATCAAGATTATAATATTTTTTTCCGCTTATTTTTACAATTAAATTACATTTTGATCTGTTTTTAATATTAATATAAGCTTCCTTATCCGCCGGATCATTATTAAACATGTGCGTTAACATCGCGGCCGTTCTCTTATTTTTCTCGCTTGGCTCTGTTTTTTTAGCTGCGCTTCCCACACTTGCATAATTTACCGTCTTACTTGGCGTAGCAGCAGTCTTACTATTATTTGCATTGGAAGCAATTGTTTTAGAATTGTTTAATTCGTTATTATTAACAATTTTTTCAACCTTTTCTTTACTAAGAGGTTTAATTGTTGGTTTTGCTTCCGGAGAATTATCTGCCATAATTATTTCTATCAATTTCTTTTTAAAATAATCTGTTTTTGCGTGACCCGGATTTTGTTTTAAAAATCCTGCAATAATTCTGGCTTCTTTTGTACTTTCGGCATCGTTTTCTGTGTAGATGATTAATGTTTCTTTTTCAACAATAGCCTTAGATTTGCCCTTTTTCTTCTTTTGAGAAAACCCAAGAGTGAAAATGCATAAAAAAATGAGGAGAAATATTTTTTTCATTAACTAATCATTTAAAATTTTTATTAAATATACAAATAACGCAAAAAGTCATTTTTTAGTTTATCATTAAAATCATTATCTTTGCACTGCTCTAAAAATAAGCTAAAAAAATCAATACTAATCTTACAATAAAAAAATAATAGATATTATGTCTTATACACCAGCTGCTGCAGACGTAGCAAAATTGAGAAACATTACAGGTGCAGGTATGATGGACTGCAAGAAAGCTTTAGTTGAAGCTGAAGGAGATTTCGACAAAGCGATCGACATCCTTAGAAAAAAAGGACAGAAAGTTGCTGCTAACAGAGCTGACAGAGAGTCTGCTGAAGGTGCAGTTATCGCTAGAGTAAACGAAGATAACACATTAGGTGCTATTATTTCTTTAAACTGTGAAACTGACTTTGTTGCTAAAAACGAAGCGTTCATCGAGCTAGCTTACGAAATAGCTGAAATGGCTATCTTTGCTGCTTCTAAAGAAGAACTTTTAGCTACTGATTTCCACGGAATGACTGTTGCTGAGAAATTAATCGAGCAAACAGGTGTTATCGGTGAAAAAATCGAGATCGGTACTTTCGAAAGATTAGACGGTCCTTTCGTAGGAGCTTACATCCACGCTGGAAACAAAATCGCTGCTATCACTTCTCTTTCTGCTAAAGTAGACGGAGCTGACGAAGCTGCTAAAGCTGTTTCTATGCAGGTTGCTGCTATGAACCCTATCGCTCTTGACGAGAATGCTGTTTCTCAGGAAACTATCGATAAAGAATTAGAAATCGAAAGACATAAACTTACTGAAGAAGGTAAGCCTGCAAACATTATCGACAATATCTTGAAAGGTAAAATGCAGAGATTCTACAAAGACAACACTTTAGTACACCAAGATTTCATTAAAGATGCAAGTATTTCTATTGCTGATTATGTAAAATCTGTAAACGGAGACCTTAAAGTTACAGGATTTGTAAGAGCAAGCTTAGCTTAATCAATCTTTCAAAGAAAAATAATAATCCCGATGAATTTTTTCATTGGGATTTTTTGTGCCCAATTCCCATGAAAATCAGAAAAACCATGAAGTGAACATGACGTGTATATTAAATAATTATCAACATGAATGATATGAGATAATTATTAGAATTTTTTTTGCAAAATGTTGATTCTTAATTATTATATTTGCGCCCCCTTATAATAAACCATGAAAAAATTTCTACTCGTTATTTGTACATTTCTTTGCCTGTTTGCTAATGCTCAATTAGATACCGAACATTGGTTTGCTCCGATGTCGGCAAGCTCTCTTCAGGGCACTCCGGAATGTTATTTATATCTATCTACAAACGAAACTACGCCTTTCCCTGTACAGATTTACAATAACAATGCGGTATACTCCACCGTACAGGTAAGCAAAGGAAATCCTGTGCAGGTGACGATTCCAAGTAATTTTATGATTGCTTCTACATTGTCTAACCTATTTAATTCAAGACCGATGGGATTGCAGGTAAAAGGAAACAAGAAATTCTTTGCCAACTTTAGATTTGGAGTTCCCAATCAGGCTGAAATTATTACGTCAAAAGGATTAGCAGGGGTTGGAAAAAACTTTTTCATAGGATTGGCTCCAAATACGACAGCGAAACCTTACGTTAATTCCACAATTGGAGTTATTGCAACAGAAGACAATACAACCGTAACATTATCAGGATATAATCCCAATGTTGTTTTTTCTGACGGTAACTCGGCTCCGTCGAGAACTTTCACCATTAATAAAGGAAGATCATATATTATTGAAGCGCAAAGTGATCTGGCTGCAAGTAATTTAAACGGATTGGTAGGAGCAAAATTGGTTGCTAACAAACCTGTTTCTGTAACCAACGGAAACTTCAATAGTATCTACACCACTCAAAACAACAGTAATGTAGATGTATTGATGGATCAGGCAGTTCCGGTGGAAAGATTAGGAAAAGACTTTGTCATGGTAAAAGGAAACGGGCCAGCCGCTTCAGGAATGGAAGCTGCTTTGGTTGTTGCCACAGTAAATAATACCAAACTTACTGTCAACGGTAACCTTTTGAATACGGTCACGCTGAATGCCGGACAATACTATATTGTACAAGGAACAAATTATATCAATCAAGGGAATGCAAATTATAATATGAGTATTTCCGCTACAAATAATGTCTACATCTATCAACTTCTTGCCGGAACTTCCGGAAGTACGGTTTATGCAACAGGAGGAATGAATTTTATACCTCCATTAAGCTGTTTTTTACCTAAAGAAATTAATGAAATTGGATTTATTAATAAAATAGGAAACACATCTTACGATACTAAACTTAATATTATCACTCAAACAGGTGCAACAGTAACTTTTAATGGAAATAATATTGGGGCAGGAAACGGACCTTATCCAGTAACTGGAAATCCAAACTGGGTAACGTATTCTATTCCGAATGTAACAGGAAATGTTACCGTAAATTCAACATTACCCGTCACTGCAGGAATAGCAGCAGGAAATGGTGCAGTAGGTTATGGAGGTTATTTTGCAGGATTTTCTTCTGTGCCTGCCATTACAAAAACAGGCGATTGCTATGCCGGAATTCTTCTTCAAGTAGACAGCAATTATGATGCTTATCAATGGTATTTCAATGGAGTTTTAATTCCAGGAGCGACCTCCTACTCTATTAATCCAGAATTATATGGAGCTGGAGATTATACCTGCCAAATCACAAAAAACAGTTGTGAAACGAGGCTGACAGCTATTTATAACTATACTTTATGTCCGCCAATTACTACAACTACATATAATATTGGTTCTTGTAATACGAAAGTGATCACTCCGGCTTTTACAAGCTCAACACAGGCAATTGTTCCTTCACTGACGAATATTATTTCTCCGCCAACTTCAGGAACAGCAACGGTAAACCCAGCAACAGGGCAAATTACTTACACTCCAAACGCAGGAATTACCACAAATACGACCGACACATTTATTTATTACATCCAAGGAAATGGAAATCCTTTCAGTTTTGAATATTTTAAAATAATTATCAACACAAATGTTCTAAATGTTAATAACTCTTCCTTATCATCTTGTACAAATGCAACAGGAAATGGGACTTTTAATTTAACAACAGCAAGTGTATCAACAGATGCAGGAACAACAGTTACTTATTTTGCCGATCCAAATTTAACGGCGCAGATTATAAATCCAACAACTTATTCGGGACCTGTAGGAATTATTTATGCTACTGTAACTTCACAGTATGGATGTTCAAAAGCAGCTCAGATTACATTGACTGCAAATCTATCACCGAACGCAAATAATGCTTCTTTAACATCTTGCACTGGAACAAGCGGAAATGGAACTTACAACCTTACTTTGGCAAATGTATCCTCAGATCCTGGGATTATAATTACCTATTTTACCAATTCAAATTTAACTGGACAAATTACAAATCCAACAACTTATTCGGGACCTGCAGGAATTATTTATGCTAATGTAACTTCATCGGCAGGATGCTCAAAAATAGCTCAGATCACATTAACTGTAAATCAAGTTCCAAATGTAAATAATGGTTCTTTAGCATCTTGCGCAGGAACAAACGGAAACGGAACTTATAACCTTACTTTGGCAAATATATCTTCAGATCCTGGGATTACAATTACCTATTTTACGAATTCAAATTTAACGGGGCAGATTACAAATCCAACAACGTATTCGGGGCCTGCAGGAATCATTTATGCTAATGTAACTTCATCGGCTGGATGTTCAAAAATAGCTCAGATCACATTAACTGTAAATCCATCTCCGAACGTAAATAATAGTTCTTTATCATCTTGCGCAGGAACAAACGGAAACGGAACTTACAACCTTACTTCAGTAAATGTTTCTTCAGATCCTGGGGTTACAATTACCTATTTCACTAATTCAAATTTAACTGGGCAGATTACAAACCCAACAACGTATTCCGGACCGGCAGGAATTATTTATGCTAATGTAACTTCATCGGCAGGATGTTCAAAAGTCGCTCAGATTACTTTAACAGCAACTCCTTCGCCCAACATCAATACAAATAATTATAACGCAACTCTTTGTGATAACAGTTTTGAAGGAACGATCAGCGTAAATTTTGCGACGGTAACTCCTCAAATTGTAACGAACTCAGCGAATTTTACAGTTAGATATTATTTAAACCAAGCAGATGCAAATGCAGGAAACAATAATACATTGCCAACCACTTGGACTTATACTGCAAATACAACTGTTTATGTAAGAGTTGATAACAATCCATCTAGTTGCCCGCCAGCTTTTGGGCAGATCAATTTTAAAATTGGAAACAGAATAACTTTATTATCAAGCACGGTAAATGCAGAAATTTGCGACAATGATCTTAATGGTTCTGAAACTGTAAACCTTAATGATTATAAAAATTTATTCACCAATAATCCTGCTGTAACTTTAACATTCCATACATCATTGGCTAATGCTCAGACAGGAACGAATGCAATATCTCCTACACAAGTTATCAATTCAGCTGGTACTTTTTATGTAAGATTTACAAGCGCAACAGAATGTCCGAATACAGGAATTTTAAATATTAAATTAAAAACTCCAAAAAAATCGACAACGCTTCGTGATCAGATAATTTGTTCTGATGAAAAAGTAATATTAGATGCAGGAACAGGATTTACATCATATTTATGGAGCAACGGAGCTACTACGCAAACTATTACGGTAGGAGCAGGAAATTATTATGTAGACCTTGGATTCAACGGATGTATTTATCGTCAGACGGTAACTGTTGCAACTGCTCAGGCGCCAACAATTACAAGTATTGCAGTTTCAGGAACTACGGCAACGGTTAATGTTTCAGGAGGAACGGCTCCTTATAAATATTCATTGAATGATATTGATTATCAAACATCAAACGTTTTCACAGGATTATCAAGAGGTATTCATACGGTATATGTTTTAGGCGCGGATAGATGTCAGCCGGTTACGAAAGAATTTTTAGTTTTAAATCTAATTAATGCCATTACGCCAAATGGTGACGGGAAAAATGATGTCTTGAATTATTCAGATTTAAGAATAAAACAAAATGTAACAATAGAAGTTGTAGATAGATACGGAGCTTCTGTATATAAGTCATCAGACAAAAATTATATCTGGGACGGAAGGTCAAATGGAAGAACTCTTCCTACAGGGACATATTGGTATATTTTAAAATGGATAGAGCCAGATACAAAATTACCAGTTTCGTATTCTGGATGGATTTTAATCAAGAATCGCGAATAATTTAATAATTTTCTTTAAATTTTACTAACAATATCTCAAATATTATTTTAAATTTGTAGAAATCCTAATTCCACTTTTATATGAAAAGATTTCTACTTAGTCTAGTATTAGTTTTTTTTACAATTAATACGCTCTTTGCGCAAAGAGATACAGAACATTGGTTTGCCCCAATGATGAATAGAACCGGTCTATCTGGTGGCGCCAATGGTCAGTCTATATATTTTTCTACTGATTCTGTAACACCATTTCCGGTAGACATCTATAACAATAATGCTATTATCGGTACCGTTACGATCAGTAAAGGCGACCCAAAGATTTTTGTAATACCGGTTACACCAAATACATCGGTATCAGCTATCGTTACAACATCACAGACAGACCTTTTTACCCCTATTACAAAAGGGCTTTACACAAAAGGAACAAAACCATATTATGCCAATCTTAGATTCTCAGTTACAAGTCACGGGGAAATTTTAACCTCTAAAGGAAAAGCAGGTATTGGTAAAAAGTTTTATGCAGCAGCAGCTCCAATTACAGATTTAGGTGGTGGTTCTATCTATAACTTTATGGCAGGTGTACTTGCAACTGAAGACAATACTGTTGTTACAGTTTCAGGATATTCAACTTCTGTTACATTTTCCAATGGGACAACTGGTCTTACAAACCCTACCATGACTTTTTCCTTAAACAAAGGTCAATCTTATATCATTGAAGGAAGAGGAAATCTGGCAGGTAACCAAATAGGATTCATTGGTGCAAAAATAGAATCTACCAAACCAATTTCTTTAACTAATGGTAACTTTAATGGACAGTTTTCTTTGGGTTCTGTAGGAAGTAGTTCAGATATTATCATGGATCAATCCGTACCAGTAGACAGATTAGGAAATGAATTCGTTCTAGTAAAAGGAAACGGAAATATTGATATCAAGGTAGAAGACGCATTGATTATCGCAACGGAAGACAATACCGAAATATATGTTAACAACAGTACAACTCCTGTAGCTACTATTAATGAAGGAGCTTTTTATAGAGTCAATGCTATTTCGAATACAAATTATATTGATCAGGGTAACGGACATTTCAATATGTACATTAGAACAAGTAAAAATGTATATGTTTACCAACTTCTTGCAGGTCTTGCAACGAGTATTGCAACTTTAGGATATAACTATATACCTCCATTGAACTGCTTTTTACCTAGAAAAATTGATGAAATTGCATTTATTAATGACCTTAACGGAACTTCAAATGATATTAAACTTAATATCTTAACAGAAACCGGAGCTGTTGTTAATGTAAACGGTGGAATTCCAACAGCTGTACAAGGACCATATCCTGTTTTGGGAACAACTGCCTGGGTATCCTATTCAATTCCCGGATTATCAGGAAACGTAACAGTAACATCTACCAAAGCCGTTACCGCAGGTATTGCCGGAGGAAGTGGTGCAGTAGGTTATGGTGGATATTTTGCAGGATTCTCTTCAATCCCTGTTATTGCGAAAAAATCAGGAGAATGTGCTCCAGGCATCATCCTGGAAGTAGATGATAGTTTTGAAACATACCAATGGTACAGAGAGGGAATTCTTATTACAGGGGCAGTATCCAGTACTTATGCCCCTACTCAATCAGGAAATTATACGGTAAAAGTAACAATGGGAACTTGCCCTCCTGTTACGACACCAATATATAAAGTATATTCTTGTGTTAAAAATACAACTGTAAGTGTAAATGCTTGTGCTACAAAAATTATCACTCCAACATTTTCAGGTTCAACACAAACTCCGGTTCCGAGCACTGTAACTATTACAACACAGCCTACTCATGGAACAGCTGTTTTAAATCCTGCAACGGGTATAATTACTTATACACCTACAACAGGATATGTAGGAGCAGACGTTATTGTTTATAAATTCTGTGGTAATGGCACTGAATTTATCGATTGCGAAATCGTAACAGTGAACTTAACGGTAGTTCCATTTATCGTAAAAGATGCAAAAATGGAAGCTTGTCAATATGAAGACAAAGCATACTTTAATTTAACATTAGCTAATGTTATTGATTTTACTCAGGTAACTAAGAAATACTATCCTACATTGGTAGACCTTAATGCAAATACAAATCAGATCATGGATCCTACAAATTATGGTTCTGCAGGAGGATTTGTATATGTAAAAATCACAAGTAATGAAGGCTGTACAGCAAATGCAAAAATTGAATTGGTTGCAAAACCTATCAAAAAATCTCCAATTCTTGTTGACAAATATATCTGTATTGATTCCAGAACAAACTTAGAGGCTGGTCCAGGGTATGATTCTTACTTATGGAATACAGGTGCAACTACATCGGGCATCCAAGGAGTTGGTGTTGGGGAATACACTGTAGTTCTTGGAAAGAACGGATGTTTCGTTACACAGATAGTAAGAGTTATTAAAACGGCAGATCCTGTTATTAAAGAAATTGAGATCACCAATAATACAGCAACTGTAAATGTTACCGGAGGAACTCCACCGTACAAATATTCAGTAGACGGAACTGCTAATTGGCAGGATTCTAATGTATTTACAGATCTTTCAAGAGGTCAACATACATTCTATGTAAAAGATTCTTATAACTGTACACCTATTTCTGTTGAAATTACTGTACCAAATCTATTGAATGCTATTACGCCA
Organism: Chryseobacterium glaciei; assembly: GCF_001648155.1. Classification (NCBI taxonomy): domain Bacteria; kingdom Pseudomonadati; phylum Bacteroidota; class Flavobacteriia; order Flavobacteriales; family Weeksellaceae; genus Chryseobacterium; species Chryseobacterium glaciei. The sequence goes on along the minus strand of NZ_CP015199.1, from coordinate 2,549,023 downwards.
AACGGTGATAACAAAAATGATTATATTGATTACAGCGAATTAGCCTACAAAGGAAATCTAAGCTTCGTTATCTATGACAGATACGGAAATAAGATATTCACAGGAGATAAGTTTAATAACTACCGATGGGATGGTAAGCATTTCGATAAGAAAATCATAACCGGAACATACTGGTTCCACATCAACTGGAATGAACCAAATAAAGAAAAGACTCCAATAAAATACACAGGTTGGATTCTTGTAAAAAATAGAGAATAACAAATTTCTTTTTAAACCACGATTTTAGAATCGTGGTTTTTTATGCTATAAACCTTTATTTTAAGCAATATTTTCAATACATATTAAAATATTCTGCTATTTTTGCACAATCCTAATTCCAGTTTATGAAAAAATTTCTACTATCTTTAGTATTAATTGTCTTGGCAGTTAATACCCTCTTTGCGCAAAGAGACACAGACCATTGGTTTGCTCCTTATTTTAACTCCTCAACATCGTCGACGTATGAACATGGTTTATACTTTTCCACAGATTCGATTACTCCGTTTCCGGTAACGATTTACAACAACAATGTTGTGATCGGGACTGTGACCATAAGTAAAGGTAGCCCTCAGATGTTTACATTGCCTTCGCAGTATATTACAACAACAAATACTTCGAGCGCTGCTGTTCCAAACAACATGGGAGTTTATACAAAAGGAGATAAGCCTTATTTTACATCACTAAGAATATACAACAGTATTCATGGTGAGGTTGTGACTTCTAAAGGAAAAGCCGGCATCGGAACAACATTCTATGCTGCTGCAACTCCTATCACTACTGCCTTAACGAGTAGTAGTGCAATGAACTTCACAACGGGTATCATGGCAACCGAAGACAACACGAAAGTAACGGTTACCGGATATGATCCCAACATTCAGTTTATCAACAACATGACTCCTCCTTTAACAATAAATTTCACCTTAAATAAAGGACAGTCTTACATTCTTGCCGGCGTTGGAAATACCGTTGCCAACCAAGCAGGTTTTATCGGAACTAAAATTTCATCTGACAAACCCGTTTCTGTAACCAATGGAAATGCAAACGGAATGTTCGCGACAGGAAATACAACTGCAGGATCTGACCTTGTTATGGATCAATCAGTTCCTACAACTCGTCTTGGAAACGAATTTGCAATGGTAAGAAGTTTATCTCCACTCACCAATCATTACGATATGGAAGGGGGAATTATAATTGCCACAGAAAACAACACCGAAATTTTCCTTAATGATGCTACAATACCTGTTGCAACTCTTAACGAAGGAGATTATTATCGAATTTTAAACAGTGCATACATCAGTCAAGGTGGCGGACATTACAATGTGTATGTTCGTAGTACAAGAAATATTTATTTATATCAATTAATCGGTTCATCAGGCGGAACTGCAACGGCAGGATACAATTATATCCCACCATTGAACTGTTTCTTACCAAGAAAAATTGATGAAATTGGTAATATTCAGGCAATGCCGACCTATACGGGGGCTGTTGTTTTAAAACTTAATATCTTAACAGAAAAAGGTGCTGTTGTAGCAGTAAATGGTGTTGCTCCAACTGCGGCGCAAGGTCCCTATCCTCTTTTGGGTAACGACCAATGGGTTACATACGCTATTACCGGAATTACTGGAAATGTTAATATCACTTCAACAAAAGCTGTTACTGCCGGTGTAAACGGTGGATATAGCACAGCCGGATATGGAGGTTATTTTGCAGGATTCTCTTCAATTCCTTTAATTGCTAAACAAACCGGAACTTGTATTCCTGGTTTAGTATTGGAGGTTGATGATAGTTTTGAAACCTATCAATGGTTCAGAAACGGTGTTGCTATTGCAGGAGCCAATGCTAACTCATACACACCAACACAATCCGGAGATTATACCGTAAGAATTACAATCGGATCATGTCCTCCGGAGACGACTCCTGTTTATAAAGTTTATACTTGTCTTCAAGAGACTACAAAAACAATGACTGTTTGTGAGGGTCTTTTAAATATTGTTCCCCAATTTACGACTTCAAGTCAGGTTCCTGTTCCGGGAACTGTAACGATTGTTACCCCTCCGGCAAATGGTACAGCGGGTGTAGATCCTATAACAGGTGTAATCACTTACGTTCCAACCGTTGGATATTTCGGGGCAGATAAAATTGTTTATAAATTCTGTGGTAACGATCCAAACTTTGTAGATTGTGAGCAGATTACTTTAAATTTAACTGTATCAAAAAGCCCTGTAGTCAATAATGCAACTTTAAGATCTTGTTTCATTGAAACTAATCCTGCGACAGCATTATTTAATCTTACTTTAGCCAGCGTTAGTACAGAACCAGGAGTTACTAAAAGATATTTCCCATCTCCTACCGATGCCGCAAACGGAACGAATGAAATTACTAATTTCTTAAATTATATCGCACCAACCGGTGTTGTATATATAAGAGTTACAAACGCAAACGGATGTTTCAGTGTAGCTGAAGTTACCCTTATCGTCCTTGCACCTGTAGAATCTGCCATATTGAAAGATAAAATCATCTGTATGGAAGACAAAACAACGTTAGATGCAGGTCCAGGTTTTAATGCTTACGAATGGAGCACAGGAGCAATTACTCCATCTATCACTAATGTAGGTGTTGGAACGTATTGGGTTAAACTAAAAACAGGTGACTGTATTACAAAACAAACTGTAAAAGTATATGCTTCTGAGCAACCTGTTATCTCAAACATTGATATTACAAACAATACTGTGACTGCATATGTAGCAGGTGGAACGGCTCCATATAAATATTCTATGGATAATATCACTTGGCAGGATTCAAACATATTTAAAGACGTTCCTAGAGGAAACGGAACTGTATATGTAAAAGATGCTTATGACTGTAATCCTATCGAGGTTGAAATTACAATTCCTAATCTTATCAACGTAATTACACCTAATAACGACGGTGTGAATGATTTTATTGACTATTCTTCATTAGCTCACAAGCCTAATTTAGTTGTGAATATCTTCGACAGATACGGAAGCAAAATCTATCAGGCAGATAAAACAAACGGATACAAATGGGGCGGAACTACAAACGGAACCAATAAAGTATCCACAGGAAATTACTGGTACGATATCAGTTGGAATGAGCCTAACAAAAAGCAAACTCCAATTAAATTCTCCGGTTGGATCTTAGTGAAAAACAGAGAATAATTAATTCAAAATATTTTAATTAAAACCACGATTCCCAAATCGTGGTTTTTTTGTTATTTTTTCAATGCTTTACTACTTTTTATTATTAAATTTGTGGTAAAAGCTGATCCTGAATGAAGAAAATTTTATCTTTTTTATTTATATTCTATATTTTCACTTCAACTTTCGCACAGTTGGACAGAGAACATTGGTTTGCCCCAATGGTAGATAGAACGGGAAACCCAAATCCTTATCAAAATTTATATCTTTCCACCAACAGAACGACATCATTTCCGGTAAGTATTTACAACAACAATGTCCTGATCGGGACCGTAAACATCAGCAAAAACAATCCGCAAAAATTTGATGTATTAAGAGATTATATCATCACGACTCAACAGACGGATTTATTTACACCCACTTCAAAAGGACTTTATCTAAAGGCAGAATTTCCTTTTTATGCTAACTTGAGGTTTTCGGTTTATAACCACGCAGAAATTATTACTTCGAAAGGAATTCCTGCCACAGGAAAAACTTTTTATGCAGCAAGTGCTCCAATAACGGTCAGTAATTTTATTTTGAATTTCATGACGAGTGTATTGGCGACTGAAGATAATACAACAGTTACTATTTCAGGATATAAAAGTACCGTAGAATTTTCCAACGGAACAACGGGAGTTACCAATCCAACCATGACTTTCACATTAAATAAAGGACAATCTTATATTATTGATGGTAATGGTTCCTTACCCGGAAATTTTGACGGCTTCATCGGATCTAAAATTGTTTCAAATAAACCCGTCAATGTCACAAACGGAAACTTCAACGGCCAATATGCCGGAGATTTCCCCGGAAGTTCTGATATTTTGATGGATCAATCTGTCCCTGTTGAAAGACTGGGCAACGAATTTGCTATCGTAAAAGGTAACGGAAGTATCGGAGCCAATATGGAAGGTGCTGTGGTGATCGCTACAGAAGATAACACCCAGATTTTTGTTAATAATGAAATACCTCCGGTAGCTACGATAAATACAGGACAGTATTTTGTAATTCCAGACACCAAATATCAGTTACAGGGAAGCGGGCACTATAATTTATATGTAAAAACATCGAAAAACGCTTACGTTTATCAGATTCTTGCCGGAGATTCAGCTTCTGGAAGTGAGGTTGCAACAGGTGGATTTAATTTTATCCCTGCCCTGAATTGTTATTTACCAAAACAGATCAACGAACTAGGTTTTATCAATGAAAATTTTGTTCATTCGAATGCAAATCCTTTAGGAATTTTAAACATTCCGACTAAGCTTAATTTAATTACAGAAAAAGGAGCTGTTGTAACAGTAAACGGAACTCAGCCTTTGGCTAGTACAGGACCTTTCAATATGACAGGTACCAATAATTGGGTAACGTACGGTATTCCGAATGTTACAGGAACAATTACAGTAGTTTCAACAAAAGCAATCATGGCGGGAATAAGTGCGGGAAGTGATGCTGTGGGATATGGCGGTTTTTTTGCAGGTTTCCCGACACAGCCTGTGATTTTAAAATCCGGCGGAGATTGTGTTCCTGGAGTTGTTCTTACCGTCGATCCTATTATCTATGACACCTACCAATGGTACCGAAATGATATTCTTATTATAGGAGCCAATGCATCAACCTATATTCCTACTCAATCCGGATTTTATCACTGTTCGGTAACAATGGGAAGTTGTGCGCCTTTAGTTTCAGGAAAATTCAAGGTTTTGAATTGTTTAAAGCAAACTACAGCAATTTACGATGTCTGTTCAGTAAAAACAATTACTCCAGCTTTCAGCAGTTCTACACAAACACCGGTTCCGTCTACCGTTGCAATTACGACTCCTCCCACTTTAGGAACGGCAGTTATAAATACAACTACAGGAATAATTACCTACACCGTTACCAACCCCGGAACTACAGGAACAGATACTTTCACGTACACTTTCTGCGGAAATGACCCAGACTTCCCAGATTGTGAATCGGTAACCGTAACGATTAATATTCAGGCATTGACGGTTACTAATAAAACATTGACTGCCTGTAACATCAATGGACAGGGAACTTTTAATTTAACAACGGCCAATGTTACCAATAACAGTCCGGTAACAATTACCTATTACCCTACTCTGCTTGACGCTCAAAATGAAAATCTTGCAGCATTAATTACATTACCTACTACCTATACTGCACCAAACGGAACCATCGTTTATGCAGTAGTTAAAAATAATATCGGCTGTAAGAGTATTGCTCAGATTACCCTTAATTTGTTTAATCTGGCCATTGTTTTAAATAATTATAATGGTGTATTTTGTGATGATAATTTAGATGGAATTGTAACCATCAATTTATCAAACATCACTCCTCTTGTTCTTAATAATCCTACTTACTTTACGAATGTAAGATATTATGCTAATTTAAGTGATGCCAACTTAGGAAATGCCAATACGCTTCCTAACAACTGGAGTTACACTGCACCCACAACAATTTACATAAGAGTTGATTCTCCTGACGGATGCGCAAGTGTTGTTCAGCCTTTAAATTTCAGTATTGGAGCTAAGATTCCTTTAATAAAAACTTCATATGTCATAAGTGTCTGCGATAATGATCTTGACGGAATCAAAAATGTTGATCTGGCACAATTTATTTCACAATTTACGATAGATCCTAACGTTACGGTGACGTATCATGCGACTTTAGCTGATGCTCAAAATAACGTTGCTCCTCTTGGAAATCCAATGAATCTTACCGGAGCTCAGACCATCCATATCAGATTTGAAAAACCGGGAGTATGTCCTAATGTAGCTTCAATTACAGTTAATATTAAAACTCCAAAAAAATCAAATGTTCTTTTTGATAAAATTGTTTGTCCAAAAACAACGACAAATTTAGATGCAGGACCTGGTTTCGACAGCTATCTTTGGAGCACAGGCGCTACAACTCCTGCTATCACAAACGTTTCGGCCGGAAGTTATTGGGTAGATCTTACTTTTGATGGTTGTACGTACAGACAAGCTGTCAATGTTACAGAATCTGTTTTGCCTGCAATCGTTTCAATCGAAGTCAATGGAAATACAGTAACGGTCGGCGCAAGCGGCGGAACTCCTCCATACGAATATTCTTTAGACGGAGTTAACTGGCAAGCCTCTAATGTTTTCCAGAATGTACCAAGAGGAAATCATGTTGTACATGTAAGAGATTCCAGAAACTGTGACGAAATTACAAGAACATTTACCATTATTAATCTGATCAACACCATAACTCCAAATCATGACGGACATAATGATGATATTGATTATTCGGCTTTAATGGGCAATGATAATCTTATATTCAGAATATTCGACAGATACGGAGCTGAAGTCTTCAGAGGAACTCCTGCCAACAGATTTACCTGGGACGGAACCTTAGGCGGAAGACCCATAAACACAGCCACTTATTGGTATTTCATAAGCTGGACAGAATTCGGAGGCAGTACATCGGTAAAATATACAAGCTGGCTATTGGTAAAAAACAGATAAATTAACGTATATCACAAACTGGGTTTATAACATTCATTAACATTTTTATTATAAAGTTTAATATAACTTTAACCTGATTTCACTATTAAAGTAGGTATAAATTATTGGATTTCTATGTAATTTTGCCCTATTATATGAAGAAACTTATTACTATAGTAGTCTTGCTTTTTCTGGTAAAAATCAATGCTCAAATATATAACGGAGAGGTCTTTTTAAGAGACAACTCGGTATTGTATCTAAATCAGGTTTATGTAACCAATCTTACTACGCAAAGAACTGTTCTTACAGATTATAATGGCGATTTTACTGTTCAGGCAAATGCCGGAGATGTTATTCGTTTTACCTCGATTGTAACGGAAAGGAAAGATATTCAATTATCTCCTCAAATGTTTGGTCCTAAAAATTTAATTGAATTAAAAATAGCCTACCACGATATCCAGGAAGTTATCATCAGCAGATTTAAACCTACCGGAAATCTGAGATATGATGTCAATGCTCTTAAAAAAGAAGACAAAGCTCTGGCACTGAAAAAAGTAATCGGCTTACCTGAACCAAAAGGCGACGGAAATCCACCGGAACTTCCTGTTGCCGGACTTAGAGATGGCGGGCTTACCTTTAGTTTAGAAAGTATTTACGATATTCTATCTGGAGAAAGAAAGAAAAAACAGCGTTATGTTGCCTACGAAAAGATGAACAGCTCTGTTGCTCAAATTAAAAATTATTTAGGAAAAGATTATTTCCTGAAATTTAAAATTCCGGAAAATCTGATTGATAATTTCCTTCAGTTCGTTTATACTTCAGAAAATATTCAGCCTTATATTATGAATGGTAATTTTGAAGCGGTAAAAATCCCGATTGAAAAATATATGCCTATTTATCAGAGAAGGCTTAGAAATTCTCATCTTCAGGATGTTATAAAATAAATTAGCACCATATTTGCTGTAAAGGAATGTATGTCATAAGATTTAGTGATGTACATTCCTTTATTTTTTAAAAATATGTTTAATTTTAGGGCATAATTGCGTGTTTCACTACTATTATTCCCTTTAATTTAGATAACACAGAATTCTCAAAACACAAGTAAGGAAAAAGATTAATTTAGTTTTTTTAAACTTAATATTAGTGAATGAAAAAGTTACTTTTACTCTTTAGTACAGTGTTATTTTTTGGACTTTTTTCTGGTCAGAGAAAAGACAAAGACTACAGCAATATTTTAAAAAGCAAAAACATTTATGAGATAAATGCTTTCTTAAGAGATGCTCACCCAGATGATCCCCGCAGATCCGTACTAAAACCAAGAGTAATGGAAATGATGAAGGAATATATCAAAACCGCGCGTCCCGAAGATCAAAAAGTAAAACAAATGCAGGAACAGCTTGCTTTGTTGAAGAGAAGACCATCTACAAAAATCTCTTTTGATGAGATGAACGCTATCATCAAACAAAAACAGATCGCAAAATACAACGCAGAATTGCAGGCAAAACAATCTTTGGTTGTTTATACTCCCAGCAGCGCCAAAAATGTTTACGTTACCAATACCTCTGCTACAGCTTCAACCACAGTTATTGCTGATACAGAAGCAGAAGAATTCAACATGTTGATGTCTGTTTCTCCAACGGAACACAAAAATAAAACGGTACAGATATTAAACTCACTTTTCGATAATGATCCGATGAGTAAAGAGTGTATTGTGCTTATTCAAAATAAATCCGACTGTAATATTATCGTAAGAATGGAAGGAATTGGTACTACAAAATACAGACTTGCCGTGCCTGCACATAACGAAAGCTCGGTTGTAGTCACAAAAGGTGATTATCTTTTCACAAGTATTGTGTGCGGTGCTCAATATGCTTCTCAAAAAACAATCCAGAAACCACTGATGGTGGCATTGGGAAGCTCTGCAAAGAAGTAATAAATTCTCCAAATCTTTATTTATAGTTAAAAGACAAGGTCATGTTTTTAAATTTCGCTATTTTTGCAGGATTTTATATATCTCATGGGCAAAAATAAATTAGCAAGATTCGCTGAAAACAAAATATTACCAAACGTTATCCAGCCAACAAGAGAAGAAGCTTTAAATAGCTTTGCACTGAAAGGAAAATGGAGAACAGATTTCTTTAAAAACGATAATCCAATTGTTCTTGAATTAGGCTGTGGTAAAGGAGAATATTCTGTTGGTCTTGCAAAAGCTTTTCCAGAGAAAAACTTTATCGGTATTGATATCAAAGGTGCCAGATTTTGGTTTGGAGCTAAAGAAGCTGTAGAAAATAACATGGGCAATGTTGCTTTTGTAAGATCTCAAATTGAATTGGTAGACCATTTTTTTAGTGAAAACGAAGTAGATGAAATCTGGATCACGTTCCCTGATCCGCAGATCAAATACAGACGTACAAAGCACAGATTGACACATCCCGATTTCCTTGAAAGATATAAAAAGTTTCTAAAACCGGGCGGAATCATTCATTTAAAAACAGACTCTGAGTTTTTACATGGCTATACTTTAGGCTACCTTCAAGGTGCAGGCTATGAAATTGTATCGGCACATCATGATATTTATGGAGCTGCTGAATATGATCCGGGTACTGAGCATTTAAAAGATATAAAAACCTATTATGAAGAATTGTTTTCTGCAAAAGGAAAGACAATAACCTATATTAAGTTCAAAATAAATTAAAAAACAAACAGATGAAAAAACACACCCTCATTTATTTTACTTTAAAAAGTTAATCATATTTTATTATTTGAGTGATAAAATTCGCTCACGAAAATAAAGGTTGTAAAAGTTTACATCCTTATTTTTCCATTCCAAAAAACACAACACAAGCACATAAAAAACATAGAAGTCACAACTTTTAACATTTTTATTTATGAAAAAAAAATCTCTCATTGTCTCAATACTTTTTGTATTGATTTCCAGCATTTCTTATGCTCAAAAAAGTAACAGCAAAAACATTCTAAAAAGTACAAACATTCAGGAAATTGAAGAATATCTGAAAACCTGCCATCCGGAAGATCCCAAAAAAAGTGTCTTAAAACCCAAATTACTCGCCTTAAAAAATGAGGAATGGACAAAAGGTAAAAAAGACGCTAAACCAATGGAAGCCAGACCTGTTATCACTGAAATACCCAACAGTGTAATGAAAGATGCTAATTCTAAGGATGCAGAAGACTTTAAACGCTTAATAAGTGAAACAAAAAAGAACCATAAAGAAAAGACAGTAAAGCTTTTAAATGCAATGATTAATGAAGATATCAGCAAAAAAGAAGTCATTCTTTTACTTAAAAATAGGTCTGACTGTAATTTGGTTTTAAGAATTGAAGGAAAAGATTTCTACAATATGGCAATTCCTGCACACGGAGAAAATTTCATAGTCATTAATAAAGGATCTTATACACTGAACAGCAATGTTTGTGATGTGAAATATAATTCACAGAAAAGCATAAAAAAGAATATGTTTTTAACCATAAGCAATCCTTCACAGGTTGGGAATAAATCAATTTTAAACAATAAGTAAAAAAGATTATTTTTACATCACAAATTCTTCACATGAAAAAGACGATACTTTTTTACAGCTTTGCATTGACCATATTTTTAAACAGTTGCGGTACAACAAATTACCGTTCAACTCCTTCTACTCCTCCTGCTAAAAGACCGAGGACTACTATTCCTTCAAATACAAACAACTCAGCAGGACAGGTAGAAAGGGAATACAGCACCTTAATAAAGACTTATAAGCCCGAAACAGCCAAAGTTCTTACAGATCTGTTAAACGGCTCAGATGGAGACGAAACATCTATCACGGTTGAAAATAATTCGAGATGCAATATGGTTCTTACGATAAGCGGAAATAATTATTTTAAAAAGATCCCGATTGGTACTAATAAAATAGGCACTGCGATGGTTCCTAAAAATCAAAACTATAACTTATCCGGAATGTTGTGTAATTCTGTGTATCAGAAAACAAAGTTTATCACAACGTCTTACAACATTAAACTTTCAAACTAATCTTAAATTAATAAACACAAAAAACCGCTAAACAAGTTTAGCGGTTTTACTATTTTAAAGAAAATCTTTAATTATTCAGCAGAATCGAAATCTGCATCTTTATCAGCAGATACTACTTCACCTTCTTCTTTAGATTTTTCTTTGTCAGCTTTTCTTTGAGTTTGACCGTCTTTGATAGATTCTGAAACTACGCTCAAGATCATATCGATAGACTTAGAAGCATCATCGTTTCCTGGGATAACGAAGTCAACTTTTCTAGGGTCAGAGTTTGTATCAACAATACCGAAAACTGGAATACCTAATTTCTTAGCTTCAGTTACAGCGATGTGTTCTCTCATGATATCTACAACGAAGATCGCAGAAGGAAGACGAACCATGTCAGAGATAGAACCTAAGTTTTTCTCTAAGTTAGCTCTTTGTCTGTCAACCTGAAGTCTTTCTTTTTTAGATAAAGTTTCGAACGTACCGTCTTTTTTCATTTTGTCGATATGGTTCATTTTCTTAACAGCCTTTCTGATAGTAACAAAGTTTGTTAACATACCTCCCGGCCATCTTTCTGTAATATAAGGCATATTAAGTTCAGAAGCGTGTTTTGCAACAACTTCTTTTGCTTGCTTCTTAGTAGCTACAAAAAGAACTTTTTTACCTGCAGAAGTTAATTTTTCTAAAGCGCTACAAGCTTCATCCAATTTAACCGCTGTTTTATGTAAGTCTACAATGTGAATACCATTTTTCTCCATAAAAATGTATGGAGCCATATTTGGATTCCACTTTCTAGTCATGTGACCGAAGTGTACACCAGCCTCTAGAAGGTCTTTTACATTTGCTTTTGCCATGTTTTCTGTTTTTGTTAGTTTACTTTCCGCTTCTTATGCAATCAACAACTTCTTTAGATGGGAGAAGTGTTTGGATGCTAAACGTAACGGGCAATTTGCTTTAGGCTTTAGGCATTAAGCTGTAAGCTTTCAAGCGGATTAAAAATTTTAATAAGTTCAAATAGCTTATTGCATATTGCTTTAAGCTTACCGCAATTCTTAACGTTTTGAGAATTGGAATCTCTTTCTTGCTTTTTTCTGACCTGGCTTCTTTCTTTCCACCATTCTTGCATCTCTCGTAAGTAAACCAGCAGGTTTTAAAGCTAATCTGAATTCAGCATTGATTTCACATAGAGCTCTTGAAATACCTAATCTGATAGCTTCTGCCTGACCTGTATTACCACCACCGAAAACATTTACGGTAACGTCGTACTGACCAACAGTTTCAGAAAGGATAAACGGTTGGTTTAATTTATAAACCATAACGTCTGTAGAGAAATAAGTTGCAGCCTCTTTACCGTTTACTGTAATGATTCCAGAACCTGGTTTTACATAAACTCTCGCTACAGAAGTTTTTCTTCTTCCGATTTTGTGAACTATAGACATATTAATTAATTATTTAAATTCGTTAACATTAATTGTTGCAGGCTGTTGAGCTTCATGTTTGTGCTCAGTTCCTTCATATAAGTAAAGGTTCTTCAATAAAGCAGATCCTAATCTGTTCTTAGGTAACATACCTTTTACAGATTTTTCTAATACTTTTAAAGAATCTTTCTTTTGAAGTTCAGCTGCAGTCATAGACTTTTGACCTCCAGGATAACCTGTATGCCAGATATAAGTCTTATCGTTCCACTTGTTTCCGGAAAGAGTAACTTTCCCAGCATTCAAAACAATAACGTTATCACCACAATCTACGTGGGGTGTAAAGTTTGTTTTGTGCTTACCTCTCAAAATCTTTGCAACCGTAGAAGCTAGTCTTCCTAACGGCTGTCCTTCAGCGTCTACCACAACCCATTCTTTATTAGCAGTAGCTTTGTTCGCTGAAACAGTTTTGTAACTTAATGTATTCACACGTTTTAGTTAAAGATTAAACATAATTTTCCCCATAAGGGTGTGCAAAGGTACAAATTAATTTTGTAACCCGAAAGTATATTTTAGATAAAGTATTGAAAGTAAATTTTGATTAAACGATTCAACAGATTTCATCTATATAGATTATTTCTGGCATAAATCTTGTAAATAGTTTGAAGATGAAAAAAACGTTTTAGAAAATTCTAAAAACACAAGTGATAAAGTAAAGAGTTTGGCAACTCAAACTCTTGCTTTATTAACTTTTCTTTAAATATTTCCGTAAAAGATTATTGATATAATTATGGTGTAAAGTTAAATAATTACCTTTGCGCAAAACCCTCAATACCTATGAGCCACGGAAAAATCAGAGAAGATAAAACTTGTTTAAACTGCAATCATCAGGTAGAAGATAGATTCTGCCCTCACTGCGGACAGGAAAATGCCGAAACAAGACAACCCTTCTATTATCTATTCACCCACTTTATTGAGGATTTCACTCACTACGACGGACAGTTCTGGGGTACACTAAAAAACCTGCTAATAAAGCCCGGAAAGCTTACAAGCACCTATTTGGAAGGTAAAAGACAGAAATTCGTACCGCCTGTAAAGCTTTATATTTTTGTCAGTTTCATTACTTTTTTCATGTTTGCTCTTTTTCCAATGATCCATATTAATTTATCAGATAAGAAAGATGCAGGAAATCACAATAAAACAAGTTTTTTTGATAAAATAAAAGCTGCGGAGACGCAAAAAATACTTGATAGTATAAAAGCAGGAAAAAATCTAAGTCAGGAAGATTCTGCAACAGTTAAGAAACTTAATACATTATTGTCTGATTCTGCTGAAATAAATGATCTCAAGGAAACGTTCGAGATGGATAAGAAAATCGATGCAGATATTAATTTTAGAGGATACAAAACAAGAAAGTCCTATGATTCTGCAACGGCTAAAAACCCATCAGCTTTTGATTTTATACAAATTCCATTAGACCACAAATTCTTCGAATTAAAGGAAAATGGTGTTACAAAAACAGAAATCTTTAAAAATTTGGCAGAAAAGTCATTCCACAATATGCCAAAGGCTCTTTTCATTTATCTTCCGCTATTTGCTTTCTTTTTATGGATTTTCCACAATAAGAAAAAATGGTGGTATTTCGATCATGGAATTTTCACATTACATTACTTTTCATTCCTTTTGCTGAATATTTTATTTATATTCCTTATCGCAAAATTAACAAGCGTAATAGACGTTGGATTTATTAATGTTCTATTATATTTATTGATAGCATTTTTATCAGTATATAGTATGGTATACTTTTTTATTGCCCATCACAAAGTTTATCATACCCACGGAGCAGTCAGCTTTATAATTGGAATCATATTATTTATGATAAATTTCTTTGCATTTATGCTCTTGGTCATCTGCCTTGCTTTAGTAAGCTTCCTGATGATTCATTAAATATAAAATGAGACTGCTTTTTAAGACAGTCTCATTTTTTTTTTATTTTCTTAATGACTTGCTTCCTTTAAAACTTGCAATCAAATAATACGCAACAAAAACCATTGAAAATTTAAGTATCGAAGGAATTGCCAATTCTAAGCTAAAAATTAATGTTCCTATCAATACTAAAGCGCCCATCGCTACAAAAGAAAAACCTAATTTTTGCGGCAGGGTAATATTGGGCGTATCTAAATAATAAGCAATCCCCCACGCAATCCCGAAAGCCAGTGCATAATATATATCAAGACCGATATTTTTAGAACTATAAAAAAAATAATTAATAAGGAAACTCAAAACCGTTCCTAAAGCAAAATACATCAAAGCCTTTTTCATACTATATATAATATGATGCAAAAATAAAGAAATTAGTTAGCATTTCTAAACGAATGTTTGTTCAGTTGGGAGAAACTCAATTCCATAAAAACATTTAATTATTTGATTTAAAACAAATTAAATATAAAAATCGGGTTGTTATTTTATTATTATATTTGGAATTCAGAAATTTTCTAGATTTTTATGGAAACCCAAAAATATACTCCAACAAACAAAGTAAGAATTGTAACAGCAGCGTCGTTATTCGACGGACATGATGCAGCTATTAATATCATGCGTCGTGTGATTCAGGGAACAGGATGCGAAGTTATCCACCTTGGTCACGATAAATCTGCCGAGGAAGTTGTAAATACAGCCATTCAGGAAGATGCCAACGCAATTGCATTAACATCTTATCAAGGCGGTCACAACGAATATTTCAAATATATCTACGACCTTTTAAGAGAGAAAAACTCTCCGCAAATCAAAATTTTCGGCGGCGGCGGCGGTGTAATTCTGCCAGAAGAAATCGAAGACATCATGTCTTACGGAATCGACAGAATTTATTCTCCGGATGACGGTCGTGAGCTTGGTTTACAGGGAATGATCGATGATTTGGTTAAAAGATCAGATTTCGCAACAGGTAAAGAAGTGACTGCTGAAGATTTAGATTCAATTAGTTTTGAAAATTCTACAAGCATTGCTAAAATCATTTCTGCCGTTGAAAACTTCTCAGAAGAAAAACCAGAATTGGTAAAAGCGATTGATGAAAAATCAAAAGATTTAAACATTCCAATCATCGGTATCACAGGTACAGGTGGAGCCGGAAAATCTTCATTGACAGACGAATTAGTAAGACGTTTCTTACGTTCCAATACAGATAAAAAAATTGCAATCATCTCCATTGACCCTTCGAAAAAGAAAACCGGAGGTGCGCTTTTGGGTGACAGAATTCGTATGAACGCGATCAATGATCCAAGAGTTTATATGCGTTCGATGGCGACGAGAGAAAACAACGTTTCTGTGTCTCCGTTCATTCATTCAGCATTGAATGTGTTGAAATTGGCTCATCCTGATGTTATCATTCTGGAAACTTCAGGAATTGGACAATCAGGTTCGGAAGTTTCAGATTTTGCAGATGTTTCAATGTACGTGATGACTCCTGAATACGGAGCTTCCACACAGTTGGAAAAAATTGACATGTTGGATTACGCAGATCTTGTTGCTTTAAATAAATCTGACAAACGTGGTGCTTTAGATGCCCTTCAAGCCGTAAGAAAACAATTCCAAAGAAATCATTTGTTGTGGGAAAGTCCGTTGGATGATATGCCGGTTTATGCGACAAAAGCTTCTCAATTCAACGACCACGGAACGACTGATTTATACAATAGATTAGTTGAAAAAGTAAATGACAAGTTTTCAGATTTAAACCTACAAGGCTTTGTTGAACAAGAAGTTTCTGAAGACATCACGATTATTCCTCCAAAAAGAGTTCGTTATTTATCGGAAATTGTAGAAAATAATAGAATTTACGACGCCAATGTTGAAAAACAAGCCGAACTAGCTAGAAAAATGTATCATATTGAAGGGGTGAAAAAGTTCCTTTCAAACGAAGTTTTAGATAATGAATATCAAAAAGCTGAAAAAGATCTTCAACAGGAAAATATCGACTTCCTTAAAAATTGGGACGATACGAAAGATGCTTTCAAAGCTGAATTTTATTCTTATTTCGTTCGTGGAAAAGAAATTAAAGTGGAGACTTCTACAGAATCTTTATCACATTTAAAAATTCCAAAAATATCTTTACCAAAATATACAGATTGGGGAGATCTAATTAAATGGAAAGGTCAGGAAAATCTTCCGGGAGGATTCCCTTACACAGCAGGGATTTATCCTTTCAAAAGAACAGGAGAAGATCCTACACGGATGTTTGCCGGAGAAGGAGGTCCTGAAAGAACGAACAGAAGATTCCACTACGTTTCTGCAGAAATGGATGCAAAACGTTTGTCTACAGCATTTGACTCAGTAACTTTATACGGTCAGGATCCAGCTTTACCACCGGATATTTATGGTAAAATCGGAAATGCCGGAGTTTCTATCGCAACGTTAGATGACGCAAAAAAATTGTATTCCGGATTTGATTTGGTGAATGCAATGACTTCCGTTTCAATGACGATCAACGGTCCGGCTCCGATGTTGTTGGCTTTCTTTATGAATGCTGCGATTGACCAAAATGTTGAAAAATATATTGCTGAACATAAACTTGAAGCTAATGTTGAAAAGGCTTTAAAAGCAAAATTCGACGATAAAGGCTTAGAAAGACCAAAATATAACGGTGAATTACCTCCATCAAACAACGGTTTAGGATTAAAATTATTAGGACTTACCGGAGATGAAGTAATTCCTGCTGAAGCTTACGCTGAAATTAAGGCTAAAACGATCGCGACCGTTCGTGGTACCGTTCAAGCTGACATTTTAAAAGAAGACCAAGCTCAGAATACTTGTATTTTCTCTACTGAATTTGCTCTAAGATTGATGGGTGACGTTCAGGAATATTTTATTACCGAAAAAGTAAGAAACTTCTATTCGGTTTCTATTTCAGGATATCACATTGCAGAAGCGGGTGCAAATCCTGTTTCTCAGTTGGCATTTACTTTGGCAAATGGTTTCACTTATGTTGAATATTATTTGTCAAGAGGAATGGATATCAATGATTTTGCGCCTAACCTATCTTTCTTCTTCTCTAACGGTATCGACCCTGAATATTCAGTGATCGGACGAGTAGCAAGAAGAATCTGGGCAAAAGCAATGAAACTGAAATACGGCGCAGACGAAAGAAGCCAAATGTTGAAATATCACATTCAAACTTCAGGACGTTCGCTTCACGCTCAGGAAATTGATTTCAACGATATCAGAACGACGCTTCAAGCGCTTTATGCGATCTATGACAACTGTAACTCACTTCACACGAATGCTTATGACGAGGCGATTACAACGCCGACTGAGCAGTCTGTAAGAAGAGCGATGGCAATTCAGTTGATCATTAATAAAGAATTAGGTTTAGCGAAAAATGAAAATCCGCTTCAAGGTTCATTTATTATTGAAGAATTAACGGATTTGGTAGAAGAAGCTGTTTATGCAGAATTCGACAGAATTACAGAAAGAGGAGGTGTTCTTGGTGCAATGGAAACCATGTATCAACGTTCGAAAATTCAGGAAGAATCGATGCATTACGAATGGTTGAAGCATACAGGAGAATATCCGATCATTGGAGTAAATACTTTCCTTGGAAAAGATGGTTCGCCAACGGTTCGTCCGGGAGAAGTTATCCGTTCGACTGAGGAAGAAAAGCAGGTTCAGATCGAAACGCTTCATAATTTCCAACAAGCTAATGAAGATAAGTCCGAAGCCGCTTTAAAAACATTGCAATATGCAGCCATCAATCAGCAGAATTTATTTAATGTAATGATGGATGCCGTGAAATATTGTTCTCTTGGACAGATTACCAATGCTTTATTTGAAGTGGGTGGTAAGTATCGAAGAAACATGTAGTCCGGCCCGTGTCGGGCAGACAATTATTGACTACTAAATGTCAAAATTATAAATTAAACCTCAAAGAATTTCTTTGAGGTTTTTGTTTTATTTAGACTTGTTGCAATGTTGTGCGGTCAAGATTTTCAAATCAGGAATATCTAAACCTTTTGCCAATTCAAAATTTTCACAAGCTTCCTCAATTTTATTTTGCTTGAAAAAAATAAGGCCTTTATAATATTTAATTTCTAAATCTGAAGTATCATACTTTTCTGCTTGGTTAAGAGTAAATAATGCTTCATTATATTTTTCCATACGATACAAAGCAATTGCCTGTAATTTTTTTACTGCAGGATCATTTGGCCTGGTAATTTCTACTTTTAGAAATTTCATCCAAGCCTCTTCATACTTTTTTTGTTGCATTAAGATAGTTCCCGTTCTAATATTTATAGTTGCATAATCCTGAACTTTAGCTTTTTTATAACCTTCTTCATAATAAACCAAAGCCTTATCAGCATTACCTAAATGAAATTCACAATCTCCTAAAAGAACATAAGTTTCCCATGTTTTATGACCTTTCTCTAAAATTTTCTCATAATAAGTTTTAGCTGTTGAAAAATCATTATTGTTGATCGCTTTAACTGCTTCCTGCCTTAAAGTTTTAACACTTTGAGCGAAGGAAAATAAACTTACAATCAGAAAAGTCAGAATTAATATTTTTTTCATTTTTCAAATATAAAAAACCCGCAGAAATAATCTACGGGTTTATGTTTAGTTTTAAATATAAATCTACTTCTTATTAAAATCTCCTGCAAAAACAGAGATCACTTTATTTTCAGAAATATATTTTTTCAAGGCTGCATTTACTTCCGTCAATTTCAGATTCTGAATTTTTGAATTCTGCTCGTCAAATCTTTCCAATGGAACTCCGAAAAGAAGTTTTGTATTCACAAGAGTAATAAGTACATTGTCTGAACCTAAATTGGTCATCCTTTCGTTTGCATAACTTTTTTTATTAGAATCTAATTCCTCCTGAGTAAATCCGGAAGCCAATGCTTTGCTTACTTCTTCTTTCACAGCAGCTTCTACAGCGTCTCTCTTTGTCGGATTTAGGTAAGCATAATAGTTCCATGAAGCAACGTCGTTGGTAACGGGAACGCTTAAATAAGAACCAACTCCATAAGAAATTCCATCTTTTTCACGCAACCTCATCGGTAATCTTGCAGAAAGGAATCCGCCGCTTCCTAAAATTTCATTAGCCATAACCAAAGCCGGATAATCAGGGTTATCCTGTGTCATTTTGAAACTTGAGGTTCCAAGAGCTACCGCATTTTCTTTATCAGGCGTGATGATGTTTTTATCCTGTTTTTTTGTATCAAAGAAAGTTGGTTTTACTTCAACAAATTTTGATTTTGCTGTAAACTTTCCAAATGTTTTTTCTAATTCAGAAGAAGCCGATTTTACATCAATGCTTCCTATCAATGTCCCTACTCCATCTGAAGCTCCCATAATATTCTGATAGAAATCTACCACTTGAGCTTTAGTTACTTTTTTATTCTCGTCAATTTGTTCCTGTAAAGAAGCAACGTAGAAAATACTTGTTTTTGGATATGGAGATGCCAATCTTTGCAATTCATTATTAGCAATGGCATCAGGATCTTTTATCTGTCCTTCCAACCAGGTATTTGTTTCCGTTACTGTTTTGGTAAGTTCATTTTCAGGGAATGTCGCGTTTGTCAAAATGTCTTGTACAATGGCCATTACTTTCGGATAGTATTGTTTGTAAGTATTTAAACTTATAATTAAATTTTGCCCGTAAACATAAGCACTGACAGATGACTTCATTTGATCAAGATCATCCTGAATCTGCTCTTTTGTTCTTGTTTTTGTTCCGGATTTTAATAGAGAAGCTGTGATGCTTGCAACAGCATCTTTACCCTCAAGATCTTTTTCATTTCCAATTCTGAAACGGAAAGTTCCCTGAACTTTATCGCCTTTAAGTTCTTTATTAATTAAACCATATTTCATCCCGTTGGAAAGTTTTCCTTCGGTAAGATTTTTCTTAACATTAGCAATGGAAGCTTCGAAAGCTGCTAGTTCTTTTTCTATCGCCTTTCCTTTATAATCTTTCACCAAATCAGCGATTTGATTATCTCTGAATTCTGCCGGAGAAACCCTTTCTTCATTCGGAGAAGGACGGAAAACGCCAATCGTACGGTTATTATTTTTAAAATATTTCTGAGCAACTCTGTTGATATCTTCCAGTTTAAGATTTTCTACATTATCACGGTAAAGGAAGCTCAATTTATAATTTCCGGCACCTACGATTTCTGTAAGATTGATTGCAAAGTTTATCGTATTATTTTTTTCGTTTTCTATATCTTTTACCAGTTTCGCCTTACCTCTCTTAAGATCATCAGCAGTAAACTTTATTGTTGAAACTTTGTCTAATTCTGTTCTTACCAATTTTGTTGTCTCATCCAGATTTTTATCCTTCGGAACATCAAAATTAAAATAAACCATTCCCGGATCTCTTACTACAGGGCTGAATGTCCAAATAGAAGAAACTTTTTGAGTTTCCACCAAATTTTTATACAAATATCCTGAAGGATCTGAAGTTAGTATTTCATAAAGCGCGGACAACGCTGCATAATCTTTATCTGCAAAAGCTGATGTATGATATCCTGCCGCAATGATCTGCTGATCATTATTTCTTTTAATTTCAAAATATTTTTCTCCATTTTGAGCAGGTTCTACGGTATAAGTTCCGCCTAATTGACGGATTGGTTTTGCTAATCCTGAGAAATAATCGGTCACATATTTCAATGCGCTTTTTTCATCAAACTTTCCGGCAATAATTAATGTTGCATTATCCGGCTGATAATATTTTTCATAGAATTTTCTAAGTGTCGGAGCTTTTACACGCTCAATATCTTCTTTACTTCCTATTGTACTATTTCCGTAATTGTGCCAAGTGTAGCCGTTAGAAAATACATTCTGCATCATAACTCTTGTAGGATTATTCTCTCCGATCTCAAACTCATTTCTTACTACAGAAAACTCTTTATCAAGATCAGTTTGAAGAATCGTAGCATTTAGCATCCTGTCGGCTTCCATTTGTAAAGACCATTTCAGGTTTTCATCAGTGGAAGGGAAAATTTCATAATAATTTGTTCTGTCGTACCAAGTTGTTCCATTGGCCTGACCTCCTTTATCAGAAAGTTGTTTTTTAATATCTCCGAGATTTTTTGTACTCTTGAACAGCATATGCTCAAGTAAATGGGCCATTCCTTTTTCACCGTAACCTTCATCTTTTGATCCAACATTATATACAATATTTACAACCATGTTGCTTTGTGACGCATCGGGAATTAAAAGAAGTTTCATTCCGTTTTTAAGGCTGTATTCTTTTACACCTTCCGTGTTACTGATAAATTTTGGAGCCTCGGTGCTTTGCGAGAAAGCAGGATTGATAGTTCCTGTAAAAAACAGAACTGCAGTTCCCAATAATAAGTTTTTCATTTAGTTTTATTTAATTTGGTTTAAATTTAAAAAAAATTGTCGGTCATTAATTAAATAAGACAACTTAATTCACCTTTATGTTACATTTAACATAATATAGAAATTTAAAAATATATACAAATTAGTATTTTAATGAAGCCTAAAGCCATCTTCAACTGGAGCAGCGGAAAAGACTCCGCTCTTGCCTTATATAAAACCTTAAAAGAAGACCGTTTTGAAATCACTTCCCTACTTACGAGTGTGAACGAAGAATTTCAACGGATTTCTATGCATGGTGTTCATGTAGATCTTTTGAAACAACAAGCTTCAAGTCTGGAAATTCCATTAATGACGATGCAAATTCCAAAAGAACCGACAATGGAACAATATCGTGAAATTATGATTTCAACGATGGATACTATAAAATCTAAAGGAAATATGCATTCTATTTTTGGAGATATTTTTCTGGAAGATCTTCGAAAATATCGCGAGGAACAATTACAATCTATCGGAATGGAAGCCGTTTTTCCTCTCTGGAAGCAGAATACATCAAGCCTCATCAATGAGTTTTTAGATCTTGGTTTTAAAACAATTGTTACCTGCGTAAATGAAACTTATCTTGATAAAAGCTTCGCAGGAAGAATTATTGATAAAGATTTCATTAAAGATTTGCCCGAAAATGTTGATCCTTGTGGAGAAAATGGAGAATTTCACACCTTTACTTTTGATGGACCTATTTTTAAAAATCCAATTGAGTTTGAAATTGGAGAAACGGTAAAGAAAACTTATCCCAAACCAAAATCTGATGAGAACGATAAGGATGAAGAATATATTTTCTGGTTTTGTGATTTGATTCCAAAATAATATGTGAAAATTCTCGTTTTTAAGCTAAACTAAAACCACATTATGAAACCTTTTTTGAGAATTAAAAAGCCCTGCGAAGAATCATTAGACAAAATGCATGATCTTCCTGACGGAAAATTCTGTGATCTATGTTCAAAAAAAGTTTTAGATTTATCAAACCTTAATGATTCGGAGATTTTAAATATCATTCAACAAAATAAAGGCGAAAGGTTCTGTGGAATAGTTTTTAACAATCAATTAAACCGCTCTTTACAACCTGAAATTTCATTTTCACAAAACCGTCATTCCAGAAAAACTACTTTTACTAAAATAGCTGCGGGGGTTGCTTTAACGGCAAGTATTTTTAATTCTTATCCGGCGCAGACAAAGACTGTAACTAAAACAGAATTTGTTTCTTCTCAATCCAAAATTTCTAAAGAAAATCAGAAAGAGGAAGATAAAACCGGCGATGGGACTATGATTATTTCAGGAAAAGTTTTAATTAAAGGAACAAATAAATCAGGCCCAGAAACCACTATCCATTTTATTACCCCTCAAAAGGTGTATTCTGCAAAAACAGACGCTAAAGGTTTCTACAATTTGGAGGTTCCAAAAGAGAGTATTAAATCAGAAAATTTACTGGAATTCAGTCCTGAAGATTATGATTATGAAGGGCAGTTAATGATTTTGAAAAAGGAAGACCTCCTCAAAAAAAATGTTATTTATCTTGCAGAAAACGATGTTAGAAAACAGTATGGAGATATTTCTGCAGAAGGTTTTTACGCGAATGAAAAATCTTTGGTTCTCTTTGAAGGAAAAAAATTAGACTATAAAATATTCAATAAAAGTTATAATATATTCAGTAATAAATACAACGTATACTACATTCCAAAACCTTATACAAAAGTTTTCACACCAGACGAAAAAATAGATGATGTTTATATTGCTTTTATAAAGACAAAGTAATTATAAAAAAATTCAATCCAATGACATAATTCTGTTGCTTATATCAACCAAGATTGCAAATATTGGGAATACAGTTAGTTTTTGATCTTAATTATAATATTTACTCAAAACCTCTTAAGTGAAATTAAGAGGTTTTTCTTATTTTTGAGGAACAATGTTGATTTTAAAAAAGTATTATTCCCAAATGACACAAAAAAATTATTATTTTTCCGCCCTCATATTCCTTTTGGTTATTTTAATTTCATGTGAGAAAAATGAAATTAAACAAATAGTCGCAAAACCAATCGACAAAAACGCGATCATAGATTCTACCATCATAGCTTTTGAAAAAAAATTGCTGGAGCAACAGATAGATTCTGTTTTCAAGAAATATGACTTTAATGGAAGTGTTGCGGTTTTCAAAGATTCTGTTCAGCTTTATCGAAAAGAAAATGGTTTTTCAGATTTTAAATCTAAAACTAGGATCGATGATAATACCGTTTTTGCTATAGGTTCTGTAAGTAAACAATTTACTGCGGTTATGGTTTTACTTGAAATGGAACAGGGAAAACTGAAGGTTGATGATAAAGTTTCAAAATATTTAAAGGAATTTCAGACCAAAGAATACGAAAACATCACCATTCATCAGCTTTTAAATCATACTTCAGGATTAAATCTTCTTGGAGAAAAATTAATGTTTAAAAGTGGATCAAATTTTTTCTATTCCAATGATGGTTTTAATGCTTTAGGAAAAATACTTGAGACGGTTTCAGGAAAATCTTATGATGAAAACGTTTTGAATTTATTCAAAAAAGCGGGAATGAACAGTTCTTCAACAGGAAATATTTTTGAAGGAACTGATTTTGCCGGAGCTTATCTTGGTAATGATAAAAATTTCGAGGAAATTAAAAATATGCCTAAAAGACTAGGCGGGAAAGAAATCGGAATTCCTGCAGGAGGCGTTCTTTCGACAATTCAGGATCTTAATACCTGGAATAATACCTTGTATGACGGAAAAATTTTAAATCACGAAACTCTTCAAAAATTCACTGCTAAAAGTTCGGAAAGACAACATCAAATTTTCGGAAAAATGGGTTACGGCTACGGAATTATGCTTAACCTCGGAAAACCGACCGCTTATTTCCACAGTGGATACATCAAAGGCTCTCCCTCCCTGAACATTTATTATCCTGAAACGAAAACGTCTGTTATTATTTTATCTAATATAGCGGATGAAGAAAAAGGAAAAAGTTCAATTTTCAGACCGCATATCGAAATAAAGAAAATTACTGATGGAATTGAAAATACGGTGATTGATTTAGGAAAAGAAATGAAAGTACCAGTTTCACAAAAAATAGTTTCATAAATTCAATTTATGAAAAAGCTCTATTTCATAGCCGTTTATCCACCTCAACAGATTATTGATGAGGTGAAAATATTTAAGCAGGATTTAGCATTAAACTACAATAATTCAAAAGCATTAAAAAATGATGCTCACATTACTTTATTTCCGCCTTTTTCCAGAGAAATAGAATTAGAAGAAGATATTCACATTGCTTTTCAAAAAATTGATACCAATATTTCCCCATTCGAAATTACATTAAATGGTTTTGACGGTTTTCCAAATAAAAGCCCTGTCCTTTTTGTTAAACCTGAAGAAAATGAGCATCTTATTAAACTTTACAACAGAGTAAAACAGTATTTCAATTTTATCAGATATAATTTTAATCCTCATATGACGGTTGGTTACAGAGATTTAAGTTTTGATAATTATCTAAAAGCACTTGACGTTTATAAAAACAAAGAATATAAAACTAAATTCATAGTTGATAAAATCATACTACTCCGTCATGATGGAAAATGGGTTCCTATTGCTGAGAAAAAGCTAGAGCAAATCAATTATTAAAACAAAAAAATCGGCCTTGTGAGCCGATTTAATGTATTATTTAATTTAAATTATTCTTTGATAATTTTTTGAGAAATGATTAATTCTTTATCCTGAGTTACACTTAAAGTATAAGTTCCGATGATCAAGTTATTAACATCTACAAATATTGTAGCAGAATCCTTCATTTCATATTTCACAGGAATCAGTTTACCCGATGCATCATATAAAACGACTTTGATATCCTTTGAGAAATCCGGTTTTCCTTTAATATAAAATTCACTGCTTGCAGGATTTGGATAAATGCTGAATCTTCTTTCCTGGACTTTTACTTCTGAGGTTCCAAGAGTAGACTTATTCAACGTCCAGCTTACATTGGTAAAATGAACGGTGCTGTGTCCTGTAACATTTACCAAAGTTGTATTATCTGTCACCGAAAAAAGTAGTGTATTATTTCCGTTATTCAATTGGCTCGGAGTTACAATTAAAGAATTGCTTGTAGAGGCAAGTGGCGTTCCGTTCAATGTCCATGTATTCACCAATGTATTTGGAATTGGCAGAATTTCATTCACCGTAAATGTAACATTTGTATTAGCACTCACAGAACTGCTGTTTGCCGGAGTATAAGAATCAACCGGAGAAACCAAAGAATGGATTCTTTCAATAATTTGTTCTTTACAAACAGAACAAAACTGTCTATCCAGATACCTCATCTCGCAGTTTTGATGCGGGCGGAACCAAGACGGACTTTCTGTGTAAGGATAAACTCCAACATTATTTACACCTACCCAATTTTTCCATTTAATCGTTGCCGGATTTGAGGTCTGAGTTTTATTTGGAGATTCTCCAGAGCCTGCAAACCAATACTCATCGGCAAGCTTTCCGAATGAATGTCCTAATTCGTGAACAACGATTTCATTCGCAGAAGCATTTAATGAAGCAAAGGCATACGTTCCACCACATCCACCATATTCCGTAGAATTACCAAGAACATAGGTGATATCATAATCCGGAAGATTAGCCGCTAAAACCTGCGCTACTTTATTGGTAGAATTACTGTAAATACATCGGTGAACCCCAAAATCAAACGAAGAACCGAGATAATTATTAGGATTTGAAACTGGAATTACTGGCTCTGTAACATCTGTTGCTGTCCCGGGATGTTTTACCCCCGTTTCTGCAGAAATTACTTTTATACCGTAAGCATTAAAATAATTTTTATACTCCGTGTAAGGACTTTTTGTAAAAAGATAATTAATTGTAGACTGTGCCGAAGAAACAAAATTGGCTTGTTGAGCAGCAGTAAAACCATCCCCTAAAACCGCGATATTGATTCGTTTATCATTTGATCCGCTCTGTAAAAGTGGAACTACATCGAAGACCTGAGAAAAGCAAAATGTGCTGGTAAACAGGAAAAGTAAAGTTTTTTTCATGATTATAGTTTTTGGGTGAATAATAATTGTTTTCCGTCGGTTGTGACCTTCTCAACTCTCACTACTTTTATTTCTTCGGAATGAGAATATCTTACGCTGAATTCTGCATTTTGAAGAGAAACCTTATTTCTGCTTAATCCTTCTTCACCAAATCTTTCTAATTCAGGATTTAGTGGATCTCCTACGATTTGTTTTACTATTTCTTTCCCGTTGGCATCATTTAAAGAAATAATAAAATCTCCTGTTTTAGCTGAATTTATATCAAAAGATGGTTTAGATTTTAATCTTCCTTCCATGATCTTTTGATCTTCCAAAACTATTTTTTCTGCCCCTGAATTATTTTTTTCAACTTTAAAAAATAGATAAACAATTCTGTCTTTTTCTGTTAATGAATTATCATTTTTAACGACTCCTTTTTCCTTTAAGTCTTTCATCTGCAAAAAATTGCAAAACAAAAAAACCGGAAACATAAAAAAGATCATTACGTTTTTCATAGTTATTTTTTGTTTAAGTTAAGAAGTTTTTACTAAAATTATAATATTTCACTTGATTTTTTTCATCATTAAAAATTAATGAAAGTCATATCTTTGACGTGATGATTTCAGAAAAAATAATTTTAGGAATAGATCCCGGAACAGCCATTATGGGTTTCGGTATTATTTCCGTTAAAAAAGGCAATATGGAGATGGTTTCGATTCATGAATTGATATTAAAAAAATATCCGAATCACGAAACTAAGCTTAAATATATCTTTGATAAAACATTGGCATTAATCGACGAATATCACCCTGATGAAGTAGCTCTTGAAGCTCCTTTTTTTGGAAAAAATGTTCAGAGTATGCTTAAATTGGGTCGTGCGCAAGGTGTAGCGATGGCCGCGAGTTTGTACAGAAATATTCCAATTACAGAATATTCACCGAAAAAGATAAAAATGGCCATCACCGGAAACGGAAATGCAAGTAAAGAACAGGTTGCAGGAATGCTTCAAAATTTATTAAAGTTAAAAGAATTTCCAACAAAATATCTGGATGCATCTGATGGATTGGCAGTTGCAGTTTGTCATCACTTTAATTCAGGAACTATAAGCAGTGACAAATCTTACACGGGTTGGGACAGCTTTTTAAAACAAAATCCGGATCGCTTGAAATAAGCATCCGGATTTTTTAATTATTTTTAAGCAAAAATTATTTCTTTTTATACTCCGCGGAGGTGACAGAAAAATCGGCTGTTGGTTTTCCGTTTTTGTCGTAATAAGAATATTTCAACGTAACATCATTATCCCGAAACTGCTGCATATCAGCAGATGTCTTAATAGCATTAACAGCTCCTTCTTTTGCTTCTTTCTTAAAAGTATTAATTTCTGCTTCCGTAACATTCTCTTTTACATCCTGTATCAATGTATAATTATATTTAAAAACTCTATTAGGTTCTGCAGAAACGCTGTCCAGTCGTATTCCATCATTTAGAATCTGTGGAGTAAGCTTATTCATACTGGTTGCAGCCTCTTTTAATTCGTCATCAATTGTTTTCTCTTTATTACAAGAAATTAATAATAGGAATGAACTTAATGAAAGTACGATTAAATTTTTCATAATTAAAGATTTTGGTGATTTGATACTTAAAGATAAGATTATTTAAACTAAAAGAATCAAACATCTGAATATCATTAATTTAAAAATCATTTCTGCTTTTCGTAAACATCTTCAATATCTCTTATTTTACCGTCAAGAATATCACTATAAACGATTGAAAATTTGTCTTTTGAAAGTATTTTATATTGATCATTTCTTTTTAGATCTGCATCCAAATAAGAAAAAGAGCTTTGATTTATCGTAACCAGAATTTTACCCGAAGAACTTTTAATTGTACAGTCTTTACCCGTAGCATAATTTTTAGTTAAAAATATATTTCCTTTTTCTTTTTCGAAAACGAGATCATATTTTTTCATACACTCATGAATTGGGTAGATCTTTTTTTCAGTCCCATCAAGATATTTTTTTTCAACAAACTTCCAGATTCCTAAAAAATACTCGGTGTCACTTTTTACGGATATTGTAGGTTTGTTTTTGACTTCTTTCTTTTTCTGTTGAGACTGGCAATTAGTCATCAAAAAGCACAGTAATAAAATACTTATAATTTTCTCCATGTCATTTGATTATAAAAAAGAAGCCCTTTAAAAAGGGCTTCTAGTAATTTAGTTATTTAAGAATTTCTTAGATCCTTTTTGATCTTTATTCGAATAATTAATAATGTAAGCTCCTTTTACCAACTCTTGGTTGATTTTAACTTCATTTGTTTTCGAAATTCCTTTTTGGATCAGTTTTCCACTAAGGTCATAAATCTGATAATCTCCAAATATGCTGTTTCTACTTCCTACAAGGGTAAGCTTATTTTCTCCTTTAGAATATATAATTTTAACATCTGAATTATCTTTAACTTCAGAAGTACCCAGCACATCTAAAATTTTCACTGCATAATCTTCCATCTGGCCATATTGCAATTGTGAGCAAGCCGTAAAATCAGGAAGGGCTGCTGAAGCAAATGTAGCAGCATCTACCGCAATTCTCATTCTTAAATAGGTGTTTTTTACAGCAGAAGCCGGTGGAGTAATACTATTTGTAAGCGTTACAACAGCTCCTGAAGCCATCGCGGTTGCAGAAGTATTATTCACCACCAATTCACTAGTTTCAAAAGTTCCGCTATTGTCATAATCAATCCAAACCTTTGTTCTGAATTTATCAGCTTGGCTAAATCCATTCATATACGTTACTTTCAACGGAGTACTTGAATTTGAGTTGATATCTGTATAATATGCAGGTCTAATACAAGTTGCCGTAGAATAATCAGCATAATATATCGGTGCCACCTCATCTGAATCATATCCATTAGTAGTACTATTAATAGATGCAAAGTTTACTCTATAAGGTCCTATCGCAAAATTATTGTTTGTTGGATGCGCCGTTCCTGCAGGGTTACATTGTGCTGCCACAACAGAAACCGTAGAAGGAATAACAACTGAAGGATCTTTACCTGCTGTAGAGTTCAGCAAACTCTTTCTGTATTCCATCATTAGCATTATCGCTCTATCTCTTTGTCCGTCTGTAAATTTACGGTTAGAGTTAGTATAATTCATTACATTATATTGTGTCCCGTCATAATTTTGTCCTGTACAAGGATCTGTTGCTGTATTATTAGGAATAGCCACTCCATACATACTTCTTGATGGCGAAGTATCACAAACTCTATCTCCGTCTGTTGCACAGTTGTTATTTACCGGGCAAGTAGTCTGACTGGTATAATTAACTCCTTGGAAAGTATGGTATAAACCGAATGCATGTCCCAACTCATGCGTTAATGTTGTATCATTTGTATTTTTAATCGTAGCTACCTTCATAAAGCTTTCATAGCTATAATCATAACTATCTGGGAACATGGCATACCCCATTAATCCATAAGATAGCTGTTGTGCGCCATCAAAACCAATAACTACATAGATATTAAAATAAGATGTTTCCGGCCAATGCGGAGCCAATTGACTTTTAATATCATAATCAGCTGCTCCATTATTAGTCTGCATTTTTACCCCATAGGTATCATAAGAAGGAAGCGTACTACCATTATATCTTACAATCCCTGTTGTAGGTTCGCAGCTAGGAGATCTTTTAGCCAGTACAAGTTTAAAAGGTATTACCGAACCACCTGTCGGGCCAGTACCTTCAGCATAAAAGCCATTTCCGAAAGTTGTTGCATACATTCTGTTTGCTCTGTCGATCCAATCTATAATCTCCTGATCTGTTAGAGCTAAATTAGCATTTGCTGTAGCCTGAGATTCAATCACATGTACAACTACAGGTATTTCATAAACCTGTCCTGTGTATAAGCCGTTCCAAGATGTTGTTGCACCTACCTTATTTAAGTAAGACTGTTTATCCAGATTACTTAATCTAGCTTCTGTCTCCTCTCTTTTTTTCTTTAAATCTGGATATTTACTATCCATTTTTCTCATTACTTCGTCAAAACCGCAAAATTTATGTTGGTCTTGAGAAAATGCATTAAAAAAAATCATTAATGCACAAAAAATCATAATTCTCTTCATTTATATACTTTTTATTATGTTATTCGCTGCAAACTTATTATTTTTTTATCAAAATGCAAATTTTAAAATCATAAAAACGATAGAAATTTCACCTAGCTTGGAATAAAAAATATAAAATAATGATTATCAATTAATTATATTTAAAAATCATTATACTTGGTAAAACATAATACTATCTTTAACATTGGTACGATTTTTAGTATTACTTTTGTATAAATTTTCAATAATGAAAAATAATCAACAAACTATAAATCAGGCGAATCATAAGATAAATTGGTTCCAGAAGTTTCTGATGGTTTGCTCCGGAGGAAACATCCATATTCTAAGAAAAACACCGAGCGAATGGAACAAGTTTGCGGGCATCGGAGGCATCGTTCTTTTCACTGCTGTTTTTGCTACACTTTCGGCAGGTTATGCAATGTTTACGGTATTTGATAATATTTGGGCATCCATCGGTTTCGGAATTTTGTGGGGACTGATGATTTTTAATCTTGACCGTTACATTGTTTCATCCATAAAAAAAACAGGAACATGGTGGAATCAGATCTTAATGGCAATTCCACGTCTAATTTTAGCAACTTTTCTGGGAATTATTATTTCTAAACCTTTAGAACTTAAAATTTTCGAAAAAGAAGTTAATAAACAATTGAATACCATTATTCAGAGAAATAAAAAGCAGCTTCAAGGCGAAATGAACGGAAGAATCCTTCAACAAAGCGGACCTTTTGAAACGGAAAAGAAACAAATCTCCGAAAAGGTTGTTCAATATCAAAAATCATATGATTCTGCTGCTGTAGAGCTTGAAAAAGAGATTTTAGGAAAACAATCAGGCCTAACGAGTGGAAAAGAAGGTTTCGGGCCGAATGCAAAACGTAAGCAAGAACTTAAAGAACAGCGTAGACAGGATCTGGAAAATTATCAGAAACAAATTTCTCCGCGACTGGAATATTTGGATAAAGAGATTTCAAAAGTTTATACCAATCTTGAAACAGAGCGAAAATCGACAGAAACTTTTGAAGACAAGTTCAACGGATTTGCTGCAAGACTTCAGGCTTTGGATGAATTAGGGAAAAATTCTGCCATTATTGGATTAGCAGCGACTTTCATTATGGGACTTTTCATTTGTCTTGAAATTTCTCCTGTACTTGTAAAACTGATTTCAGCCGTTGGCCCTTATGATCATCTTCTGGAAAAAACTGAAAATGATTTCCGATTGTACTCCAAGGAAAAAATTGAAAAAGGGAATGCACTCACCGATTTCAGGATAGAAGATTTTAAAGATAATTTACATAAATAAAACAATTATTTTAACACAATATCACCTTTCAGTTAACTCTGAAAGGTTTTTTATTTTAATAATCTAAATATGTAAAATATTATTTACCTTTACTCTACTAAACTTGACTATCATGAAAAACTTTACATTAGCATGTGCGCTGCTTATCAGCTGTGCATTTACACCTACCTTAAAAGCTCAAGCATCAGAACCTTTTCTTGGGCAAATAGCTTTCGTACCTTATAATTTTGTTCCTAAAAACTGGGCAGCCTGTAACGGACAATTATTACCTATCTCACAAAATCAGGCACTTTTTGCTCTTTTAGGCACTCAATACGGAGGAAATGGAACGACTAACTTTGCATTACCTGACATGAGAGGAAGAATGCTTGTTCACGAAGGCCAAGCTCCCGGTGGCACTACCAATTATACTATGGGACAAACGGGCGGTGCGGAATCTGTTACTTTATTAGTAACGCAAATGCCTTCTCACTCACATACTGTGAATGCCGTTACGGCTGAAGGAAACCAAAATACTCCAACAAATACACTTCCTGCAGATACAAAAATATTGGATAAGGAATATTCTGACGCTACTCCAAATACAACGATGAAGTCTACTATGATCAATCCTGTAGGAGGAAATCAACCACACGAAAACAGACCACCATTCCTTACTTTGAAATGTATTATTTCTTTGCAAGGAGTTTTCCCATCACAATTTTAATAGATTATGAAAGCTTTATATTTATTATGTCTTGCAGTCGGAAGCTCAGCTTTTGCTCAGACAATAACGTTTAAGGGCTGTTATAATTTATTTGATGACCAGGTTTTCACATTTACTAAAACAGGAGTTGATACAAACGGTAAAGGTATCTACATCACAACACCCATTGATGGACAACCTTGCGGAGGTTTAGGAACTTGTGAATTTAAAATTCAATGGAACAACACTTTAACGAGATGGGAGTTTTTAGCAGATGAAGGAAACGGTACTTTCGCAAGTCCGAACCTTATTTATTATAACTCTACCGGAAACAGTGCATTTATAAATCCGCCAGCCAACACAATTGGTACATGGGTTGAAAACACAACAATCACCGCCGGACAATGTGGAGGAAGCCTTACATCGGCGAACTCTACAATGACAGGAGATGTTCACACCTCTACATTAGGTACATCAGACGTTACAAAAACTAAAATCCAGATTTTCCCTAATCCGGTATCAGAAATCATCAGTGTTTCAGGTATTGAGAAAGCAGAATCTATTAATATTTACAACATGGCTGGGCAACTGGTAGTATCAGAAGCATTCAGCAAAAAAATAAATGTATCACAATTAACTTCGGGAGTTTATTTACTAAGGATAAATACTAGAGATTCTCAAATTCATGAATTTAAGTTCGTGAAAAAATAAAAACACTATTTTTTATAATTAAAGCTTTCGGAATTCCGGAAGCTTTTTTTTAGTTTTAAAAATAAAGGACATTTAAGACAACAAAAAAGCCCCTATAAAATAGAGGCTTTGATATTTTGATTTTAAAATAATTATTTAATAATCAATTTAGCAGTTTTAGTATCTTTTCCATTAGAGATCTGAACCATATAGACTCCTTTTTCAAGGTTATGATTTACTCTGAAAGTTCCGTTACTTTCCTGTGTTAAAGATGGAGTTGCTACTAATCTACCTGACATATCGGAGATTGTAACGTCAAGATTTTTAGCATTTTTAGCTTTAATAAATATTTTATCTCCAGCAATACTTGGGTTAGGATAAATTACAAAATCATTGTCACTTGCTTTTACATCAGCAGTTCCTAAAGTTGTAACAAATTTCACAGTATAATCTTCTGCCTGTCCGTAAGCCAATTGTCCACATGCAGTCATAGTAGCAGGGTTGTTCGGAGCATCAGCAATAACTCTCATTCTTAAAGGAGTATTTAATACCGCTGAAGCAGGAGCAGTAAATGTAGCACTCAATAATCCCTGTCCATTAGCATCTACAGCAACATCATCACCTGTAGCAACCAATTCTGATGCTTCAAATGTTCCGTTGTTATTATAATCGATCCAAGCTCTAACTGACTGGTCATTATTCACAAATCCAACCTGAATAGTTTGTTGTTGAGTAACCAATAATTCTGTATAGCTGTTTGCTCTACATGTTTGTGTAGTATAATCTATATAATAAGACGGTGCTCCAGCCCAATAACCAGCTGAAGAATTATCAATCTGACCAAGTTTAACAGATGTTGGTCCTACCAAATAACTTCCCGGAGTAGTAACTCCCGGAGGCGTACAAGATGCTGCAACCGGAGTTCCAGTAACAACCGGAGTTGCAGGCAAAGCTGTAGCTCCTTTAGAAGTTGTTAAACTACTTCTGATCAACATGAATAAATCATTAATTCTATCTCCTTGCCCTGCAGTAAATTTCTGTGCAACAGAGTTAGAATAATTCATCATATTATATTGTACACCTTGATAATTTACACCTGTACAAGGGTTAAGCTGAGAGTTTGTGGGCACCGGCCATAATGTATAACCGCTTCCTGCGCTTTCTGTATCACAAACCTGATCATCATCATCCGCACAAACACCTGTAGTTGGCGGACAGAAATCTGCATCTCCCGGAACAGCATCAAATGCTCCTCCATCAAAAGTATGATATAATCCCATCGCATGTCCAAATTCGTGTGCAAAAGTAGTGTCATGAGCATTTGTAACAACGCCTGATTTCATGAACGATTCGTAGTTTGTATCAAGGTTGTTCGGGAATGCTGCGAATCCCATTAAACCTGCATTAGGTGTAGGATCAGCATCGAACATACTGATTACATAAATATTAAAATAAGATGCTTCCGGCCAGTGTGGAGCCAATCCTTTGATTGCTGCTCTACTTGCACCAGTAGCAGTTGTATAAGCCATACCAGATGCATTATATCCAGCTAATCCTCCTCCGTCATATCTTACAACACCAGTTGTTGCATTACAATTTGGATCTCTTTTTGCCAATACCAACTTGATAGGAAATACTTGAGCTTGCCCAAAATCAGCCGGTACACCAGCAGCCGGCCACGCATATGTTCCTGCATACATCTGATTAGCACGATCAAGCCATGCCTGAATCTGAGCATCAGTTTTATTATAAGTACTTCCAACTGCCGCACCAGACGGGTAAATCAAATGAACTACCACAGGTATTTCATATACTCCATTTACCGTCTTCCCAAACGCTGAAGAAGAAGAATTCTTCTTTTCAGTGTGAATCTTTTGAATAATTTTATCAAAAGTCTGTCTTAATCCAGGATTAGCTTTGTCCTGTTCTTGTATTGTTTGATCAAAACCACACCATCTTTGTTGTTGTGCAGTTAATGAAACGGATAACACAAGCGCCCCATAAAGGAAAATTCTCTTCATTGTTTTCTAATTTAAACGTATTCAAATTTAATATTATTTACATAATTCCACTACAACCCTTTAAAAATTCATTTAATTGATTTAAATAGTAGAAATATTTACAATATGTCCCCATTATTTTCAGTTTGTTACATCAATATTATATTTATGTTAAAATTAATTTAAGGAGTCGTTAGTAAGTATTTGGACACTAATGACTCATTTTAACTAAAATTCTATCAATTTAATCATTAACATCATGAAAATTTTAATATCTGGTAATAGAAAAAGAGAATTTAGTACAAGGTTTTGATTTTACTGCAAATTCGGCTCACTATAAATTATTTGATGGCTTAGTTTCTTAGTTGAAGACTGATTAATTGGTGGCTTCGAGAACCTCAGCCACCAATTAATTTAAATGTAAGTTTCGGCTAAAGCCAACTTTCCAATCTGCGTTTTGAAAGCGGACTTTAGTCCGCTCCTATTGACAACTCCAACTGAAACAATCATTAAAAACACAAAAGCCACACAAATTGTGTGGCTTTTAATTTATCTCTTAAATAATCTTATAAAGAATAATTTGGAGCTTCCTGAGTGATGATAACATCGTGAGGGTGAGATTCTTTCAATCCGCTTCCTGTAATCATTACCATTTTGGTGTCGTTTTGTAAAGCTTCAATATCTTTAGCTCCACAATATCCCATACCTGCTCTTAGGCCTCCTGTTAATTGGAAAATTACATCTTCAATTTTTCCTTTGTGTGGTACTCTACCTTCAATTCCTTCCGGAACGAATTTCTTAGCTTCACTTTGGAAATATCTTTCTTTTCCACCTCTCTTCATTGCAGAAAGACTTCCCATACCTTGGTAAGACTTGAATTTTCTACCTTGGAAGATAATTTCTTCTCCCGGAGCTTCATCAGTTCCAGCTAAAAGAGAACCTAGCATCACTGCTCCTGCTCCACTTGCGATAGCTTTTACGATATCTCCTGAAAGTTTAATACCTCCATCAGCAATTACTGCAACATTTTTAGATTTAGCATATTCGTAAACGTTGTAAATAGCAGATAATTGAGGAACTCCAACTCCTGCAACAACTCTCGTTGTACAGATAGAACCCGGACCAACACCTACTTTTAGAACATTTGCACCAGCTTTAATTAAATCTTCCGCAGCTTCAGCAGTTACGATATTTCCACCTACGATATCTAAATCCGGATACGCTTCTCTGATTTGAGAAATCTTATCCAGAACACCTTTAGAATGCCCATGAGCAGAATCAATCCCAATAATATCAACACCAGCTTTTACCAATGCTGCAATTCTATCCATTGTATCTTCACCAACTCCAACTCCGGCACCTACGATAAGGCGACCTTTTTGATCTTTATTGGAATTTGGATATTCTAATTGATTGTCGATATCTTTAATGGTAATCAGACCAACCAATTTATTTTCAGAATCTACGATTGGAAGTTTTTCAACACGGCTTTTAAGAAGAATTTCTTTAGCTTTTTCTAAGTTGGTATTTTTATCAGAAGTGATCAGATTTTCTTTCGTCATGATCTCTTCGACCTTCATATCAAGGTTTTCCTGATATTTTACATCTCTGTTGGTAATGATTCCGATCAATACATTATTCGCATCTACAACCGGTAAACCAGAGATTTTATATCTGCTCATCGTTTCTTTAGCCTCAGCTAAAGTATGATCTTTTGAAAGGGTAACAGGATCCGAGATCATTCCGTTTTCAGAACGCTTTACACGGTTAACCTGCGCAGCCTGTTCTTCGATCGTCATGTTTTTGTGAATGAAACCTAAACCTCCGACTCTTGCCAAAGCAATAGCGAGGTCACCTTCAGTAACTGTGTCCATTGCAGCAGAAACTATCGGAACATTCAGCGTTATTTTATCGGTAAGTCTTGATTTTAATGAAACCTGGTTAGGTAAAACTTCTGAATAAGAAGGAACTAGAAGAACGTCATCGAAAGTGATGGCTGCCTCTACAATTTTGTTATGAATAGACATCTTTACTTTCTTTGCAAAATTAGGCTATTTGAACGAGATATGAAAGGCCGATTCAATAGTTTAAATAAAAATTAATAATCAATAAATTAAATGAAAAAAACCGATCTTATTAGGATCGGTCTTTCTTGTACAAAATAACTTGAATATATAAGGGTTAACTTATTCTAAATACGATGAAAACTTCATTTGCTATTTCAAAAAACTATAGCTTATTTATTTTGCTGCAAAAATACACTAGAAATATACAGAAACAAGTTTTTCATTATTATTTTAATGTTAATTTAATCTTGAATATAAAATTTTAATTAATTCAATTAAATAAATTAAAATTTTCAATATACTAAACATAAAACCGTCCTAATAAGAACGGTTTTCCTGTACAAAATAATTGAGTATATGAAGGGGTTTAAAAAATTTATTTATCTGTTGCAGAATTAATCATTTTTGAAATATCATCTGCGGTAAAACTACCTTTTACGTCTACAAAAACCAATTCCTTATCGGAGTTTACTGTAATCAACATGTTTTTTATGGTTTCTCCTGTTTGTTTTACTCTGATGTTTACGTTATCACCGTCGTGTTTTATGGTTGCCCAGTCTTCGTAATTGTTGTTATTTAAATATTTAGCATAATCTTTCAGCATTGCTTGGTCGCCATTTTCTACGGTCAACACTTTAATTTTAGAAACTTTTTTTACAAGATTGATCAATTCTTCATCTCCGCCATCTTCTCTTAAAGCTTTCTTGATAAAAGGTTTAGCTAAAAACATGGGTACATTAAAACTCTCAAACTTCGCTCCTTTAAAATCATAATCAGTATTGCTGAAGAAATCCATATCAGGCTTGCGGGAACCTCCTATACAAGATTGCAACACAAACATTGTAGAGGCGATTAAAAAAATGTTTTTAAAAATTTTCATGGCAATTAGATTTTTAGTTAATCGGTTTTAAGCTTCCGCCAGACATTTTACTGATATTTGAATCAATTTTAGGATTTCCTTTATATTTTACAAGACCTCCGGAAGATGCTTTTACCTTCAATGTGGTTGTAACATTTATAGAAAGACTTCCTCCTGATGTAGACTCTGCATCTACACTGTCTGACCTTAAATTCTCTGCTTTACAAAGCGCACCGCTGCTGATATCAAATACTGCTGCCATAACTTCTCCTTCAAAACTGGTATCGGAACCGCTGGAAGCTTTCAATTCAAAATTTTTAGAATTAACATCAGCTTTTATATTTGATCCTGAAGTTGCTTCAACATTCGTTGTATTAGACACATTGAATTTTCCTTTAATCGTAGAACCTGAAGAAGCATCGATCGTAAGATTATTTTCATTCACAGAATTCACTGTTGAGAAATTGGCACCAGAAGAAGTTTTAATTTCACTCATTCTTGGAGAAGAAACGTTTACACTTAAATTTTTAAATCTTAAGTTTTTCACTCCTTTATTATCAATGTAAACTTTCAGAATACCGTTTTCAACTTTTGTAATTACGTATTGAAGCTTGTCGGCATCAGCAATGACCTTGATATTGGTAGGGCTTTCCTGCTTGTAAACCACATTTACACCTGTGCTTACATTAATTCCTGAAAATTCACCTACATTTCTCGCTTCACCATTTAAATAAGATGGATTATTATCCGAAGTCTGCGTATTTCTCGTGTGACTTATCGTATTTGATTTTGTCTCGCTGGAATTAATGATCTTATTAACATCATCCATCGAAAGTTTCCCGTCCAGCATAACAAGGATATTTTCTCCGCTGTCGCTGTTGATGCTTAATAACAGATCATCCAAAATTCCGTCTTTGGCTTCCGAAGAGAGGAACTTTATTTTCGCTCCGGAGTTATTTACAGACATTATTTCACTGTAATTCAAATTTTTAAGATAAGAAGAAACGTCTTTACTTAATTGCGATAGGTTAGCCTGAACTTTTCTTCCTTCCGGACTGTTGGCTTTTTCCGGATTCTCTGTGATCAGGACTTTTAATCCGTTGATCTTTGCCAATAACGGCTTGATCTGATCCAGCTGAGCGTCATCAATATTAAGACTGCTGAGCATCCCAAACATTGGTTTTGCTATCTTGATAGAAGTTACACCTTCTACCTCCTGATATTTTTCAAAAAGTTTATCAAATTTGTCTCCTTGCCCATAAACATTATAGAAATGGGAAAAAGCAAATGCGAATATTATCAATATTTTTTTCATGAGTCAATTTTTATTTTTACTGAGGTGATTAATGCCTGATCAGGTTCATAAATCTTTGTTTTATAGGTTAATAATCGTCGTCCATCACTTTGGGCTGTGCTAATTTTTCACTAACGTTATTTGCAAATATCTGAAATGAGTACTTAGTCACATTAATAGCTTCTTCTACATTTTCGATCTTTTTTCCGTTTACAATAACATACGAGTTTTTGTAGCCTGAAGAATCTTTTTTAGAAGAATCATATTTTTTAGAAGAAGAGTTATCTACAAACTGAGGTCTTCTTTCTTTCTTCAATCTTCCTCTTTTTGGAAGAATTTGATCTAAAACATCCTTTTCGGCAACCGAATTCTCCTGAAAGATCGAATCTTTTTTCGCTGCGGGAATCGTATCGTTCACATGATTCACAGCAACCTGTGTTTGATGATCACTATTTTCGTCAATGAAATCTTTTTTCTGTTGCTTGATTTGATTTTCAACAAGTTTCGCTTGATCTTCTACATCGGATTTTTGATTATAATTAAAAATCAACCCAATTCCGAAAAGTAAAACCACACTTGCTGCCATCCAAAACCATTTCGGGAAAGAAGGCTTCGCTTTCGTTTGAAGCGGAATAATTGGAGCTTCATTATTTTCAGGTTCTCCGCCTTCTGCTTTTTGAAGGAAATCTTCAAAATCCCAGTCCATTTTCTCTTCCTTTATATTTTGGAAGACTTCGTTGTATTTATCTTGAAATTTGTCGTTGTTCATAATTCATCAGTTGTGAGATTTGTTCTTTTACTTTTTGTCTTGCTCTCATAAGATTTACTCTTACCGCGTTTTCTTCCATTTCCAGCATTTCAGAAATTTCAGAAACTTCATACTCTTCTACATCTTTCAAATGGATCACCATTTTCTGTTTCTCTGGAAGCTGATTTATAAAACCTATAATATGTTCTTTTAAATTATTGACTTCCATACTGTAAAGCTCCGACCGATGCAATTGCAGATCTGCAAATCCCTGCCTTACGTCGTGGTGCTTGAGTCTGTTCAAACACTCGTTCCGGACGGCTTTCAAGGCATAGGATTTTAAATTTCCAAACTGCGCCAGCTCCTCTTTTTTCTGCCAGAACTTGATCATCAGATCCTGAACCACATCTTCTGCCTCATCACTGCTCATGACGAATCTTTTCGCAAAGCGATACATCTCATTTTTGAGAATGAATACCGTATCCTTAAAAGTTTCTTGGGTCATGAGTTTTGTATCTATTAGTAAGACAATTAAAAATTGTATTCTATTACATCATAAATAAAAAAAACTTCAAAAATGTTGAAGTTTTAATTTTTATCGATCAATTTTCGGAGATAAGCGATCTCGGTATCTTTATCTTTTAGCCTTTGTTCATACTGTTCTATTAGCTTTTCTGGCAGCTGATTTTGATAAATAAAGCCATTGTTTCCACCATGTGTATTTTCATAGTTAAAAGACATTCCGTCACTGCTCAAAAAATCTAAAACACTTACTTCTAATAATTTTGAAATCTCTTCTACTTGAGAAAAGTCCGGCTTACTTTTATCATTCTCAAAATTAGAATATGTTTTCTGAGATACACTCAGTACTTCCGCAAGATATTCCTGTGTAAAGTTTTTGTTGATTCTCGCTTTTTTCAGCTTTTCACCTAAAGTCATAGCACAAAGTATTTTCATCAAAATTACATATTTTTTTCTTTTAGAAAAATAGTACGGAAATCAGTAAATTTTTACTGTATTTTCTCAATTTGTTTTTCACACCTTTGTGGGGTAATAAAAAAATTATATATTTAACTCATTAAAAAACACGCTTATGAGAAAGAAAATTATCTTATGGCTATCCTTTGTGGTAGCCCTCAGTTTTATACTACATTCCTGTATTCATGATGATGTTTATTCTACATCGGAACCATCTAATAATGAATACCAATCTAAAAGCCTTTGGAAAGAAGATGAGAAGTATATTAAAAATGTAATACAGGTTTATCGTGAAAACGAAACCAACATTAAAAAAATTAACGGAACCCCGCTTTGGGATTACGCTACAACAATGGATCGTTTTGATGAAAGTTTTCTAATGGTTCCTGTGGTGGAAAATAAAAAAGTAGTTTCGGTATTGCAGGTTCCAAGACACGGAAAGAATGTATATTTTATTTATACCAATGAAGTGAATGACATTACTTTTTTCCAGAACATCATTTCGGCTCGTACAAAAAAAGCTTTATCTAATGAAGCCAATAACGAAACTAGTAAATTGGTTTGTACTACAAGAGCGGTGTCTGTTTGGTTACCAAACGGTGGTGGCGATTCTAATCCTGGTTCAGGACAGGGAACTTGGTCTACCTATCATGTAACAACCTGCAAAAACGTACAACAGGAAGGCTGTGTTGGTATTGTAGGCCCAGATGGTGAATGCACAGGAGGTGGCGGAGATAGCGATCCTTATCCTTACCCTGGAGGAGATGGACCACAAGATCCACAAGAGCCGGAAGATCCTTGTATACAAGCAAAAAATATTTTTAATAATACTGCAGTAAAATCCAGATATGATGTTTTAAAATCAAAAGTATCGGATCCGAATGAAACGGGGTACGGCTTTAAAACAGTTGCAGCAGCTAATTTAACGATTACGACCCAAACAAGCCTTTTAAACCCTGATGCAACAAATCCTGATAAAATGAAGGTAGGAATTTACCCAACAACCTTTAGTTACAGCCATACCCATATTAATAAAAGTAATGGTAATGTATCTGTGAAGATATTTTCACCTGCGGACATTAATACTTTCTTAATTATTCTGCATAATGCTATTGCTAATAACACTCCTCTCGACACAGTATTTGGAGGAATGGTAGCGTCTGATCCAGATACTATATTTAACACATATCAAATTCAATATACAGGAAATGGTACAAACTTACCACCCGAATTTACAAAGGATCAATTAGATATATTGAGAAATTGGTATGCTAAAAATGCTCAAGAGATTCAGACTGAAACAGGAGAACTATCACATACAGATATGCAGAAACTTTTCAATGAGACATTAAAAAAAATGAATTTGAACGATATTGTTTTATTTAAAATAGAAGGAAATTCTAATACAGTTAAAAAAGTTGATTACAATGAATACGGAAGTCCTACAGAAAATAATTGTTCTTAAATTTTTTAATTTTAAATTTATTATTATGAAAAACTTATTAATTATATTTAGTTTTATATTCATTGGCTGTAAAGCTCAACAACAAATTATTCCATTAGAAACAAAAGGTTGGCCAGCAGAAGGAAGTTATCGAAAAGATTTAAATAATGATCTTAATCCTTATGTTGGAACTTGGAAAGGAACTTTTGAAGGAAAAACTTTTATCATTACATTTACTAAAATAAAAGATTATGACACTCTTGGGAAATATTATAAAGATAGAATTAAGGGTAGGTATAAAATGCTAGACGCAAGTGGAAATCAATTATACTCAACTTATAATTTGCCTGAAGAAAAAGCAAAAGTAAGTAGTTTAGGATTTGTAAACAGTACAAAAGCTAAATTGAGATTCTATTTTTCTGATCTATGTATAGGCGGACAAATAGTTATTAATTTTGACAATCCTCAGAAAACCCAAATGCATTATATTTATTACACTGAACAGGAAATGATAGTTGATGATACCGGTTGTGCCCCTTATAATGAAATGCCAAGGGGAGAGTTTACATTAATTAAGCAGTAAAAACATTTTAGCCATAATTTTAAATGAAAGTACATATTCTATTTTTAGTTTTAATGTTTTTTTGGAGCTGTAATTCTCAAAAACAAATTGCAGAATCAAATTTTTACGAAGAAGATGAAAATATAAATCTTTACGCCTTTGTTGGCAAGAAAATTTCAATAGAAGAAATTTTAAATAATAAACAAAAAATTAAAGATCCAAACTCTAATGATTCAATTATTATCGTCAATTTGGATCAAGAGTTTAAATGTAACTATCAGATTCTGCAAAATGTTTTTAATAAAATAAATAAACATACTATTGAGTTTGAAGCCTATGATCATTACG
Source organism: Chryseobacterium glaciei (assembly GCF_001648155.1). NCBI lineage: Bacteria > Pseudomonadati > Bacteroidota > Flavobacteriia > Flavobacteriales > Weeksellaceae > Chryseobacterium > Chryseobacterium glaciei. Next base: position 2,505,384 of record NZ_CP015199.1, on the reverse strand, counting down.
GAACTCCTGATTTTAAAAATTATGAATATATCCTGCTTTACTTGTCAAAGGATACTGATGGAAAATTTACTTATATGAAATATCAATTCGATGCTTTAAAATCCACTAACAAAGGCTTTAAAGGAAGAAATGGGAAAAGTATAAAAAAACTATTTTTAAATAAAAAGAATACGACGTTAAAAGAAAGAATTAGTTTTTATACAGAAAACAATAATACAAATAATATCGGCTATGCTCCCTATAATAAAAAGCCAAAGAGAACATGCTTAGCATAGTGGAATAAATAGCGCACGTTCGTAAAAAAATAAACCCTCCAAATTTGGAGGGTTTTATCATTTAATACATTTCAAAAACATATTTCAAAATAGCCTTATCATCATCTGTTAGAGCCACTTTTCGTCTTGCCATTGCTTTTTCTGCAACTTCGTAGGCTTTATCTAATTTAAATTTTTCATCGCCTTTAAATCCGCCCCAGGAAAAATTCTCGATAAGATTGGGAGGAAAGCCTTCTTTAAAAATATTAGAAGCAACACCTACAACGGTTCCTGTATTTAATTGAGTATTGATCGCGGTTTTAGAATGGTCGCCCATAATTAAACCCGCAAACTGTAATCCTGTATCTTCAAAAGCTTTGGTTCTGTAGTTCCAAAGTTTTACATGTCCGTAATTATTTTTAAGGTTGGATGAATTCGTATCTGCCCCGAAATTACACCATTCACCAATCACAGAATTTCCAATGAAACCGTCATGTCCTTTGCTGGAGTGTCCAAAAATAATAATATTATTAACTTCGCCACCCACTTTACATTGAGGGCCAATAGTTGTTGCACCGTAAATTTTAGATCCCAAATGAAATTTAGATCCTTCACCTAATGAAATAGGGCCGCGAAGGTTACATCCTTCCATCACCTCAGCATTTTTGCCGATGTAGATCTTTCCGGTTTTTGTATTGATCGTTGAAAACTCAACTTGCGCTCCTTCTTCTATGAACAGGTCTTTTTTATCTCCCAAAAATCCGTTGGTTGAAGAAAGTTCCTGAGAAGTTCTATCTTTTGTAAGCAATTCAAAATCAAAATCGATTGCCTGATGATTATAAGTAAATAGGTCTGTTGGCTTTTTAAAGAAAATCAGTTCTTCTTTAATATCAGTCATTTTTTCGATCTGATGAAGCGAAAAATCTTTCATATTGATCTTTGCTGCGACCAACTCGTCTTCATAAACCAAAGCTTCACCTTGTTTCAGATCTTTAATTTGTTGAATTACATTTTCAGTAGGTAAAAAATTAGTAACTAAAAAAAGACTTTCTTTTTCTTCAGGATTTTTAAATTTTTGCTGTAAATAATTTTCCGTGAAATAAGAAATTTCCGTGTTTTCTAGAATTTTCTGCCATCTTTCGGAGAAAGTAAGAATTCCGCATCGCATTTCGGCAACGGGACGGGTAAAAGTAAGCGGAAGAAAATCTTCCCAATATTGCGCATCTGAAAATACTAATTGCATTTTTTATATAAGATGTTAAAAGTTAGTAGTTAGAAATTCGTAGATGGAATAAAATCTATTATCTCATTTTTTTAGCTAATTTCTACCTAATGCAAAAATACAAATAAAATTTTCCTGAATTATTTTAAATAGAGACCAAAATCTAAACTTAAATCAAACTTAACTTAAAAACTAACTTCTATTTACAAACAAAAAAGCCTTCCAATGGTTTTGGAAGGCTTTAATATTTTTTAGTAGCAAAAAATTACTTAGAGAATTTTTTGTACTTGTTCATGAACTTGTCTACTCTACCTGCAGTATCAACCAACTTCACTTTTCCTGTGTAGAAAGGGTGAGAAGTAGAAGAGATTTCCATTTTAAGTAAAGGATACTCTTGTCCTTCATACTCGATAGTATCTTTAGTCTCTGCAGTAGATTTGCAAAGAAACACCTCGTCGTTACTCATATCTTTGAAAACAACAAGTCTATAATTTTCTGGGTGAATTCCGTTTTTCATAATACAATTTTTTAAAAAATTAAAGTTTTGCTTTCGAAATAGTAATGGTATTTCTCTGCTAATTTTAGGGTGCAAAAATACAATATTTTTTCTAATTTCCAAATACTCGTGTAATATTTTTTTCAGGATAAGAAAATTAAAGTATTTTCGTTAAATTTGAAATCTATTTAAACTTTAATTTCGATGAAATTCAAATTATTACTGGCTTTTTCTTTTTGGATGCTTCTCATTGCGGTATCTTGTAACAAGGATGACATCAATTTCGATGCTCCTTCACAGCAACTTAGCTTTTCAAGAGATACTGTATTCTGTGATACGGTTTATCATCAGGTTCGATCTGAAACCTATGCTGTAAAAGTATATAATAATGAAGATAAGGACATTCTTATCCCAAGAATAAACCTTGAAAAAGGAGCAACCTCTTTATATAAAATAAATGTAGACGGAAAATCCGGATATGATTTTAAAGATGTTCCGTTAAGAAAAAATGACAGTTTATACATTTTCGTTGAAATTGCTCCTGAGGCAACAGGTCCGGAAGCGATTGCTGAAGATAAAGTAATTTTCACCAGTCCGGCGGGTCAGCAACACGTTACTTTATTTTCTGTGGTTCAGGATGCTGAGTTTTTTATTCAGACACCTTCCAACCCAAATGTTATCAGTAGCAATACAACATGGAATAATGATAAGGCTAAAATTATTTACGGAGACCTTACCGTTAATCCTAGTGTAGTATTGAATATTCAGGCCGGAACGAAAGTGTATTTCCACAAAAACAGCGGAATGAAAGTGTCTACAGGATCTACTTTAAATATTAATGGAACCTTAGACAAGGAAGTTATTCTTCGAGGAGACAGAAATGATCCTTATTATGATACAATTCCTAAAAACTGGAACTCTATCAGAATGGCTGCCAATTCTACCCTAAATATGAATCACGCAAGACTTTTCGGAGGAAACAGAGGTTTAGATATGAGACAGACTAACGCAACGATAAGCAATTCTTTCATTCATACTTTCCAGGAATATGGAATATACGCTGTTGCTTCTACAGTAAATGCTAAAAACTTAGTCATGAACAACTGCGGAGAATCTTGTATTGGAATTTTCAAAGGTGGAAATCATACGTACACTCATGCTACGATTGCTAATTATTCTCAAGTTCTTTCCTCAATGAACAGAAACGGAATTTTCGCAACCAACGAATGGAAAAACGATGCCGGACAAACCGAGCAAGGCGCATTACAGCAACTTAATATAAGAAATAGCATCGTCTATTCTGACAGAGATAATTCTGTAAGTTTTGAGCAAACACCGGGACAACAGTTTAATTTTATCATTCAAAGCAGTTTATTGAAATATTCAGGAACAACAGAAGCAGGGTTTCCTTTTGACAGCAATCCAAATGTAATCCAGAGTTATAAAAATGAAGATCCCCAGTTTGTAAACTATTTTACGGCTCATCTTAATTTAAGAGTAAAACCAGCTTCTTTCGCGAGAGGAAAAGGAAATACAACCATTGCAGGAACCGTTCCTACAGACATTGTAAACGTATCAAGAACGACTAGTCCAACACTTGGAGCCTATCAATAATGGAAATTACAAATCTGCAGCAGCAAGTTGACGAATGGATAAAAACAATTGGCGTCCGTTATTTCAATGAACTGACCAATATGGCAATGCTGACCGAAGAAGTAGGTGAAGTTGCCAGAATTATCGCCAGAAGATATGGCGAACAAAGTGAAAAAGAAAGCGATAAAAGCAAAGATCTTGGTGAAGAATTAGCAGATGTATTGTTTGTAACTTTATGTCTTGCCAACCAAACCGGAGTCAATCTGCAGGAAGCTTTTGATAAAAAAATGAAGATAAAAACTGATCGCGATAAAGACCGTCATCAGAATAATGAAAAATTAAAATAGCTGGATGTTGGAAGTTGGATGTCGGAAGTTTTTAAATGAAACATTTCACCTCCCACTTCCAGCTTCTTGCTTCCAACTTAGAAGAACAATGAAGAAGCTAGAAAAATCAAAATTAATTGGAGATAAAACAGTACAAATCAGCGGTTCGAAAAGTATTTCGAATCGTTTGTTGATTTTAGAAAGTCTGTTTAAAAATATAAAAATCGGGAATTTATCCAATTCTCAGGACACCCAATTGCTGAAAAAAGCGTTGTCTGAAACTACTGAAACTGTAGACATTCACCATGCAGGAACAGCAATGCGTTTTCTTACATCTTATTATTCTATCGCCGAAGGAAAAACTACAATTCTTACGGGTTCAAAAAGAATGAAGGAAAGGCCAATCAAGAATTTGGCAAGCGCTCTTCAAGATTTAGATATAGAAATTGAGTACATGGAAAATGAAGGTTTTCCACCTTTAAAAATTACAGGAAAGAAAATTACTCAAACGCAGGTTAACGTTCCTGCCAATATTTCAAGTCAGTTCATTACTTCTCTTTTGCTTATCGCAGGAAAATTGGAAAACGGATTAGAAATTAATCTAGTAGGTGAAGTTACTTCAAGATCTTACATTGAAATGACACTGGATATTTTAACAAAATTCGGAATTAAAAACAGCTTTGTTGGCAATGTAATAAAAGTCGAATCATTCATCAATGATCATTCATCAATTATCAATTATGAGGTTGAAAGTGACTGGAGTTCTGCATCTTACTTCTACTCTATCTGTGCATTAGGAAGAGAAACAATTCATCTGAAAAGTTTTTACAAAGAATCAACTCAAGGAGATTCTGCGATTGCAAAGATTTATGAAGAATTTTTCGGAATTAAAACGACTTTCTCAGAAGATGAACACAAGCTTACCCTTCAACCAGATCCGAACTTTTCATTCCCAGAGAAGATTATTTTGGATATGAATAATTGCCCGGACATCGCACAAACTCTTTGTGTAACGGCTGCTGCATTGAAAATTCCATTTGAAATTTCAGGATTAGGAACTTTAAAAGTAAAAGAAACCGACCGACTTTCAGCTTTACATATCGAATTGAAAAAACTTGGAACAGAAACTGAAATTACAGATTTAACGATCAAATCAATTAGCTTCAACGAACCGGAAGAAAACATTTCTATTAAAACGTACCAAGATCACAGAATGGCCATGAGTTTTGCTCCGTTTTGTCTGATCAAAGAATTACATATTGAAGAAGAAAATGTAGTCGAAAAATCTTATCCGATGTTTTGGGAGGATCTTTCTCAAATTTTAATGAAATAATTAAATGAAAAAATATTTAATCATTTTCGCCTTTTTAATTCCAATTTCGTTTTGGGCGCAATATCTGTTGCCTAATGAAGAAGTTATCTATTCATTTGAAACTAAAAACGGCAAAAAAATGTCTTTAGTAAAAGACAAACAGAACAAATACATTCAATATCGTTTTGGAAGCAAAACCAAAGTCGAAATGGAATTTCCTAAAGACAGAACCAAAGAAAGCTGGAAGAAGTTTACCTACAAATCTTACCATAGAGGCGGGGGAAAGCAGAACGCAGGAATGAACCTTGATTATTTATCATTTACAAATAACAACTACAAATATTTACTCTCCAGAACCTACTCTGCAGAAGACGAATCATTTTCTACCGGTATCACTGTGACCGACAGTAAAGGTAAAGAAACCGAAATTCCGGGAATTTATAAATCTTTCAAAGGCTGCATGTGTAATCTGCAAGACACCGATGTAAAGAAAGAAGATTTTGGGCAATAATTTAACCCTTCCATGAAAAAACTGATGTCTTTTTTATTCATTCCATTGATTGCAATTCTTCACGCTCAGGAGTTGAAAGATTTTTCTGTTCCTAGAGATTACACAAAAGTTTTACAAACAGAAGGAGATTTAGATAAAGACGGACTCAACGAAACCGTAATCGTATATAATATTGGCGAAAAAATTGAACATCAAGGATATAAAAGAAAATTTTATATCCTTAAAAAAATCAATGGAAATCTAAAAATATGGAAAGAAAATTCATCCTTGCTCGATTCAAGTGAAGCCGGTTTTTATCCGGAAAACAATAGTCTTGAAGTAAATATAAAGAATAATTGTCTTGTCATTTCACAATCACTCTTTACCAACTCCAGACATACCGAAACAAGCAAACACACGTTTAGATTTCAAAATGGAGACTTCTACCTTGTTGGTGCACTCAATACATTTGATGATACCTGCGAGTTTAATTTTCTAAATGAAGTCAATTTTTCAACAGGAAAAGTGATCATTGATGAAAAGTATTCTGAATGTGACGGAGATGAGGATAGAAAGACTCCAAAAGATATGCACAAAGAATTTATCCATACATTTAACACGTTAATAAAAATGAATGATTTTAGGGTTAGCAAAAACCAGTTCAAAATTCCTAATTCAGATAAATATTTTAATTACTAATGTCAAAAACTATAATCATCACGGGAACCTCATCAGGAATAGGTTTCGTTTTAGCCGAATATTTTGGAAAAAAAGGTCATAAAGTCTACGGTTTAAGCCGAAAACATACAGAAAGTCAATATTTTAAATCAATTCCGACCGATGTTACGGATAATGATGCAGTTCAAAATGCGATTGCAGAAGTGTTGAAAATTGAGACAAGAATTGACGTTCTGATCAACAATGCCGGAATGGGAATGGTTGGCGCTGTGGAAGATTCTACAAAAGAAGATATTTTAAAATTATTTAACTTAAATCTTGTCGGAGCTGTTCAAATGATGACTGCCGTTATGCCGAAAATGCGTGAAAACAAATTCGGACAGATCATCAATGTTTCCAGCATCGGAAGTGAAATGGGACTGCCTTTCCGTGGATTTTATTCTGCTTCAAAATCTGCTTTAGACAAAGTAACGGAAGCCATGAGATATGAAGTTTATCCTTGGAACGTCAATGTTTGTTCGCTTCATTTAGGTGATATCAAAACTAATATTGCAGAAAACAGAGTGAAAACAAAAGTTTCTCAGCCTTACGCAACTATCTTTGACAAGGTTTATGCTTTAATGAACTCTCACGTAGGCGACGGAACTGACCCTTTGGAAGTTGCAGAATACGTTGAAAATCTTTTAGGAAAAAATAAATGGAAAGCTCATTATTATTTTGGTAAATTCGGGCAGAAAATAGGAGTTCCGTTGAAATGGATACTTCCTCAGGGAACTTATGAGAATTTAATGAAGAAATATAATAAACTGGACTAGTTTCAGTTATTAAACAAATTTTTAATTATAATAAAAAAATATATTTTGAACCATTAAGATTTATTTTAAGAATTTAAGTTGAGTTAAGATGAATCATTCTGATTTTTAAGCACAAACTTAAAACGAAGCTAAACTTAATATTCTTAACAACTTAATTTACCTTAATGGTTTAATTGATTTAAAATTGAAGTTATTTCTAAAAATATTTTTTATCCTGTTTTGCGTTTTTACACAAGCGCAAAAGAAGCATTATTTTCTAATCGATTCTGAAACTAAAGTCAAGAAAGAGGTTAGAGATTCCGTGTCTGCGGTAAAATTTCTGGATTCTCTGGCTCAAAACAATTATTTTTTCACTGAATTAAAAGAGGTTAAAGTAAAAGGCGACAGTACCGAAATATTTTACAATAAAGGAAAAAACTTCAATGAAACGTATGTCAATCTTTCAGATTCTATTACGCAGAAATTAAAAATTCAGAAAGATTTTTTCACTAAAAATTTAGATTCAACCAAAAAAGTTCTCAACAAAAGATATATTGATGACGGCTATTCTTTCAGCAGAATTAAGTCTAAATATAAAGGTCAGAAAAACGGCTATCCGATTGTAGAATTAGACATTAATAAAAATGATAAACGAACCATCGATGGCTTTGTCGTAAAAAATTACGTAAGAGTTCCGAAAAGATTTATGAAGAATCTTGAAAAAGAATTCAAGGGTAAAACATACGATGATAAAAATCTTTTGGCGATTAATAAAACGTTTCAGGGACATCCTTTTTTGAGTTTAGAACGGCAACCGCAGACTTTATTTACGAAAGATTCTACCCAGATTTATCTCTTCATGGAAAAGAAAAAAACCAACACTTTTGACGGAGTTATTGGTTTTGGAAATGATAAAACTGATAAATTTACACTAAACGGAACCTTGAATGTCAATTTTAAAAACATGTTCAACGGTTTTGAAACCGTTAATTTATACTGGCAAAGAAACCCCGACAAAGGGCAAAACTTCGATTTGCAAACCGACATTCCTTATCTTTTCAATTCTAATGTAGGTTTAAATATGAAGGTGAATATCTTCAGACAGGATTCTACTTTTGCCAATGTGAAGGCGCTTCCCGCTTTCTATTATCACATAAATAACCGAAATAAAATTGGTCTTAGAGGAACTTTTGAAAGCTCGAGTATTATCGATACTTTATATGTTCAAGGGAAAGATTACAACAAAAAAGGAATCGGGATTTGGTTTGAAATGGTGGAACCAACTGATATTGATCTTTTCCTTTACAAAACTAAAATAAGTGCCGGATATGATTATCTGACAACCACTTACACCAAAGACAATATTAAAGCTCCACAAAATCAATTCTACTTTTTTGGGGAACATAATTATAATATCAACGGAAATCATTTCCTGAATATAAAGGCAGAAGGAGCTATGATGGACTCAAAAGTTGAGTTCTCCGCCAACGAATTATATCGTTTTGGAGGCTGGAATTCAATGCGGGGATTCAATGAAAACTCCCTCGCCGCCGATTTCTATTATTATGGAAGTTTAGAATACCGTTATTTAATTGGAAATCAAGCATTTTTCGACGTCTTTGGGCAGTACGGACAGCTCAATAATAAATCCCTGAACGTCAAACCTAAGCTCTACAGTGTCGGGCTTGGTTTCAATTTCTTCATTCCGATTGGGTTGATGAGTTTCCAGCTGTCGAATGGTAATGAGTTTGGAAATCCGTTTAAATTCAATGATATAAAAATCCATTGGGGAATCTTGAGTAGGTTTTAGGATTAAAAATATCCTTTTTCCTATTAATAATATTATTTAAAATAAAGCAAAAACTCTGATATAAACAGCTTTTTTCGCTTTATCCTTTCATTAATTTTTCTATTGTCTCCTATTGAAATCGTATTTTTATCGTAATGCAGGATTAAAATTTAAGTAACAGTACACCGCTAAATTTGCTCTCAAAAAAAATGAAGAAGACTTTAGCCACTTTTGCGATTTTTTTACTCCCCTTCTATTTAACCGCCCAAGAGATCAACATTTCAGGAAATGTAAAATCTGAAAATGGTTCTACGATCTCAGGTGTAAATATCACCGACAAAAACTCAGGAAAATCTGTAATTACTGATCAAAACGGTAATTTTACCATCACAGCCAATCCTAAGGACATTCTTGAATTTTATTCCCCGGAATTTTCAAGTTATTCCATTGAGGTTTCTTCCAAAAGGAATTATTCAGTTGTCTTAAAAAAGGTAAGTGAAAAACAAATCGAAGGCGTTGTAATTACCGCTCTGGGTATTGCAAAGAAGAAAGAAAAAATTGGTTATTCTACTCAGGAAGTCGGAACAAAACAATTCGAATCTATTACAACGCCAAGCATTGGAAATCTATTTTCAGGGCAAGTTGCAGGACTGAATGTTTCCAATCCAACAGGAATGCAGCAGGCTCCGGAATTTACGTTAAGAGGAAATTCCAATCTGGTTTTTGTTATTGATGGAGTGATTGTTGAAAAAGAAGTTTTTCAAAATTTAGATCCAAATAATATTGAAAACATCAATGTTTTGAAAGGAGCTCCCGCTTCTGCATTATACGGCTCGCGAGGAAGATACGGAGCAGTTTTGATCACCACAAAAAGTGCTAAAAAGAAAGGCTTCACTGTTGAGTTTTCTCAAAACACAATGGTTACAGGAGGATTTACGAATCTTCCAAAAACTCAGACAGAATACGGAAACGGTTCTCACGGACAATATGAATTCTGGGATGGTGCAGACGGTGGTGTGAATGATGGAGATATGATTTGGGGTCCAAAATTTGTTCCGGGAACTAAAATTGCACAATGGAACAGCCCGATCCGAGATAAAGTAACCGGGCAAACAATTCCGTGGTATGGAGCGGTGACGGGAACGCAGTACAACGATAAATCAAGATATGAAAGAGTTCCTATTGATTGGGAATATCACGATAATCTTTCCACTTTTTTGAAACCTGCGGTTATCAATAATAATAGTTTTTCAGTAAGCTATAAAAATAATAAAGACACCTACAGACTTTCCGGGAATTTCATGAATTATGACGACCGAGTTCCGGAAGCTTACTTACAACGTTATGGAATTAATTTCTCTTCAGAAAATCACTTGGGAGACAAATTAATTTTAGACACAAAGTTTAATTTTAATCAAACCTTCACTCCAAATATTCCGAATTACGATTATAATCCAAGTGGTCACATGTACACTATTTTAATTTGGATGGGTGCCGATGTAGATGGAAGAGATCTTAAAAATCACATGTGGATTCCCGGAAAAGAAGGAACTGCACAAGCCAATTGGAACTACGCTTGGTACAACAACCCTTGGTTCGGAGCTGAATATTACAAAAATAAAAATAGAACTGATGTTATCAACGCGCAGACCGGTTTAGAATATAAAGCCACACAAGATTTCTCAGTAAAAGGTAAAATATCTCTTGTCGAGAATCACAACAAGCAGGAAATTTTAAGTCCATATTCTTATTTCAATTACAGCGCACCAAGAAGTGGTGGTTATATTTTGAATGATACCAAAACCTGGAACCTCAACTCTGATGTTTTAGCGACTTATAAAAAGAAAATTTCAGACAATTTTGATTTCACGATCAATGCCGGAGGTTCTACTTTTTATTATAAAAATGATGTTGACAATGCTTCAACAGACGGTTTGAAAGTTCCTGAACAATATACATTAGACAACTCCGTAGGTTCTGTAAAATACTACGATTATTTAAAGGAAAAATTAATTTACAGTGTGTATTCTACGATCGATGTCGGTTTGTATAATGCTTTTTTCATCAACGTTTCAGGACGTAATGACTGGTCTTCTACTCTACCGAAAGCTAACAGATCTTATTTTTATCCTTCAGCTTCATTAAGTGCTGTGATCTCGAATTTGGTTAAAATGCCGGAATCCATTAATTTATTAAAATTATCAGCATCATGGGCAAAAGTAGCGTACGATTTTCAGCCTTATTCAATTCGAAATTATTACTTGAATAACAGCGGAGTTACTTACAACGGAAATCCTACTTATTATTATCCGACAACCCTGAACTATGAAAACTCTTTAAAACCTGAACAGACAAAATCTTATGAATTAGGCTTAACAGCAGGTTTATTTAATAACAGAATTACGCTAGACGCAACGTATTTCAGAACGTTAGATTATAATAATATTCTTCAGTTCCCGAGTGCACAATCATCAGGTTTCACTTCGCAATACGTCAACGGAAATGAATATACAACCAAAGGTGTTGAAATTTCATTAGGATTAGTTCCTATTAAAACTGCCAATTTCACTTGGAAATCTTTGATCAACTGGAGTAAATATGAGCAAAAACTAACTTCCATTTATGGAGATATGCCGAATTACAACAACATCAAACTTGGCGAAAGAATGGACAGTTACTATGACCTCACATGGCAAAAATCTCCAGACGGGAAAGTTATTTTAAATGCAGAAACGGGCATGCCAACAAGAGCTACAACCCCGACCAACTTAGGACATTTCAATCCGGATTGGACGTTTGGCTTTAACAATACATTTAAATATAAAAAATTCACTTTAAACATCGGAATCGATGGAAGTATCGGCGGTGTGATGAGATCTCAGGTAGTCGAAAAAATGTGGTGGGGCGGAAAACATCCGAACTCTACAGCTTACAGAGATCAGGAATATGCGAATCCGGGAACGTATTATTTTGTTCCGGATGGAGTAAATTATAATGCAGCAACAGGAACTTATACTCCACACACAAAAGCGATCAGTTTCCAGGATTGGGCACAGAATTATCCTTATCAAGCCAGAGTAACAGAAGACGAAAGTGAGTTATTTGCCAACGTTTTCGACAGAACTTTTGTGAAATTGAGATCAGTCGTTCTGGAATATGATTTCTCTTCTTTGCTTAATCCAAAAGGGATGGTAAAAGGTTTTACAGCCAATATTTCAGCCTACAATCTTGAGATGTGGAAAAAATCTAAAAATTTATACTCTGATCCCGATTTCCAAATCAAAACTGGTAATGATATTCAGGATCCGTCAAGCAGATGGTTCGGAGTTGGATTTAATCTTAAATTTTAATTAAAAAGCATTTCAATCAACATGAAAAATATTATAAAATCATTATTTATCGTAGGATTATTTGCAGTGACATCATGCGAAACCAATCTTGATACGATCAACGAAAACCCAAATGATCAGGCGAGTATTGATCCTAAATTCCTTTTAACATACGTTTCAAAATCTGCTTTTCAGGTGAATGGTGACAATATGTACGCTTCAAGAATGATGATCGGGACAGACGGAGAAAATACTTATCAATACATGAAATGGAATGATGCTTCATTCGACGTCTACACTTCCGGTCTTTTGAACACCGCGAAAATGATGCAGGAAGCCGAAAAAATCAACAACAAAAATTATCAGGCGATCGGTAAATTTTACAGGGCTTATTATTTCTTTAATTTAAGTTTAAAATTCGGAAGCATTCCTTATTCTGAGGCATTGAAAGGAGAATCAGGCATCACGCAACCAAAATATGATACTCAGGAAACGGTAATGGCAGGGATTTTATCTGAATTAAAAGAAGCCAACGACCTTATTAATTCCAGCGATAAAATTGAGGGCGACATTATTTACAACGGAGATGCCACCAAATGGAAAAAGCTGATCAATTCTTTCCGTTTGAAAATCTTAATTACGATGTCTAAAAAAACGACATTAGGAACGTATAACATTGCAACAGAATTTGCTTCCATCGCAGGTACCCAGACTTTGATGACTTCAATTTCTGACAATGGAGAACTGAAATTTGCAGACGCAGCAGACAGCAGATACACGATGTTTAACAACAGCGGTTATGGTTCAAGTTTGTATATGGCAGATTATTTTATCAACATGTTTAAAGCCAGACAAGATCCGCGTTTGTTTACTTTTGCAGCACAGACTACAGGAGCGAAAGAAGCAGGAAAAGCAATCACCGATTTTACAGCATACAACGGTGGAAACCCAACTTCAGCTTATTCTGATAATGCGGCTTTGGTTACAGCCAAAAATATTTCTAAAGTAAATGATCGTTTTTATAAAGACGCTACGAATGAACCTTCATCGGTTTTAAGTTATTCAGAATTAGAATTTATTTTAGCAGAAGCTACAGCTAGAGGATGGATTTCAGGATCAGCAAAAACGCATTATGACAATGCGATTAAAGCGAGCTTTACATTTTATCAGACCTATGTAAAAAATCCGAATCAATATTTTGCAGGTTTTGATGTGAATCAATATGTAACGACTTCTTTAGTTCTTTATAATAATTCGGATCCGTTGCAGACTCAGTTAGAGAAAATTATGACTCAGAAATATATGACGATGTTTCATCAATCACAATGGACATCTTATTACGATTATTTGAGAACAGGTTTTCCAAATTATCCTTTGCAGACTGGAGTTTCAGCCCCTTTAAGATTCAGATATCCACAGGTTGAATACAACTATAACAGCACAAATTTAAAAGCTGCACTTACATCGCAATATGGAGGAAATGACAACATCAACTCTAAACCTTGGTGGTTACAGTAAAAATCTAACTATTTTTTAATATCAAAAAAGAAATCACAGGAAAATCTATTATCTTGTGGTTTCTTTCTTATCACGATTGAATATGAACAGAAGAGAATTTTTAGAAAAATCGAGTCTTTTATTAGCCGGATTGGGAACTTCTAGCGTTTTGCATCCTGCTATTTTAAAAGCTTTAACGATTGAACCCGCTGCACTGTCTACTTTTTATGATGCAGAACATGTTGTTATTTTAATGCAGGAAAACCGATCTTTTGATCACGCTTTCGGTGCTTTGAAAGGTGTGAGAGGTTTTTTAGATAAAAGAACTTTCATAAAACCTGATGGACATTCCGCTTTCTTTCAAAAAAATGATGCAGGAAAATATGCTTCACCCGCACGTCTAGATCTTAGAAATACAAAATCTACCTGGATGAGTTCTCTGCCCCACTCTTGGGATAATCAGCAAAAAGCCTTGAATAAAGGAAAATACGATCAATGGCTTCAGGCAAAATCGTCGGGTAACAAAGATTATAAAGACATTCCACTGACGTTGGGATATTACAATCGTGAAGATCTGCCGTTTTATTATCAATTAGCTGATGCATTTACGATTTTTGATCAATATTTTTGTTCATCATTGACAGGAACTACTCCAAACCGACTTTTCCATTGGTCGGGAACGTTGAGAGAACAACAAAATGGTAAATCAAAAGCTAATGTTTTCAATGAAAATATTGATTACGAAAAAGCAAAACAGGCAAGATGGAAAAGCTTTCCGGAAATTTTAGAGGAAAACAATGTTTCATGGAAAATCTATCAGAACGAGATTAGTCTTCCAAAAGGAATGTCGGGTGAACAGGAAGCTTGGCTGAGTAATTTTACGGATAATCCGATTGAATGGTTCTCCAAATTCAATGTAAAATTTTCAAAAGGATATTATAAAAACATTCCAAATATCATTTCTTATTTAAAAAAAGAAATTGAGAAAAATCCAAGTCAAAAAGAAAGATTTGAAGGAATGATTGCCGAACTTAATGAAAATCTCGAAAAATATAAGCCTGAAAATTTTGCTAAACTTTCTCAGTACGAAAAAAATCTTCACGAAAAAGCCTTCACCACCAATGCAAACGATCCTGAATATTGGGATTTGGAAATTGGACAAGATGAAAACGGTGAACGATTGGTAGTACCGAAAAGTGACGTATTATTTCAGTTCCGAAAAGATGTTGAAGAGAAAAAACTGCCATTGGTTTCGTGGCTGGTAGCTCCCGAACATTTCTCTGATCATCCCGGTTCGCCTTGGTATGGTGCGTGGTATATTTCTGAAGTTTTAAATATTTTAACTAAAGATCCTGAAACCTGGCAAAAAACAATTTTCATTATTAATTATGATGAAAATGATGGTTATTTCGATCATGTTTTACCTTTCGCACCACCGATGAATCCGAGTCAGCCTGTTGATATGAACGGAAAAGAAGGTGCAGAATATGTCAGCAAAAATCAGGAATATATGTCAACTCAAAAATTGAAGGATCATGAGAGAATTGAAGGAACGGTTGGCTTAGGATATAGAGTCCCAATGATTATTGCATCACCTTGGACGAAGGGTGGTTTTGTAAATTCTGAAGTTTCAGATCATACTTCTGTGTTGCAGTTTTTAGAAAAATTTATTCAGAAAAAATATAAGAAAGATGTTATAGTTGATAACATTAGTGATTGGAGAAGAGCAATTTGTGGAGATCTTACTTCCGCTTTTAATTCTTCTAATGTGAAACCTCCACAGATGGATTATTTAAATCAAAAAGATTACGCAAAGACCATCAACGCAGCAAAAAACAAACCTGTTCCGAATTTAAAATGGCATTCTGAAAATGAACTGAGTGATAATTTATTAGACATTCAGGAGAAAGGAATAAAACCATCTAATCCACTTCCTTATGATTATCATGTGAATTTAGAACAAGGGAAAATTAAAATGACCAATTTAAAAGAAGCCGCAGTTCCTTTGTTGATCTATGACAGAACACAGTTTGATCATGATAACTTCCACTTCTCTTATGCTTTATATTCAAAAAAAGAATTGTCACATGCTTTGAATATAGAAAAATATGATCATGAAGTTTTTGGTCCGAATGGCTTTTACAGAAAATTCAAAGGAGAAAATGATCCTAAACTAAAAATTTCGTTGTTAAATAATCCTACTAAAAATGAGGTTGTATTAATTATTGAAAAGAATAAAAAAGAAAGCATAGGTACCACTATAGATTTAGAAGATCTTTATGAAAAGAAGAAAACTAAAATCTCATTAGGTATGATAGAAAAAATAAGTATTAATTTAGATAAAACCAAAGGCTGGTACGATCTGAAGGTGAATCTGGACAATAACGTCTGGCATTTTGCTGGAAGAATTGAAACAGGAAAAACTTCTATTTCAGATCCGCATTGGGCGTAATTTAAACCAACATTTAATATCATAAAGTCTTATACAAATTGTGTAAGACTTTTTTTTGGTTGATTACGATCATAAATTAAATACAAATTATTCAATAATTTTTCAAAAATTTAAACAATAAAAGTCAATAACAAAATATTGATAGTGAATAAATAAGCATATAAAAAATAGCATAAAAATATTTCATACTTTGTTGAATTTTCTTAACTTCACTTTACAAACTTAATATACCATGAAAAAAATCAAATTTGCAATCGCAATGTCTCTAATTGCATTTGCTGTGTCTGCTAATCTTAATGCACAAGACACCAACACAGACAATCACACAATTTCAATCACCATCCCGGAAGTAGCATTGGTAGACATTGAACCTGCAGCTACAAAAAACATCACATTAGGCTTTACAGCTCCTACAGAAGCGGGATTACCGATTACAGCTACCGCAACAAATAATGCACTTTGGCTGAACTATTCATCCATTAAATCTGTTGCTGATGCTACCCGTAATGTTTCTGTAAAAGTGAATGCAATAATCCCCGGAATAGACATCCGTGTTACGGCGGCAGCGGCTACTGGCGCAGGTGGAGGAACATTAGGAACACCGTCTGCACAGTTAACTTTGAGTGCTGCAGATCAGACCATTGTTTCAGGAATCGGTAGTGCTTATACAGGAGATGGCGCCAATAACGGTCATAATCTTACGTATGCATTAGCTCCCGGAAGCGGACCTGGCGGAATAGCTGCTTATGCTGATTTGCAGGCAACTACAACAGCTGTTGCAACAGTTACTTATACTATTTCGGATAACTAATATCTCAACTTTTAAATTATAACTAGAAGAAATCGCATGTCTGTTTCTTCTTAGTTTTTTATTGTCTTTTTTCAAACCTAAAACTTTACATATACAATGATAAAGCGCATTTTCTTTTTCCTTTTTTTTATCTTACAATTTGATTTATCACAGGCAAGTATTGTGGTTCTTAATGGCCTTACCCATAATTATAAAGTAGAAAACGGACAAGTTTATAAAGGAAAAATCGCCATTGAGAACACCGATAATATTCCGCAGAATGTAAAAATATTTTTGCAGGATTTTATGTATCAGGCAGATGGCTCTATCAATTATTCAGCTCCGAATACCAATATCAAAACAAATGCGGACTGGATAAAACTTAACACCAATATGATCACATTAAAAGCAAGAGAAAAGACCGAAATCTATTACGAAATCACCGTACCCAATAAAGTCTCTCAACCCGGAAGTTATTGGAGCGTCATCATTGTGGAGCCTGTAGAAGACATCAAACCATTTGACAATAAAGATGGAGTAAATATCACATCGGTAATAAGATACGCAGTTCAGGTTATTACAGATTATGATTCTGAAAAAGCAAAACCAAATTTAAAATTTGAAGGAGTAAAAATCGATAAAGAAGAAGGAAGACAGATATTAAAGATCACAATAGCCAACACGGGAGAATTGTATTGCAAACCAACGGCTGTTATTGAAATATACAACCGTAAAAACGGGCATAAAATTGGAAATTTTTCCAGCCAGGCCATGGGATTATTACCTACAACATCCAAATCATTTCAAATTGATATCAGTAAAATCCCGCCTGATAAGTATAATTCTGTAATAATAGCAACTGACGAGGACGAAAACGCTTTTGCTCTAAATGTAGAACTAGAAGTAAAAAATGATTAAAAATTGGGCTCTATACTTTACAATACTATTCCCAGTACTAATTTTTGCTCAAAAACAACCAAACGATTTTGTCAACAAAAAAGATAGCCTACTGCCGGGAACGGCTACGTCTATTTCCTTTACCATAGAAAATAATACTTTTAATAATAAAATTTATGATATTGAAATTAAAACTTCCAGTCCGCATATCAGTCCAATTTTAACGAAAGGTGAATTTAAAATTTCGGGAAATGAAAGCACTTCTTACATTGTTCCTTTAAGAATAGCAACAGAAACTCCACAGGGAAAATATACAGTAACACTCTATGGAACGGAACAAAATGGAGAAAGTAAATTCATCAAATCTGAAGAAATAAACGTTTCTGGTAATCGAAAACTTTCGGTCACAGCATTAAACTCACCCGAATTTGTACGTGCGGGAGAAACTATTAAAGCATCATTTCTGCTAAAAAATGGAGGAAATATAACTGAAAATCTTATATTGGAAAGCAAAAATACCAGTATTGATCAGGGTTACTCAATTGTTTTGTCTCCAGGCGAAACAAAAGTAATTACCATCACAAAAAATACTGATCCCGAACTTGGTAAAAGTGAATATCAAAACCTAAACCTTACCGCCAGATCAGCTTTTAATTTAAATGAAAATCAAATAGCTTATACAAGTGTAAAAATTATTTCAATAAAACCTTCTGAAGATGATATTTACCATCGTTTTCCTGTTTCAGCATCTTTATCTTTTGTAGGAATGCGAAACAGAGGAGTTTATAATGATGGTTTTCAGGGGGAATTATACGGAAAAGGCAGTTTAGATAAAGAAAATAAAGGATTATTAGAATTTCATGCAGTTACCAAAAATCCGGTTGAGTTTAATTCTTTTACTCAATATGAAGAATATTTTGTGAATTACAGACGGGATAATTTTTATGCTCATCTTGGTGATAAAATGTATTCATCATCATTTTTAACTGAATTTTCGAGATATGGTCGTGGCGCAGAACTTCGTTATGATTTTAAGAAACTTAGTTTTGGAGGTTTTTATAATCATCCGAGATTTTTCCGTGATATTAAAGATGAATTTAATTTCTATTCGAAATTCAGGTTTAATAAAGAGACAGAAATTACAGTAGGATATCTTTATAAAATTCCGAGATCTGATGAAATCCGTTATAGTTTTAATAATATGAAATTGGATTCTAATGTGCATCTTCCGTATCTGACAGGAAAATTTAAAGTTTTAAAAAAGATCGATATTCTGGGAGAAGCAGCTTACAGCAAAACAGATAAAACTGAAGGAAATGCCTATCTGATACAGGTTCAGAGCAATTTTCAAAAACTGAATGGAAATATTATGTACATGAAAGCTAGTCCACAGTTTGCTGGATATTTTTCCAACACAAGCACATTTAACGGAAATCTGCAATATAGAATTTCCGATAAATTTAATGTATTTGCAAATTATGTACAGGATGCCCGAAACTTTCAGAGAGATACCTTACTATTGGCAGCGCCTTATAGAAAATTTGTTCAATATGGTTTGGGCTACAGATATATGAAAGGTGGAAATATTATGCTTTACAATGGTTATCAAAGATATGAAGACCGATTAGAGCCAAAGGAATTTGATTATTTTGAACGTTTTTTTAAGGTAAGTATTGATCAACAAATCGGTATTTTTCAGCTTAATCTGGAAGGGCAATTTGGAAAAACGAATAATTATCTGACTGATTTTAATGGAAATTCTAGTTTTTATACTGCCAATTTAAGCTTTGAAAAATTTAAAACATCATTTAATTTATATGGAAGTTATGCCGTAACATCGCGTTATCAAATGCAAAACCAAAAACAGGTTTATTACGGAGCCCGCGTTATCAGCCGATACTCAGATAATGCTTATTTCAGTTTATTTTATCAAAATAATTATCTTCCGGAAGAATATTTTAATGACAGAAATCTTTTTGAACTCCTTTTTCATCAACAGATTTCCCCGAATCATGAATTAGATTTGTCTGGTCGGTATACTTTACAGCGCGGCCAGCTTGGTGATAAAGATTTTATTTTTTCGTTGCGCTATACGTTGCGCATGAATATTCCAGTGCAAAAAATTGCAGAATACACATCTTTATCCGGAAATGTAAATAATCTTGGCGTAAAAAAAATCGAAGGAATACGATTAATGCTGGGAAATCATTTATCAATCACCGATAAAAATGGAAATTTCACCTTTAAAAATATTATTCCAGGAGATTATTTTCTAGAGATAGACAGATCAACAACTGAAATCAATGATATTCCGGATGTTAATTTGCCTGCGTCTTTAGCTTTGATTAATAAAGAGAATATTTTTAATTTCGGATTAACGACGGCGGCAAACATTCAAGGAAACATTCAACTTACAGAAGTTGAAGAAAAAGATCTGCTGAGTTTTGCACAATTTCAACTTAAAAAAGAAAAAAAACGAAAAAACAATATCATTATTGAAGCTTACGATGGTAAACAAACCTATCGAAAAATTGCTGTTATGGGCGAAAAATTTGACTTTACTTATTTACGTCCCGGAGACTGGACTGTGAAAATTTTCAGAAACGGATTAGATAAACGCTATAAAATCTCAATGGATACTTTTCATTTTACATTAAAACCTTCTGAAACCAAAAATGTAACCATCAATGTTGTAAAACAGCAGATAGAGATTAAATATCAGCAAGACTCCATAAAAGTAGGATATAATGAAATAAAAAAGCAAAAATGAGACTTATTAAAAACATATTAATTCTGATCTGCTTTATTTTATCCTACAAAGTATTATCACAAACCACAGGAAACAGAACCATCACTGTGACCTTACCTATTGTAACATTATTAGACATAGAACCTACAGGAAATATCAACCTCAGTTTTGCAGCCCCCACAGAAGCGGGAAGATCAATCGTAAATCCAACCGACAATACAACCAAATGGATCAATTATACATCAGCAATTGCGCCAGCTGGTCTTACGAGAAAAATTACAGCTTCCGTTAATCAAACGATTCCTGGAGTTGATATAAAAATACAGGCAGCAACGGCCGCCGGAGCAGGTGGCGGAACTTTTGGAACTCCATCTGGCTTAGTTATTCTTACAACAACTGCGACCACCATCATCAGTGGAATTGGTGGTGCTTTTACTGGAAACGGAGCTAACAATGGGCACAGATTAACAATTTCGTTGTCTCAAAACACTTATGCTAATTTATCTGCCCACACAAATACACCTGTTGTAATTACTTACACAATTACTGAATAAAATTAAAAGAAATGAAATTAAGCCAATCTATTTTTCTAAAAAACCGACTTTCAATTAAGAGATTTTTATTTATTTTAATTTTAATATCATTCAGTACTTTTTTTAAAGCGCAGAGAACCATAACTGTTGGCGGTAGCAATTGGACAGTTACCATCCCTTCAATTACTGAAGCGGGAAATAACTATGCAGGAACGTATGAAAGTGCAACTAATCAAATTTTATTGGCAACCAGTGTTCCGTTATTGTTAGGAAGCGGAAAAGTTTCAGTGCATTATGAAGCTGATCCTACATGGCATACTTCTCTGATGTTAAATATTAAAAGAACAGGAAATGGGACAACGCTCTGTGTAGGATGTAGCTTAACCGGAGGCACAGCATATCAAGTTCTGACTTTGACTGATGTTGAATTATTCAGAATCAATGCCGTTCTGTCACTCGCTTCTTATTCTAATATTCCGATACAGTTGCAATTGAGTGGTGTATCAGTAACTATTCCGGCAACGACTTATAACAGCAGAGTCGTTTTTACCATCAGCTCTCTTTAAATAGAAATACCTCCCTTCAAAAAAAATTGAAAGGAGGATATAATAAAATAAACTAGTAGGTTCTAATGTTTTGCCCACCAAAGCGGAGTAAGAACTTCATCTGTTCCACCTAACAGCTGCACCGCTTTAGTATAACCGTTGGGATCTGAGTTTCTGAAAGTGCTTGGATATCTTAATCTTTGTGGGAAGTTTTTAATTGAATTTGTCATATAATTACCAGAAGTGATATTTGGTAAGTTAACTAATGGTGTTTCAATGGCAGGATTTTCAAAAAATGGTAATCCTAATCTTCTTTGGTCACTCCAAGATTCTAAAGGAAGCCATGGTGTATTCGCCAGATATTTCTGAGTAATAATTTTTGTCAATTTATCATTCTTAACTGATCCATTTTTATAAACGGTATTATCAGGATATTTGATTTGAACAGAAATCAATGTATTTGTTGTAGGATCTTTATATTTCATTGTATGGCTAGAACCCGGTTCTGTTGTGTGAGTGTATGAAGCAGACGTACCATCTCGATTATAATCAGTAGATGTAATATATTGATTATAAAATTGTGAGACATTATTATAAGCAAAACTATCCTGAATCCCTTTATTATATGCTGCCATATCATTCATTGGTGTTGCCCATCCCTTTAATGCAGCTTCTGCAATTAAGAAATAAGACTCCCAGCTTGCAAAGAATATTCTGGAATTTGTGCTTCCTCTATATTGCTGTCCTAATGCGGGTGCCCGACCTATACGTCTTAATCCATTTCTTTGTCCCTTTACACCCCAATTACCCATCGCAAAGGCATTCCAAGTGTTTACAGCATTAACTGTTACTGTGGAATTATTCGGAAAAGTTAAATCTCCAAAATTCGTTTTTGCATCATTGGTATATGTTGGATATAAAGAATAAATTGTATTACTAAAATCTCCAGGAATATAGAATGTCTTGTATGCTCTAGGATCTATTTTATTTGGAAGCCCATCAAACCAGTATCCGGCAGAAGGATCATTTGTCATTGTTGTAAATTGATCATTATATTTTACCCCAATATAATCTGCATCTTTTATTGCACCATATTTATCTGTACTTAGTTGATCCGTAGAGTTTACCCCTCCTAAGCCTATATACATATTATTAAGTGTTGCAGATAATAATTGCGAATTCCATTCTCTGGACATTACTCCTGTTAATGCATCCCAGCCCGGTTTTTCAGCTATTGAAAAATTTTCAGAGCTTATACTTATAAATTTATTGCTATTGGCAGCTGCTTCAAACTCAGTTTTAGCTTTTGCAGGATCAACTTCCGATATTCTCATCGCTAATCTCATTCGTAAAGAATTCGCATATTTTACCCATTTGTTCCAGTCCATTTTATATGCTATATCATATCTTGAAATATTATCAGCAGGTATAGCTTGGTTTAAATCCATTTTTTCAACAGCATCTTTTAGCTCATCCAGAATATGATAATAGACATCTTTTTGAGAATTGAACTCAGGATTTGTTCCTTGAAAAGCATTTATAGGTTCTGAACCAAAATTATCCGAAAACTCACTCATCAAATAGGCTCTCCAAATACGAGATACCTGTATTAGGTTATCATAATAGGGTTTATTTTGTCCTTTTACTTTCTTTTCATTGGCAATTTGGATAGCTGTATTAGCATTGTTTAACCATTCAGATATGTATCTCCAATATTCTACGGTATAAGAATCATCATCTGTTCCACCGGCTATGCTTGTCGTTAGCTGTTGTCTTGCTGCGCTTTTCCAATATAATACAAAAACTCTTTCAGCAACATTAGGATCTTGCTGTGCTCCAAGAATTGAATTATTTAAAAAATATTCGGGTTCTACCTGATCAATATTGGGAGATAGTGGATCTACATTAATCTCTTCAAACTCATTACACCCTAAGAGGAATAAAGAACATATGGCTAACGTAGGAATTATATATTTTTTCATTTTTATGTTTTTTTTTAATTAAAATCCAAGTGTTACACTAAATAAATATGATCTCATAGTTGGGAAAGCGAAGTTCTCAAACCCAACAGCATTAGAGCCTATGGCAAAAACAGATTCAGGATCAATTCCTTTTGTCTTGCTATAAATCATCCATACATTATTTGCGGTAGCCGATACTTTAGCACTTTTCAATGCTGTTTTTTGAAATAATGTTTTCGGAAAATTATATGATAACTGAATATTCCTTAGACGAATATTGGTAGCATCATAAATATTTTGCTCTGTAATTCCTAAATTCCCATTAGTAACTGCTCCCCAATAATCCTGTTGAGTAACTTCTTTCACATTTTGAGAATAAGCACCATTTGTATTAACCACTCCATCTACAACAAAATTATTTCGTTTTCCGCCTGGAGCCGTTTCAGCAGCTAATCCCACAGATTGCAAAGCAGATTGTGTTCCTGAAAAGAACTTTCCTCCGATACGCCCATCTATCTGAAATGAAAGACCAATATTTTTATAAACAAAACTGTTTGTGAAACCAAATAGAGCTCTCGGTGACTGATCTCCCAAGTAATATGGACCTCTATCTACCTGTGGAAGACCATTTGCATCTAATATAAGCTTGCCATTATACGGACTATTAACGTCATTTACTCTTAAAAATTTCGACCCATAAATTGCTCCATATCTTTTTCCTACTTCTGCAAAAATACCTAATGCATCAAAACCTCCGAGTGAATATTGTTTAATTACCCCATCTAATTCATTAATAGTATTTGTATTTTTTGAAAAATTTATATTTGTATTCCAAGTAAGATTTTGATTTTTAATAACATCAGAATTAATAACAATCTCAATACCTTTATTTTGTATTATTCCTGCATTTATCTTTCTGCTATCATATCCTGAAAGCGGGTTCATTGGAAGGTCTAATAGTTGATCTAATGCTTTTGAATCATAATAACTGAAATCTATTGATATACGATTAAACAAACGAATATCCGCACCTATTTCAAAGGTTTTAAGTTTTTCTGCCCTAAGAGTAGAATCATAAAGAATTTTTTTTCTTTCTGCTACAATATTTCCATTAGGATCTTTTTTTACTACATAACTATTATATAATTCATATGGTTCTAAAGAATTACCCGTAACAGCATAAGATGCTCTCAATTTGGCAAATGAAATGATATTTGATTTTGCCTTAAACATATCGGTAAGAACCAAGGAAGTACTAATTGAAGAATAATTAAAAGATCTGTTATCCAAATTAAGAGTTGAAGACCAATCATTTCTACTTGTAGCATTGATAAACCAAAATCCATCATAATTGATCTCTGCAGAAGCAAATGCTGAATTTATTTTTTTATTGAGAATTACTTCGTTGATAGAAGGATTTCCTTCTGAATTATTAATATTAAATAGATTTGGAACTACTAATGTAGGAGCCGAAAGATAAAGAGCATTTGTCTTTGTTTCCATCATTTGCCCATATATAGAAAGTGAGGCACCCCATTTGCCGAAAATATTATTTTTTTTAGCATTAATACTGGCAATATAATTATTCTCGTAAAACTTTTCCTGACTCGTATTATAGGAATTTGCTCTACTAGAGCCTGTCCAAACTCTAGAATCAGAATTTAAAGAATAAGAATCAGTTCCAACACGAGCATCCGCATTTAACCAATCGTTAAATTGGTATTTTAGATATCCGCTTACTAGAAACCTATCTTTTTTATCTTGATTTAAGCTATTGTAGGCAGCCCAATAAGGGTTAATACCATTATCTGTTATCCATCTCTGTACTACATTATTTTGAGTCATCCCATCTCTGTAATTTCTTACGTCAATATCTCTAGGTATTAATAATACACTGGGATAGTAGTTTCCTGCTCCATTTCCTCCACCAGGCCTGTTATTAACATTAGTGCTTATATATTGTATTTTTACATCAGAGGTCCATCTTTTATTAGCGCCGAAATTTGAATTCATTTTAGCTGTAAAATTCCATCTTTCATATTTTGAGTTTGGGACTAAACTATTATCATATAAATAACCCGCAGAGGTATAAAGACTTGTACTTTCACCTAAATTTTCCTGAAAGCTAATATTATGCTGAGTAGTTGTTCCTGTTTTAAAGAAATTATTCAAATTATCAAATACTTTCATATCCGTTCCTTCTAGGGAAGGTCCCCAGCTTGATGTATTAGAATTATCACCAGAAGGGTTAGGAACGCCATTACTTCCACGTCCAAAACTACTTTGCAAATCAGGCTTCATGAAAATCTTTTCAAATCCTAAACTAGTAGAATATGTTATACCAATTCCTCCTTTCTTTTTACCTGATTTAGTAGTAATTAAAATAACTCCGTTTCCTGCTCTGGATCCATATAAGGCAGAGGCTGCACCTCCTTTTAAAACAGATATACTTTCAATATCATCTGGATTAAGGTCACTAAGACCATTACCCATATCTGTATCAGGATTCCAAAAATCATTATTTTTGGTTCCATCATTTAGTTTACCTTTTACACCAGCAGAATTACTCATTGGAACCCCATCTACAACTATTAAAGGCTGGCTATCTCCCTTAATAGAATTAAATCCTCTTAGATTAATTCTTGAAGATGATCCTACTCCAGCACCTCCTTTTACAATTTGTAATCCGGCAACTTTACCAGCCAATGCATTTGTAACATTAGATTCTTTAGCATCTACTAAAGCTTGCCCTTTAACATCTTGAAAAGCATACCCTAAAGATTTTTTTTCTTTTTTAACACCATATGCAGTTACTACAACTTCATCAATCTTTGATGTTTTAAGAGAGTCTTTTTCTTGAGCGTAAAATCCATGCAGGCAAAATAGTGTGGATTGAAGTATTCCAACCTTAAATATTGTTTTTTTCATATTACTGTGCTTTGATACAAACATAATAATATTTTAATATTTTTTAACACATTAAAATAAGCTATATCAAAATTTAAATGCAGTAGTAATAAAAAAGAAAAAATCCATTAATGAAAATGAACTTTTAAAAAGAAAAAAGGAAAATTTTTAAAAAGAATAAGAATGATAATGAATAATAAAAAAATGGATAAATAGAAGGTTAAACGTTTTATCCAAGAATATAGGTGATAAATTATAAAAAAGTATTGCCTAAAACTGTATGCGAATAGTGGATTACAATCTAATTTTCAATTTTACCAATTATAGATATTTGATATTCATCATATCAACAATTAAAATATTTTAATCAATTTATTATATTGATCGGAGTTTTTTAGTTTTATCAAGAATATCTTATCATAAAATTTTACATCAAGATTTTTTATCAATAGGACTGGGTTTTCACCCGCTTTGATTATTATATCTATGTAAATTGACTTTAGCCAAAACTTAGATATAATTCTAATTTAATTCTATCGGAGATTGCTTCATTCCTCGCAATGAACTGTATTTCTAACTTCTAGCTTCTTTCCCCGTTGCAGATCAACGATCATTGATAATTTATCATTGCTATTTTCCTGAAGTATTTCTTGTTGTATGGATCAAAAAAAAGTCTTATACATTGCTGTATGAGACTTTTAAATAAAAACTGGCGGCGACCTACTCTCCCGCTTTCGCAGTACCATCGGCGCTGGTGGGCTTAACTTCTGTGTTCGGAATGGGAACAGGTGAGCCCCACCGCTAAAACCACCCTAAAGGCGTTATATTAAGGTTCGAGGGTTTAGGAGTTAGGGAGTAGCTTGACGCTAAATCCTGATACCTGGTTCCTGATACCTATTTTTAATCGATAAAAACAGTCACAAAGACAAAACCTTTCTTGCACTTGCAAGAGTCTTGAGATAGGTTTATAATGTAATATTAATGATTACTCATTTGATGATTATATTTATTCCTGTAAATAGGCAATAAATCTACGGGTAATTAGTACTACTCGGCTATGCTGTTACCAACTTTACACCTGTAGCCTATCAACGTCGTCATCTCCAACGACCCTTAAAAGATGTCTCATCTTGAGGCGAGTTTCGCACTTATATGCTTTCAGTGCTTATCTCTTCCAAACGTAGCTACTCAGCGGTGCTCCTGGCGGAACAACTGATACACCAGAGGTTTGTTCAATTCGGTCCTCTCGTACTAGAATCAAGCCCTCTCAAACATCTAACGCCCGCAATAGATAGAGACCGAACTGTCTCACGACGTTCTGAACCCAGCTCGCGTGCCACTTTAATGGGCGAACAGCCCAACCCTTGGGACCTTCTCCAGCCCCAGGATGTGACGAGCCGACATCGAGGTGCCGAACCTCCCCGTCGATATGAGCTCTTGGGGGAGACTAGCCTGTTATCCCCGGAGTACCTTTTATCCTATGAGCGATGGCCCTTCCATACGGAACCACCGGATCACTATGTCCTGCTTTCGCACCTGATCGACTTGTAGGTCTCACAGTCAAGCACCCTTATGCCATTACACTCTACGCACGGTTACCAAGCGTGCTGAGGGTACCTTTGAAAGCCTCCGTTACTCTTTTGGAGGCGACCACCCCAGTCAAACTACCCACCACGCAATGTCCTTCTAAAAGAAGTTAGGCTCCAAGTAAGTAAAGGGTGGTATTTCAACGTTGACTCCACAAACACTAGCGTGCCTGCTTCAAAGTCTCCCACCTATCCTACACATTACTTACTCAAAGTCAATACGAAGTTATAGTAAAGGTTCACAGGGTCTTTTCGTCCCATTGCGGGTACTCGGCATCTTCACCGAGACTACAATTTCACAGAGCTCATGGTTGAGACAGTGCCCAGATCGTTACACCATTCGTGCAGGTCGGAACTTACCCGACAAGGAATTTCGCTACCTTAGGACCGTTATAGTTACGGCCGCCGTTTACTGGGGCTTCAGTCAAACGCTTCGCATTACTGCTAACGCCCTTCCTTAACCTTCCAGCACCGGGCAGGTGTCAGACCCTATACAGCATCTTTCGATTTAGCAGAGTCCTGTGTTTTTGATAAACAGTCGCCTGGGCCTTTTTACTGCGGCCAGCATTGCTGCTGGCGTCTCTTCTCCCGAAGTTACGAGACTATTTTGCCTAGTTCCTTAACCATGATTCACTCTAGCACCTTAGGATTCTCTCCTCGACTACCTGTGTCGGTTTTGGTACGGGTTGCTTCACTTCGGCTTTTCTTGGAAGCACTTTCCTTACAACAACTTCGCCCGAAGGCTAGGTCTTGACTATTCCGTCAGTCTCCAGTAAGTACGGCACTCCGTCCCCTTTTTAGTGTGAGCAAGTATGGGAATATTAACCCATTGTCCATCCACTACCCCTTTCGGGTTCGCGTTAGGTCCCGACTAACCCTCAGCTGATTAGCATGGCTGAGGAAACCTTAGTCTTTCGGTGAGCGGGTTTCTCGCCCGCTTTATCGTTACTTATGCCTACATTTTCTTTTCTGTCCGCTCCACAATGGCTCACGCCACTGCTTCTGTGCAAACAGAATGCTCCCCTACCAGATATAACCCAATGGTTATAAATCCATAGCTTCGGTACTCTATTTATGCCCGATTATTATCCATGCCGGACCGCTCGACTAGTGAGCTGTTACGCACTCTTTAAATGAATGGCTGCTTCCAAGCCAACATCCTAGCTGTCAATGCAGTCCAACCGCGTTGCTTCAACTTAATAGAGATTTGGGGACCTTAGCTGTTGGTCTGGGTTCTTTCCCTCTCGGACACGGACCTTAGCACCCGCGCCCTCACTGCCGTGGAACATTTATTAGCATTCGGAGTTTGTCAGGAATTGGTAGGATTTGACTCCCCCGCATCCAATCAGTAGCTCTACCTCTAATAAACTTATACACGACGCTGCACCTAAATGCATTTCGGGGAGTACGAGCTATCTCCCAGTTTGATTGGCCTTTCACCCCTACCCACAGGTCATCCGAAGACTTTTCAACGTCAACCGGTTCGGTCCTCCACTTTGTGTTACCAAAGCTTCAACCTGCCCATGGGTAGATCACAAGGTTTCGCGTCTAATACTACTAACTAAGCGCCCTATTCAGACTCGCTTTCGCTCCGGCTCCGGACCTGAAGTCCTTAACCTCGCTAGTAACATTAACTCGTAGGCTCATTATGCAAAAGGCACGCCGTCACCCAACATGTGGGCTCCGACCGCTTGTAGGCGTACGGTTTCAGGTTCTATTTCACCCTTCTATTCGAAGTGCTTTTCACCTTTCCTTCACAGTACTTGTTCACTATCGGTCTTTCAGGAGTATTTAGCCTTGGAGGATGGTCCCCCCATATTCAGACAGGATTTCACGTGTCCCGCCCTACTCATTTATCATCCAAATATACCTTTCAAATACGGGGCTATCACCCTCTATGGCTGTTCTTTCCAGAACATTCTTTTAAATATATAAAGACTTTTGGGCTAATCCGCGTTCGCTCGCCACTACTTACGGAATCTCTTCGATTTCTTTTCCTCCGGGTACTTAGATGTTTCAGTTCTCCGGGTTTGCTCTCCAATAAATTGGAGTGACATGTCTTCAACATGCCGGGTTGCCCCATTCGGACATCTGCGGATCAATTCGTGTGTGCCGATCCCCGCAGCTTTTCGCAGCTTACCGCGTCCTTCTTCGCCTCTGAAAGCCTAGGCATCCGCCATACGCCCTTAACGATTTCTTTCCTATTTTATTAATTACTCAAGCACTCGCAAGTGCTCGGTTTTCTCTTTGTGATATTTTTACCGTTAATGTCAATGATCTTTAAATTCTTTCTGCTCGTCTGATAAATGAATATTTGTTTTGGCTCTATCCATCTTACTTTTAAATCAAACTCACAAAACTGTGGAGAATAAGGGAGTCGAACCCTTGACCTCCTGCGTGCAAGGCAGGCGCTCTAGCCAGCTGAGCTAATTCCCCCTCTAGGTGCTGTAGGCTATAGGCTACAAGCTCTAGGCAAAATGCCTACTGCTTAAAGCTTATTGCTTACCGCTTTAATTAGTAGTCTCGGGCAGGCTCGAACTGCCGACCTCTACATTATCAGTGTAGCGCTCTAACCAGCTGAGCTACGAGACTTCATTAATTTTAGTTGTCGGTTGTCGGTTTTTAGTTGTTAGTTTGAAAACTAACCTCTAATATCTAACCTCTAACTTCTTTTACTAAAATCTCTCCTCCCTGATACTAATTTCTAGTGGGTTTTGTATTTTTTTAATATAAATCAACCGAGTAAAAAACTAAAACGTTCTTTAAGTAAGTACAATTTGTACATTTAAGTACTTTGTATTTTGTTTAACGTCTAAAGACGCTCTAAAATGAGATGTTCCAGCCGCACCTTCCGGTACGGCTACCTTGTTACGACTTAGCCCTAGTTACCTGTTTTACCCTAGGCAGCTCCTGTTACGGTCACCGACTTCAGGTACCCCAGACTTCCATGGCTTGACGGGCGGTGTGTACAAGGCCCGGGAACGTATTCACCGCGCCATGGCTGATGCGCGATTACTAGCGATTCCAGCTTCATAGAGTCGAGTTGCAGACTCCAATCCGAACTGAGACCGGCTTTCGAGATTTGCATCACATCGCTGTGTAGCTGCCCTCTGTACCGGCCATTGTATTACGTGTGTGGCCCAAGGCGTAAGGGCCGTGATGATTTGACGTCATCCCCACCTTCCTCTCTACTTGCGTAGGCAGTCTCACTAGAGTCCTCAACTTAATGCTAGCAACTAGTGACAGGGGTTGCGCTCGTTGCAGGACTTAACCTAACACCTCACGGCACGAGCTGACGACAACCATGCAGCACCTTGAAAATTGTCCGAAGAAAAGTCTATTTCTAAACCTGTCAATTCCCATTTAAGCCTTGGTAAGGTTCCTCGCGTATCATCGAATTAAACCACATAATCCACCGCTTGTGCGGGCCCCCGTCAATTCCTTTGAGTTTCATTCTTGCGAACGTACTCCCCAGGTGGCTAACTTATCACTTTCGCTTAGTCTCTGAACCCTAAAGCCCAAAAACGAGTTAGCATCGTTTACGGCGTGGACTACCAGGGTATCTAATCCTGTTCGCTCCCCACGCTTTCGTCCATCAGCGTCAGTTAAGACATGGTAACCTGCCTTCGCAATTGGTGTTCTAAGTAATATCTATGCATTTCACCGCTACACTACTTATTCCAGCTACCTCTACCTTACTCAAGGCTCGCAGTATCAATGGCAGTTTCATAGTTAAGCTATGAGATTTCACCACTGACTTACGAGCCCGCCTACGGACCCTTTAAACCCAATAAATCCGGATAACGCTTGCACCCTCCGTATTACCGCGGCTGCTGGCACGGAGTTAGCCGGTGCTTATTCATACTGTACCTTCAGCTACTTACACGTAAGTAGGTTTATCCCAGTATAAAAGAAGTTTACAACCCATAGGGCCGTCGTCCTTCACGCGGGATGGCTGGATCAGGCGCTAACCCATTGTCCAATATTCCTCACTGCTGCCTCCCGTAGGAGTCTGGTCCGTGTCTCAGTACCAGTGTGGGGGATCACCCTCTCAGGCCCCCTAAAGATCACTGACTTGGTGAGCCGTTACCTCACCAACTATCTAATCTTGCGCGTGCCCATCTCTATCCACCGGAGTTTTCAATATTTAATGATGCCATCAAATATGTTATGGGGTATTAATCTTCCTTTCGAAAGGCTATCCCCCAGATAAAGGCAGGTTGCACACGTGTTCCGCACCCGTACGCCGCTCTCAAGATCCCGAAAGATCTCTACCGCTCGGCTTGCATGTGTTAGGCCTCCCGCTAGCGTTCATCCTGAGCCAGGATCAAACTCTCCATTGTATGTTTGTCTGACTCACTCAAAGTTATTAACGTTCTAGTCTTTTCCTTACTTGGTTGTTATATCTATTTTTCAATGATCTTCTTGTATCTTCCGCTTTTTACTATACCTAATTTTCTGTCGTTTTCAGTATAGATTTGCGTGTGCAAAAGTAATTATTTATTTCTAATTGACCAAAATATTTTTGACTTAATTTAAAGTTTTTTAACTAACCCTAAATCTCCTCTTTCATATCCCAATCTTCTACTCCTCTGCTCCCGTTTTACCGGACTGCAAAGATACAAATCTTTTTAAAACTCACAACTTTTATTTACTAAAAATCTAAAGTTTATTTTTTGTTTTGTCCGTAGTCTTTATACTCTATTACCTCCTTCTGCGCTACCAATTAACTCGCGTTTTTCAGTGCCGCAAAAGTAGCACCTTTTTACCCATCATTCCAAATACATTTAACATAATGTTCATATAAAACTCGTATTGTGGAGAAGTTCTCAATCTAATTTATTGATATAGTTTCATTTATAGATTAAGCCGTAGTTATCCACAGTATTCGATTATCTTTTTGAAAGGGCTGGGAAGGGGCGTTTATCAAAGTTGAAAGCGGTGTGAAGGAGATTTTATGAAGTATTATCGTATACTATATATAAGGTATACTATATAAAATACACAAATAAACCTGTTAGGTTTTGAAAACCTAACAGGTTGGAAGTCGTGAGAAGTTATGTTGAGGGATGCTTTTTTTTATTTCCCACAGATTTTCACAGATTGGCACAGATCTTAAAAATTAGGATTTTAGCGTGGGAGGGTTTGAGAGGATGAGAGTGGGAGAGTATGAGCTTATAGCTTTATAGATCGGTTTTGGGATTGGGGAAAGGAAATGGAATATCGATAATAGAGATATTGTTTAAACCATCTCGTAAAAAATTCTTTGAATTTTTTATACCGTTCAACGGCAGGGAAATTTTTTACTATGCTAATTTTTGGAGGATGGATGTTTATAAAAATATATGCGGGGAGAAATTCTATGACGAGAAACAGAAATAAGAACACACAATACCCTAGCCCGGATTGGAGCGGCATCCTTTTTGGGGGCGGCCGAAGCGCAGCGCAGGACGTCACTAAAAAGATATAGCGAAAAGCCGGATGAAGCTCCTGAAATTTTTGAGTTGGAGAGTTAAAGGGTTAGAGAGTTTGGAGAGTTGGAGGGTTTATATTTGAGATTGCTTCGGCGCTTTGCTCCTCGCAATGACAATTTGGAAAATAAAAAAGCAGAGTTTAATTACTCTGCTTTTCTTTATTATATATGGTACTTAAAAATTCTGCGTAGGATTTTTCTAAGCCTATGATATCGCCGGATTTTAAATTTAGTCCTCCGACTCCTGTTTGGTCGGATTTTATTTTTGTGGCAGAGATCTGAAAATATTGGTTTTCTTCTTCAGCTTTAGGCTGCAATTTTATTGTGGAACCTAATAGTTTCTTTGTAGAAATTGCATAAACTTCTCCCGGCACGGTCTTCACTATTGTATATGATCTAGGAGACAGCGTATAGTCTTTTTTATTTATGCTTATTTTTTGATCTTTATCCGATGAAGCAAATAAATAGATATTCCCTTTTTGGTTTAAAAATTTCTCTTTTGAGATATAATATAAAGCAAGTTTATAATTGGAAGGATTGAAAGTCTGTGAAGTGCCATCAATATTTTCAAATGGTTTTAACGAAAAAGCGTTGGCGCCAATTTCTTTTGCTTTCTTATATATTAAAGAAAAAACTTCAGCGTCGTCTTTTGAAAATCCCTGGACTTCTACTTCACCCAACAATTCGGCCTGTTTTGCTTCTTCGTCTATTCTGTATAAAAATTTATCCGTGTTCTCATATGTTTTTTCAACCTTGGTTAAATAAACATTTTGAGCACTGAAAAACTGAACAAAAAAAACAAAAATGATAATTCCTAAATTTTTCATTTATCTATTATATTATTGTGAAAGGATTTCGACACATTCTTCCAGACTATTTTCCCAATGTTTTGGTTCGATCTTATAAGTCTGTTCAATTTTGTCTAAACACATTGTACTTCTCTTCGGACGTTTTGCCGGAGTTGGATATTGTTCGGTTGTTAGTGCATTTAATTTTACTGAAGATTTTGAAAATTCAGCGATCTTTTTAGCAAATTCAAACCAAGTTGTTTCGGGATAATTTGAAAAATGGAAAACACCGAAAGTTTTCGTTGGAGCATCAATGATATTCATGATCGCTTCGGCTAAATCATTTGCGTTTGTTGGCTGGCCATATTGATCGGCAACAATTCCAAGCTCGTCTTTTTGTGAAAACAGATTCAACATCGTTTTTACAAAGTTTTTATTGAACTCTGAATATAACCAAGATGTTCTCAGAATAATTGTTTTAGGATTAATTTCTAAAGCTAATTCTTCTCCTTTTAATTTTGATTCTCCATAAACGCCGATCGGATTGGTAAAATCATCTTCAGAATAATCTAAATTAGTTTCTCCATCAAAAACATAATCTGTGGAAACATGAATTAATGTTGTTTTATTATCAAGACAAGCCTGAGCAAGATGTGCTACACCGTCTGCATTTACTGCAAACGCTTTCTCACTTTCTTTTTCGGCAAGATCTACCGCCGTGTAGGCTGATGCATTGATACAGAAATCAGGTTTTTCATTATTAAAAAATGTGTTTACCTGAGTTTCGTCTGTAATATCCAGGGTTTGTGAGTCTGTGAAAACAAATTCATAATCAAGTTCAAAATCGGGAGCAATTTTTCTTATGCAGTTTCCCAATTGACCGTTGCTTCCTATTACTATTATTTTTTTCATTTACTATGAATTTTTCGCGTTTTGTGATCTTAAAAATTTAACTCTCGACTGGAAATCTTTCTGGTCTAAATCTACGTAGAATTTATGAAATGTATCTTTGATGTCTTCCGGATGAACTTCCGACTTTCTGGTTTTAATATTAAAATAAATTATCGTAACCCATAAAACTGCATGAACTGTTTTCTCGTCCAGACTTTTCATTAAGATCTCTACTTTTGCAGTTCTGTCCTGGATTTCTATCGTTTTGCTGCTGATTACAACCTGCGTATTATATCTTACTTCTTTTAAATATGCTATTTCGTTTTGAATCGCTATCCAAGTACAGCCCGTTTTTTTAGTGTATTCTTCATAAGTAAAACCGTAGAATGTCTCTACATGATCTTCTCTTGCATTGAACATATAATCCAGATATTTCACATTATTTAAATGCCCGATCGGATCACAATCACTAAATCTAACTTTAACTATAGTTGATACTTCTTTTTCCATTTGGCAAAAATAAAAAAACCACCTCTAAAAGAGATGGTTAGTTTTATAAATCTTTGTTAATTTGTTACAATTAAAGACCTAATTCTTTTTTTACAGCTGGAGTAGCATCAACACCTGCTTTGTAAACAAACGCAGAAGAGTTAGCATCCATTACGTAATCATAACCATTAGCTTTAGAAACTTTAGTTACAACATCGTTTAATTTCTTTTCAACCGGCTCATAAGCTGCATCTCTTTTAGCAACGAAATCTTTTTGAGCTTTATCTTGCATTTGGTTGATCTCGTCATTCATTTTAGATAATTCAGCTTCTCTTGCTTTGTTTTCGTCAGCAGTTTTCTTTGGAGCCTCTTCAGTATATTGCTTTAATTTAGCTTGTCCAGCGTCAGCTTTCTTTTTGATTTCAGCTTGTTTAGCATCTAAGAAAGTTTTTAAGTCAGCATCTGCTTTTTTCTTTTCAGGCATTGCTTCAAGAACACCCATAACATCTAAAGTAGCAATTTTTTGAGCTTTTGCCATACCTACAGATACAACCATCATTACTGCTGCAAATAATACACTTAATTTTTTCATAATTGGTAAATAAATAATTTAATTTGTTTTTAGATTTTAAATATAGGTAAAAGTTAATTATATAAATTACTTTTTACCTTTCGTATTAGTTTTTTCCTTTTTATCAGATCCTGACGAACCTTTTAATAAGACATCTAATACTTTGTCTGTATAATCGAATCTTTTTTGAAGGAAAATAACATTAACGTTATTGGCTTTATCAAGAACTATGCCCAAGCCATTCTTCTCAGACATGGTTTTGATGGCTGTCCAGATCTGATCCTGGAACGGTACAACC
Source organism: Chryseobacterium glaciei (assembly GCF_001648155.1). NCBI lineage: Bacteria > Pseudomonadati > Bacteroidota > Flavobacteriia > Flavobacteriales > Weeksellaceae > Chryseobacterium > Chryseobacterium glaciei. The sequence goes on along the minus strand of NZ_CP015199.1, from coordinate 2,468,674 downwards.
AAACTTGTTCTTAGTTTAGTGATCTCACCATTAGCTCCAAACCTTAAACTTGTAGTAGTTTTGATGTTTTTATCCAAATCCGTCACCTCTTTTTCTCTAAGCTTTAATTGGTCACCAACTAATAATACTTTTTCGTTCTCAAAAGCTGATCTTTTCTTTTCAAACTCAGACTGTAAAGTCTGAAGTTCTGATTGCCAAGTATCAATTTGTGAATTTAATCTGGCTTCCGCTTCTTTATATTGAGGTAATTTATCCAAAATATATTCTGTATCTACTACACCAACTTTCTGAGCATTGCTCAATCCGAAAAGCAAGAATAATACAAATGTGAAAGCAAATTTAAAATTTTTCATATTTCGAATTATAATGATTGGTTCATCAAGAAGTGTGGATGCCATTTAGAATTCTCAGCTCCTGTAATTGTTTTATCAAATCCGTAAGCAAAATCAAACCCTATCAATCCAAATGCACCCATATAAACTCTCACCCCAACACCAATTGATCTTTTTAACTGGAATGGATTATAATTACCCCATGAGTTCCAAACGTTACCACCTTCAGCAAATGTTAATGCATAAATTTTAGCAGTCTGGCTCATTGAAATCGGATATCTTAGTTCTAAAGTAAATCTGTTATAGATTGTACCTCCCCCTTTCTGAGTAATATCTTCAGCAGTTCCACCGTAAGTAGAAGCATTTTCGTAACCTCTTAAAGGAATTAATTCTCTACCATCATATCTACCTCCGAAAAGTCCTGTTCCTCCTACATAGAATCTTTCAAATGGCGGAGCTCCCAAGTCTTTGTTATATCCGTCCATGAATCCCATTTCAGCAGAAGATCTTAAAACTAGTTTTCCTGCAATTTCGTTATAAACGTCAGCTTTGAACTTGATTTTATAGAATTCCATCCACTTATACTTTTCCGTAGGACTCATTGTTGAATAGTCTTTATTGCTAAACAATGAATATGGAGCAGTAAATTTCCCTGAAAGTTCAATATTAGAACCTGTTGTCGGGAAAATTGGGTCAATACCCGCAGAGTTTCTGCTTAACCCGATATTAAGACTCAAGTTGTTTGCTGTTCCATAATATTCAGTGGTGTCACCGAATTCAAATGGATAGTTACTAAAGTCATATTTTTGATACTGAATACCTGTGTATAATGAGAAGTAATCATCCGGCCACTTCAATAATCTGTTTAGACCTACTGAAGCAGAGAATATATTTAACTTCTGAGCATTACCATAAGCATCAGAATATTTTACTCTTGAAGTATTCAAACTTACAGAAAGTGCAGTTGGTCTTGTTCCGAATAACCAAGGTTCTGTGAAAGATACCCCGTAGTTTTGGAAATACTGCCCAGCCTGTGCCTGAATAGATAATGTTTGACCATCTCCCTGAGGAACCGGTCTGAAATCCTTAAATTTAAGGAAGTTCTTCAAAGAGAAGTTGTTGAACGTTAATCCCAACGTTCCGATAAAGCTGTTACCACCGTAACCTGCCTGTAACTGAACCTGTGAAGAACCTTTTTCAACTAATTTCCAGTTGATATCTACTGTATTATCCTGTTGATTTGGCTGGATGTCCTGACCTACCTGCTGTGGATCAAAGAATGACATTCCCGCTAAATCAAAGTATGTTCTTTTAATATCACTTTTAGCAAAAAGACTTCCCGGCTTTGTTCTTAAAGCACGTAAAATAACGTGGTCATGCGTTGTTACGTTACCTTGCCAAGTTACTTTGTTCCAAGTTGCTTTTTCTCCTTCATTGATACGGATCTCAAGATTAATCTTGTCTCCATCAACCGATTTTTCAACAGGTGTAACGTTAGAGAAAAGGTAACCGTTATTCATGTAAACTGACTTGATATCAGAATCATCTTCTTTACCTCCGTCTTCTCCAACTTTTTTGTTGAATCCTACTGCATCGTAAATATCTCCTTTCTTATATCCTAAAAGTCTTTGTAAATAATCTGTAGGATATACTGTATTTCCGGTAAATGTAATATCACCAATGTAATATTGTTTACCTTCTTTAAGTTTTACGTTGATCTCGTAGTTATTGTTCTTATTTCTCCAAACAGAATCAGAAACAATAGCCGCGTCTCTATATCCTAAAGAGTTATAATAGCTTACAAGACTTTGCTTATCTTCCTGATATTTTTCTTCAATGAATTTTGAAGGCTTCAAAATACCTCCAATACTAAATCTTCTTTGTTTAGTTTCTTTGAAAGCTTTGTTTCTAAGTTTAGAATCTGTCACTGTCTCATTTCCTTCGAATTCGATGTGATTAATCTTTACTTTTTTGCCTTTGTCTACGTTAATAGTCCAGTCTACCAAAGCAGGATCATTCGCATTTACTTTATCCTCAATGGTGATCTTAGCATCTGCAAATCCTTTTTTGATGTAATCTTTAGGAATATTCGTTTTAAGGCTTGAAACTAAATTTTGGGTAATTTTCGTTCCCGGCTTCAGATTGTTGTCTTTTGCCAGTTTTTCGTTTTTCGATTTCCCAATTCCTTTACCCTTAAACTTCACTTCTCCAAGTTCTTTTAAGTCCTGTAAATAGAATTTCAAAACTACAGTTTCGCCCTCAATACTTTGTACATAGACCTCTACTTCCGAAAAAGATTGAGTATCCCAAAGCTTTTTTATAGCGTTGCTGATTTTTTGCCCGGGGATATCTACATTCTCTCCTTTTGACAATCCTGTAAATCTTAAGATCTGTGCAGGTGTGTATTTTTTAACCCCATCTACAACGATGTCTTTAAGCATGTAAGAGCCAATTTGGCTGTCTGCATGCACAGGATTATTCACTTTTGTGCTGTCCTGTGGTGTTACCTGTCCATAAAAATGTGCAGAAGCAACAAACATAATGATGGGTAATAGTCTAAACTTCATTTTATCGTAGTCTTTCTTTTCTTAAATTTTACTGAATCTTTATTTGTTCACCAGTTAGGCCGTATCTCCTTTCCTTACTTTGATAATCTACAATGCACTGAAAGAAAATATCTTTTGAAAAATCCGGCCACAGAACATTTAAAAATTGCAGTTCTGCATAGGCTATCTGCCAGAGGAGGAAATTACTTATTCTAGTTTCGCCACTTGTTCTTATCAATAAGTCTACAGGCGGAAAATCTTTAGTATAAAGATAGTTTTCGAATAATTTTTCATCAATATTATCAATATCTACCTTACCTTCTTTTACATCAGCACTAATATTTTTAACAGCATTCAGTATCTCATTTTGTGAGCCATAGCTTATCGCTAATACCAAATTACCTTTTGTGTTTTCTTTTGTAAGTTCTACCACGCGAAGTAACTGATCCTTCACGAGTGACGGCAATTTATCTAAATTACCAATAACATGCATTCTTAACCCTTTCGTGAAAATTTCCTCTGCTTCCAGCAAAAGTGTTTCAACCAGTAAACTCATCAAAGTATTTACTTCTTCAGCAGGACGTTTCCAGTTCTCCGAAGAAAACGTGTAGAGCGTTAAGTATGGGATGTTTATCTCATTACATGCATTAATAGCATTTCTTACAGCATCAATGGCATTTTTATGACCAAAGGTCCTTTCTTCGCCTCGAGACTTTGCCCATCTTCCATTACCATCCATAATGATAGCAACGTGTTGTGGTAAATTCTCAGAATCTATTTTATCTTTAATCAACGACATAATTAATTAATCACAATAACATGGTGGTCTTCCAAAAGAATAAGTAAGACCTAAGCTTACCGTATTCATCCAATCTTTAGACGTTAAATCTCCAATATTTCTTTCACCAATAAGTTTCGCCTCTCTTTCTTTAGACACCACATAATAAGCACCTGTCTGAAGTAGTGATCCACCTGTAGCAGGATTTAAAATATCTCCATTATAACTACCAGTCACATCTTTATCTAGAACCTTACTATAATCCAACTGATCTGTTAATGTATACCTAAATGTAGCTTCTGCAAATATTGCCCAGCTATAGTTAAACTTATATTTCAAACCTACCCCAAAAGGAATATGCATTGTTGTCTTTTTCCCTGTTGTATAAACAGCCGTCGTGGTAAAATCTAGCTCATTAATAGGTGCCTGCGCTACCCCATCTGCATCTCTTCTGAAGTCATTTACCATGTTAGCCTTTGGTGCATCAAACATTAAAGCTCCAACCCCTCCAAAAATATATGGACTCAGCATACCTTTCTGCTCATTATTTACCGGGAAGAAATTGTATTCAAACATTAAACTCGCTTCATAAACATTATTCTTTCCTCCTGCATTTCTATTTTTTCTATATTCTTCTTTAGCCGCCTTATCACTGAACTGAATCTGATTATATCCTAGATCTAATCTAACAGTTTGGTGTGGGTTAAAATTAAACCTGTATAAAATACCTCCATAAAATGGGATGCCCCAATCCGACGCCTTATTTAAATCCAACGGCTTTTGTAAAATATAATTCGTTCTTCCTATATCACCAACTAGGTTACTCATCCCTAGACGAACTCCCAATTCGTTTCTTTGAGCTTTAATACTTACCACAGTTCCCAAAACGGCAAGGAAGCTAAATAATAATTTTTTATTCATAAAAGAATATGGATTTATGGTTATTTTAAAATTTAATTTTTGCAAATATAAAACATTTTTATATTAATGATAATCTTAATGTTTAGTTAAAAATAAACAAAAAAACATAATTTGTTATAAAGTAAACGACAAAGTAGCAAAAATATTCTTTTTTTAATAGATTTAAAATTCTTAAATACATAGTAAACCCCCATTAAATGAGGGTTTAAAAACACTATTTTTTATTAAAGATCGTTCTGACCCTGTTTCTTATTCTTATTAACAGAGGCTCTTTATAATTTTTATCTTCATCGAAATATCCGTAACCATAGCCGTAACCATAGCCGTATCCATACCCTTGTTTTACGTCATAATCGTTATAAACTAAGCCTAAATGCTCAATCTCATTATTATGATATTTCTCAGTAATCATCTTCAACATATACTTTTCTGTGTATTCATGACGAACAACATAGATGTTTGCATCTGAATATTTCATCAATTCATAAGAATCTGCAACCAAACCTACTGGTGGAGAGTCAATAATAATGAAATCGTATATATTTTTAAGCTCTTCAAGAAACTTAATATTTTTATCACTCATTAAAAGTTCTGAAGGATTTGGAGGAATTGGCCCTGAAGTAGCAACATCAAGATTAGGAATATTTGTTTTATTAATAATCTGATCTATAGTAACTTCTCCTGTAAGATAATTGGAAATCCCGTATTTATTATCAATTTTAAAATCTCCAAAAATCTTTGGTTTTCTTAAATCCATTCCTAAAAGGATCGTTTTCTTATCACTTAGTCCTAAAACGGAAGCTAAATTGATTGAAACGTAAGTTTTACCCTCACCTCCAATAGATGATGTAACCAGTATTGTCTTGCTTTTACCATTATTTTCAACTGACAAGAATCTCATGTTCGCTCTTATACCTCTAAAGGCTTCAGATACAGAAGATTTAGGTTGTTCAAGAACGGTAAGCATATTTTCATTACTATTGTTGCCAATAACTCCAAGCAATGGAATTCTTGTAGCGTTCAATAATTCTTTAATATTTCTGATCCTATTGTCAAGAACTGTACCTATCAAAATAAATAATAATGGAAGAACAAACAAACCTCCCATAATCATAGCCTTGGTTCCTTTTACATTCGGACCGATTGGCCCTTGCCCAAGATTTTTAGCAGGGTCAATAACCGTGATATCAGACTGATTGGTAGCCATTCTCATTTGAGTTTCGTTCTGTCTACCTAATAAACTGTTATATGTTGCTTCAATCATGCTGTACCCTCTCTCGGCATCCAGATATTTTCTTTGTTTCTCAGGATAAGTAAGCAAATCAGAATTAGCATCAGTAACCTGTTGATTAATTTTATTAATCTCCGTATAATATCCTGTATAATAATTTCTTAGTGAATTAGTAGAACTTAATTTAGCATCATTAATCAGCCTATTAATTTCCAGCATTGGCTCAGAATTAGGCTTATAAATAGAAGCCATTTCTCTTTTTTTAAGATAAAGAGCCTTCAATTCAGATACAGAAGCTGTGAAAAGACCATCCTCAAAACCAGCAGCATTGGTACTAATCATTTTATCAAAATTCTGAGTTTCTAGTGTACGTCTTATCGTATTCAGAGAGCTTAATTTACTTTCTAAATCTGCTTTTTTAGCTTCAAGATCTTTTATTTTAGTAAGAGATTTTTCGTCTCTATCTTTGATATCATACAGTTTTTCCGATGTTTTTAAATAGTTTAAAACTGCAGCACTAGAATCTAGTCTTTTTCTTATTCCATCAAGATTATCTTGCAAATAAGACTCTGTATTTTTATCTACCGTATTTTTATCTGCAAATCTTTTTTTCTGTAATTCGGCTACGGATTTATTTAGAAAACTTACAGTACTGTTAAGGTTATACCCAGTTTTACCGATAATCATAATACTATTAATCTCTTTATCAAAATCTACTGTTATTGAAGAAACAATCTCATTAACAGCCTGATTAACAGAATTTAGATTAACAATAATCTTATCTAAAACAATTTTAGACTTTATAGGATTCTTAATTAATCTAAATCTCAAATTTGGAGACGTGTACCATTCTCCAATTTTTATAACTTTATTAGCAGGTCTTTCGTATGCATTAATACTTTGAAAACCTTCAGTTTCATAGCTATATAAATTTGTGGATTGACCTTCCTCAGGTAAAACAACTTCATATGTATTATTACTTTTAGGCATCAAAGTAATGGCATAATTAATTTGCTGTGCATGTTTTTTATCTATTTGTAAGAAAACAGGGGAGTCATCTTTGTCTAAATAAGTAGATTTTATAGATCCTTTTGTAGAATAATCCACAAAAAGGTCCAATCCTTTTACAAGAAATTCATTATGAGACCTTGATAAAAGCATTTTTTTTAAATAAATTCCATCCTGATTCCCATTCTGTCCATATATGAAATTAATAGACTGATTTGGAGTGAAATAACTAGATGTATTACTTGAAATACTTAATGATAAATTTGAAGAATACACATTTTGCGCATAATATTTACTATAGACCCATGAGATCACATAGCCAACAAGCAGCATGAATACAAACCAATACCAATTCTTTAATATTCTTCTTAAAAAATGTTCTATGTCAAATAATGAGAAAGAACCATATTTTTCCTTTTGAGAATCATTTTTCTCTACAGTAGTGTCTTTTCCTGGAATCATGATTAAAGGTTTTTTATAAGTAGAAAAATTGACAATGCTGTAGTAAATACACCAACTCCAGTCGTTAAAGTTTGTATAGGATCTTTTCCAAATCCGTTCAAGCTCTTCGCTCTTGTGTTAAGATAGATCTCATCACCGTTTTGAACATAATAGTAAGGTGAATTCATAATATCTTCACGGGTAAGGTCTATTTTGGCGACCTTGATTCCTTCCGGTAACTTTCTGTGGATTACGATATTTTTTCTGTCGATAGTTCTGTTCATTCCGCCATTAATAGCTAAAGCTTCAGTTATCGTAAGTATATTTTTATGAACTACTTTTTCTCCTGTAAGACCTGTTGTTTCAACATCACCTAAGATATAATAAGTGATTCCGTTGGTATTTAATCTAACTTCAGATTTCCCTTCCTGGAAATTCTCATTTACTTTATCTTGGATCTCTTTTGTAAGGTCTTCGACAGTTCTTCCTTCAGCTTTAATATAGCCAATACCGAAAATATTAATATCACCATTGGAATCAACTTTTAAACCATTAAAATAAAAGTTGACATTTCCTCCTGGGCCACTTCCACCACCACCACCAGTAGATCCACTGCCAGCACCTGAAACCGGATTATTAATACTCATTGTGCCATTCGCACCGCTACCATTCAAAGAAGAGTAAAATTGTGCAGCATCACCTTTAGGAGTAGTTACAATATTAAGATTCAACATATCATTTTTAGTGATTCTGTAAACGGGAACATTATACGGAATCAGACCTTCTTCGTTTATTACGAGGCTTTCACTAGGCTGCATGTATCTTACATCTTTTGTAGTAACACATGATGTAAAGAGAAAAGGCAATAGTAAAAGGAATAAATATTTAAAATTCTTCATCATATTTTCAAGTTGTTTGCAAAAATAAAGATTTAATTGTTACTTTTTATTATTTCTTAAAACATATATAAAATCAGGCAAATAGGCTCCCAAAAAGCCTAAAGCCAATATGATTAATAATAATAAATTTATATTGGTGTGTCTTAAACAATAAGCAGCCGTTACAATAAAAAGATAATACACAATAATATAAAAAGTAGATCTTCTGTGGGTAAGATTAAGCTTTAATAGTTTATGGTGTATATGGTTTTTATCTGCATCGAAAGGCGATTTTTTATTACAAAGCCTTATAATGATAACATTTAATGTATCTACAATAGGAAGTATCAATATTGCAACTGCAATTACAGGCGCAGACTGTAAATGATACTTTGGTACATTCGGAAGATCTTTATCTATAAAAATATCTATAAAACAAATAGCAGTGAATGCAAGTAAGAATCCCAATAACATGGAACCTGTGTCTCCCATAAAGATTTTATTGGTTCGGTAATTCGACAAATTATAATATAAAAATGCCAAAACTGCTCCGATAATTATCCCAGAAAGAACCACCAATGGATAATTATACTCTCCTAATCTATAATAACTTACTCCAAAAAGAGCACAACATATTAAAGAATAGCTTCCTGCTAAACCATCAATACCATCTATCAAATTAAAAGCATTAATAAGGATAATAAAAGTAACAATCGTGAATATAATACTTACGAAATAACTAAGCTGGTATACACCGCATATCCCGAATAAACTTCTTATTCGGATATCAGAACCTATAACAATAAGAGCCGAAACAACGATCTGAGCAACCAGTTTTTTATATGCTCTCATCACCACAATATCATCCATTACCCCGATATATAAAAGAATGACCAGCGACGCAAATAGAAATTTGTAGAGATCAAAAAGCTCATACGCAAAAATAGAAGTGCATATTCCTATTGAATAGAAAATAGCGATTCCCCCTAAATTTGGGATTTTTCTCATGTGAGAACTTCTAACGCCAGGTTCATCCATCAAGTTCTTCCTTCTGGAGATCTTGATAATGGTAGGTACTGAAAAATAGGTGATTAAAAAAGAGAACAAAAAACCTAACCCTATCTTCACGTAGAAAATAGAAATTCCGGTTTCGGTTAAGAACAATTCAAAATTCTTCATTTTTTTTTCTAATCAAGTACATGTGTTTCCTTATAACTTTTAGAGAAGCTTTTATATTGGGATTTATAAAAAGTTTCTTCCAATCGAAACAATCGTACTAACATTTGTGTTTACATTAATTTTCTTATCAATTTCTTCTGTCCAGCAAAAAATAAGAGATAAAAAATCTTTTTTTTCAGTGGCAAAGATAAAAGATAATTTTTATCAAAACGACTATAGTTTAATATATCTTTTATTTTTATATCTCTTTCTTTCATGAAAAGCTCTAATTTATTGGCCATATCATAAAAAGCTTCATCATTTTTCACAAAAGCGAGATACGCCAAAAATGAATAAACTCCTTCAAAAATCTGAAAGTTTTTTAATTCCAGCTTCTTTTCAGCGTATTTAGATTTCTGAAAAACAGCCTCAACATCTTCAACAGCTTTCAAAATATCCAATCCTTTTTCAGTGTGAGTTTTAGTAATAGAATCGGTTCTTTCCAGATATTGATAATGAAAGTTTTGAGTCTGAGCAATATTTTTGCATTCCAATAAAAGCTGCGGAATAAGCTGAATATCTTCAAAATGAACCCCTTTTTTAAATCTTTTATCATCAAAAAGTTCTTTTTTGAACAACTTGTTACACGCAAAATAACTTAGATCTGAGAAAACCGAAAAATTATTTTCAAGATCGATATTTTCCAGCATATTAGGAATCTGTGTCAGTTTTTGAGTCACATTTCCGTGTTGATCTACTTTTTGAATGTTGCAAATCACCATTTTCGACTGATACTTTTCTGCTAGATTCAGCATTTCTTCGAACATGGTTGCTGTAACGTAATCGTCACTATCTACGAAACCGATAAAGTCTCCTGTAGCTTTATCTAGTCCGAAATTTCTGGCATCGCTCAACCCTCCGTTTTCTTTGGAGAAAGATTTTATTTTTTCAGGATATTTTTGAGCATATTGTTGAATAATTTTCTCAGAATTGTCTTTACTTCCGTCATTTACAACTAAAACCTCAATATTTTGAAGCGTTTGGTTAACTAAAGAATCAAGGCATTTTGCCAAGTAATTTTCGACATTATAAACGGGAACAATTATGGAAACTTTTTGGGGAACAAGTTTTATCATACCTTATATTTTCGTCAGTCTTGCATTCAGCCAGCCTTTTTTGGCTTCATCAAAATCCTTCCTTGAGCACGGAATGCAGTTTTCTATATTTTCATCATCACCAAAATACCATAAATTACTGAAAGTATCTCGTTTGAAAGCATATTGCCTGTCATCAATCAAAACATAGAAAATTTCGTAATGCCTTTCCTTTGGATGTGAGTGTTGTATATTAATTCCTTCAATCAAATACCAGATCATTTGTGCTAAAAGCTGGTGATTTAATTGGTTTTCTGAGTAAATATTATAATTAAAAATTCCTACAGATTTTAGATTTTCGCTCAAACCGATTTCCTTCATGTAGGCGCAAATTTCTCTTCGGTTCAATCCATTTACCTGCGGATTCATAGAAAAAGGTTCGCCGAAACTTTCAATTGCGTCACAATTTACCGTCACAAGATCAGTTTTTCTGAAAAAAGGTTCTGTTTTTTCGGTAGAATTCATCATTTCAGCTAAACGGATAATGTCAAACTCAACTTCCTTGATCAATCTTACAGAATCAACTTCATTCAAATGTTTTTGGTATCCTAAATGATGATAGTTTTTAATGGAAAAATCCTTAGTCCCGAACATTTTACTTAAAAAAGTATGTTCGTTAATGTTTTCACCCTGTTTTAGGGAAATAACATTGCTTATCTGAGTATAATTAATATTTTTCTTATGAAAATTTAATGCTGAGAAAAGCGAAAAAGCAAAATCATTTGATCCTCCAATAATGATCGGAATCGCCCTTTTATAATGACATGCCGATAAAACCTCCTGCAAAATATAATGAGAATCCTGAACAGATTTCCCTGAAACCAAATCACCCAAATCTACCAACGGGATCTCAAAATCGAGTTGTGAAAGTTTATAAAACTCTTTTCTTATTGCGGTAAAATCCTGTACTTCCGCCTCACCTTTTGAACCTCTGTAATCCGAAACGAATAAAAGAACAATACTGTCTTCCTTTATATCTTTCGTGATTCGGTTTCCGATCTGCCAGCTTTCAGTTTTGAAATTTCTTGGTGAAATGATAAAATCTTCAAAATTCATTTATAATCTTCATTATTTTCACAAACATACAAAAAACCTCATCAAATTGAAATCATGTCACGCTTTTTGTCAATAAAAAACCGTCAACAAATTGTTAACGACTTCGTATTTATCAACCTTGTCAAAGTTCTAAAACTTTGACAAGGTTCTGTTGACTTCATCCTAAACTTTAGGATTTTAAAATCTCAAAAATAAAAGTTGTAGAAGTATCAAATTTTCCACCTTGTGTTGCGCCGACTAAGAACTTAGGTGTTTTTCCATCTTTATCGAATGAAATCATTGGACGCTCCAATCTTCCAAATCGGTTTAAATTTTTTGGAGGAGTAGATTCCTGAATGTAATGTTTCATATTAAGATAAGCGATTTCCGGTTTTGTCCAGTGAAGTCCGTCTTTTGTGGTTAAATGCAAACCATATTCGTGATTAAAAAACCCCATATCTCTGGCTATCATATGAAATTTTCCGTTTTGTTTCCAAACAAAAGCGTCTTCTAATTGTGCATTGTTGGGCAATGATGAAAAATCAATGACAGGATTTTCGGATACTTTTTTGTAAGGTCCCATTGGAGAATCAGCTTTTGCGAGTCCATACTTTCGGTTTCCTCGGACTGGGCCTTTTTGGGTTTCGTATTCTTGGGTATTCCAAGATTTATAAAACAGCCAATATTTTCCGTCGTTTCCTTTTACAAAAGCTGGGTTTGTGGTGCAATGATCGTCCCAAGAACCTTTTTTTCCGGGAAGAAGTAGAGGTTGTTCTGGTCTGATCCAATCTCCATCAAGACTTTTTGAAGTCGCCAATCCGATTCTTTTTGTATTTGTTTTTCCGTTGGAATTTCCCATGAAAAATAAGAAATATTGATCTTCTACTTTCTTAATTAAAGGATTGTGACAGGTTGTTGCATCCCAAAATTCGCCACCTCTGGGAATTAAGATAACTTGTTTATGCTGAAATTCATCAAACGGAGAATCTGCTTCTGCACGACAAATTTCTGAACCGTTGAGCCAGCCGCCCATTCCTTTTTCTTTTTTCCATCGAGAATAAAAAAGATGAACTTTTCCATCTTCGTCCCAAATCGGAGAACTGCACCAGATGTAGTAACCTTCCAAGGAAAATTGTCGCCCGATTGGTTTTAATTTAAAATATGGTTTTTCTTCTGAAGACAACAAACTTGTAAATGATGAACCAAAAGCTACCGCTGCGATTCCTAAAGCTGAAGTTTGTAAAAAATCTTTTCGGGTGAAGTTCTTGGGTATGCTCATATCATATGATTTTCAGCTAATTTAGAAGAATCATCATAATGAAGTATCCTGTGGTCTGGGGGTGGATTTAATGATTAATGAGCTCTTTTGATCGATTGGAAAATGATTATATTTGATTGATTAAGTTTCGCTTATAAACAAGTTGACCGCGATACCACGACCGCAAAACTTTACTACTAATAGAGAATGATTAAACTAAATGAAAACTATAAATAAATTGACTATTTTAAAAAACGCCATAAGTACAAAACAATTTTGCAGGAACTTTCTTCTGGTATTATTTCTTTTTAGTAGTATTAATCACCTGTCAGCAATTCCGCCAAGCTTTACAACTAAGAATATAAAATTCCTGAGTGAAGGAGATTCGCTTGCGGGAACAATTTTTAAGCCTGATCATATTTCTGCGGCTGTTGTAATTGTTCATGGATCCGGACAGGAAAAAAGGATGATTGAATTTGCAACATTATTAGCTAAAAACGGTATTGCTGTTTTAACTTATGACAAACGTGGTGTAGGAGAATCTGCAGGTGTCTATGCCGGGCCTGAAGTAGGAACCAATAATGTGGACGCTTCAAATCTTAATCTTTTATCTCTGGATGCGAGTGCTGCCGTGAATATATTGTCTACATATTTATCAAACAATCAAATACCAATAGGTTTAATTGGTGGAAGCCAAGCCGGATGGATCATTCCGCTGGCTGCAGAAAAAAACAAGAAAGTCAAATTTATGACTATATTCAGTGGAGCATTGATAACGGTAAAAGAACAGCTTAGGTTTCAGTTTTACACAAACGGAAATTCAAATTTTTGGGATACGCATACAGAAGAAGATGCCCGTAAACACACCATGACTGATCCAGATAAATACGAGTTTATAGACACAGACCCACTTAATGTTCTTTCCAAATTATCAATTCCGGGAATATGGATATTTGGAGGCAAAGATATTCAGGTACCGGTGAATCTTTCCATTGAACATCTAAATACATTAAAGTCTAAAGGCAAACGCTATGAATATAAATTATTTCCAACATTAGGACATAATACTGCGTTCTCAAAATCTGAAGAGCCTATGAAAGATGCTGTGAAATGGATGAAAAATATAAAGACATCGACGACATCTCAAAAACACTGACAATCAAAAAAATTAATAAAATTGAAGTTGGAAAACGCAGATAAAATATGGGAGTTACTTGAAATGTGCTATTATGGTCATATTGATCAAGTTAAACGATTATTGAAAGAAGGTATTGACCTCAACGGAATTGGTTACAATGGAATGTCGCCATTAGATGCCGCGAAATATGGAGAAAATGACGATATCGTTGAATATCTTTTAAGTATGGGAGCAAAAGAAAAATTAAACTCACCCGATGAAATAGATTAAATAATTTGATGTTGCAAATTTGCAATATTCGACTAATAAAAAAGCACAGACCAAAAATCTGTGCTTTCTATTTTATTAAAGATTACTTATTTCTTAGCGGCAGGTTTTTTAGCCGGAGCTTTCTTCACTGTTGTCGTCTTTTTCGCTGCTGCAGTTTTTGTCGTTGCTTTCTTAGTGGCAGGTTTCTTTTTCTCGGAAAAAGCTTTAGGATCCTGATCTGTGATCCATTTTTTAACCTCATCTAACGAAATATCTTTTAGTTCGTCAGCTTCATATTTGGTATCGTCGCTTTTCTTCGGAATTTTGAACATTGCTTTCCCGAATTTTACGAATGGACCCCATCTTCCATTTTCAACGGAGATTTTCTCTTTTTCCCACTGTTGAATGTATCTGTTGGCTTCTTTTTCAAGCTTAGCATCAATTAATTCATTGATATCACTTTGAGAAAGATTATCGAAGTCATACTTCTTAGGAACGTTTACGAAAATGCTTTTATATTTAATGAAAGGCCCGAATCTACCCGTTCCTTTTGTTACACCCTCGCCTTTATATGTTGCGATCGGAGCATCTGCTATTTTCTTTTCGTGGATGATTTCTTCCGCTCTTTCCTGATTTACAGACAATGGATCTTCACCTTTCGGGATGCTGATGTAAGTTTCGCCCCATTTTACATAAGGACCAAATCTACCAACACCCACTGAAACCGGCTGATCTTCGAAGCTATTTAATTCAAAAGGTAATTTGAATAATTCCATAGCTTCTTCGAAAGTAATGGTTGCGATGTTCTGACCTGTCATTAATGATGCGAAAGTCGGTTTTTCCTCATCTTCCGTTTCTCCAATCTGGATCATTGCTCCAAATCTCCCGATTCTTGCATGAACATTTTTACCTGTTTTCGGATCTACTCCTAAAAGTCGTTCTCCGTTGGCACGGTCTGCATTTTCTTCAACATCTGCAATTCTAGGGTGGAATTTAGAATAGAAATCAGTCATCATTTCTTTCCATTTCTGCGCACCGTTTGCAATTTCGTCAAAACTCTCTTCTACTCTTGCTGTGAAACCGTAATCTAGGATTTCTTTGAAATTATCTGTCAAGAAATCACTTACAACTTCACCAATGTCTGTAGGAACGAATTTATTTTTATCCCCTCCGAATTTCTCGTCAAGGATTACTTTTTTAATTTTATCTTTTGCTAAAGAGATCTTTACCACTTCTCTCATTTGTGGTTCAATTTCTCTTTTGTCTACATATTCACGATTCTGGATTGTTTGAATTGTTGGCGCGTACGTTGACGGACGGCCAATTCCTAATTCTTCCAGTTTCTTGATTAATCCTGCTTCCGTATATCTTGCGCTTGGTCTCGTGTACTTTTCTGTAGCAGTGATTGTTTTGTATTCTAAAACTTCACCGACAGTAACTTTCGGAAGTAATTTATCGTTGCTTTCGTCATCATCATCTTCAGCCTTAACAATTCCGTACGCTTTTAGAAAACCATCGAAAATGATAACCTCTCCCTGAGCTTCAAAATGTTGTGGTAATTTTGCGTTTCCGATCTCGATAACAGTCTTCTCAATTTTAGCATTTGCCATTTGAGAAGCCAATGTTCTTCTGTAAATTAATTGATATAATTTGCTTAATTGAGCATCACCAATACTTTTTACTGAAAAATCCGTCGGACGAATCGCCTCGTGAGCTTCCTGCGCAGATGCAGATTTTGTTGTATAATTTCTTGGAGAAGAATATTCTGATCCGTATTCTGATGTGATTTGCTTTTTGGCGCCTTCAATAGCTTCCTGAGAAAGATTTACTGAATCCGTTCTCATATAAGTAATATAACCTTCTTCGTATAATCTTTGTGCTATACGCATTGTATTGGTTACGTTATATCCTAATCTTGAAGAGGCTTCCTGCTGTAACGTAGACGTTGTAAAAGGTGCAGATGCAGAACGCATTCCCGGTTTGGTTTCAACATTCAGAACTTTAAATTCTGTTGTTCTTGCCTGCTCAAGGAATTTTTCGGCGTCTTCTTCTTTTTCGAAGTCTTTTTTAAGTTTAGCAGCGATATCCTGCTCTGTATTATTTACGAAAATTCCATCCAGTTTGAAACTAGCTTTTGGCTTAAACAGACGGATTTCTTTTTCTCTTTCAACGATTAATCTTACCGCAACAGACTGAACTCTTCCTGCTGATAATCCCGGTTTCACTTTTTTCCAAAGAACCGGAGACATTTCAAAACCTACAATTCTGTCTAAAATTCTTCTTGCCTGCTGAGCATTTACCAAATTCTGGTCTATATCTCTTGGGTTTTCGATTGCTTTTAGAATAGCGTTTTTAGTAATCTCGTGAAAAACGATTCTTTTTCTGTTTTCGGGTTTCAGTTTTAATTCATCTGCTAAATGCCATGCAATAGCCTCACCCTCGCGGTCCTCATCGGAAGCCAGCCAAACCATTTCGGCTTTCTTTACTGCGGATTTTAATTCTGTTACCAGTTTCTTTTTATCTGCCGAAACTTCATAATCCGGATTGAAGGTCTCAAGGTCGATACCCATCCCTTTTTTAGGTAAATCCCTAATGTGTCCAAAGCTGGATTTTACTTCAAAATCTTTCCCTAAATATTTCTGAATAGTTTTTGCTTTCGCCGGAGACTCTACAATTACTAAATTTTTCGACATTCTAAAATTTTTGCAAAAGTAAAGCTTTTTTATTATATACTTTTTGTTATCCAATTTTAATTTGGCAACTAACAGAATTTAATTAAGACTTAGTAAAAAGAATTTTAAGCAATTCATTCCTTTATTCAAGGTAGTTTACCCTTAAGTAGTAAAGAATAATCTTATTTAAAATAAAATGATATAGAATTTTTCATCAACCGTAATAGATGTAAGAAATATGGCTGTTTTTAATAAATAAAAGGGAACGAAAATATTTCTTCGTTCCCTTTAGTATTATTGATTTAGATATTACTCTTTAATAATTTTAACCACAATTTCAGAATTGTTGATTCTTACCAAATATACTCCTGATGACAATGAAGAAACATAGGCTTCATCATTGATAAACTGTCCGGACTGTACCAACTGACCAGACAGACTATAAATCTGGTAGAAATATTTTCCGTTCTCAGTTGCATCAATATAAAGAACATCTTTAACCGGATTTGGGAATAAGGTGATCTTATTTTTCCTAACTTTTTCAACAACTTCACTTTTCGCCAAAGGAAGAGAAGCTTTCGCAGCCGGTAATGAAGTAATCTGAAGTTTCGGAAGAGCCCCTTGCTCATTTCCGTTGGCATCGTATTTTATTTTAACACAACGACAGCTCATTGCGAAATAAGGATCATTATTATCATGAAAAACTGTAAGACGATTGGCCGTAGATGCGGCATCAAACAAGATATTAATTGGTCTTCCAATATAATTTGAGTTCAATGCAGCCGTCCATACTCCAGGATATTGAAAATTAACCATATTAAAAGTTCCTGTTGATGTTTGATTAGCTATTACACTTCTAAAACCTCTTGAACCGGAGTTCGGATAATTCCCTAATTTATAAGTAGGATCATTAAAAGTATATCCTATCGTGGTTGATGTACTATTTCTAACTCTTACTCCTAAATAATCTGTAAGCACACTGTACGCTGTTCCTACATTTTTATCTTTTTTATACCAAGGCGAGATTCCAAAATCCTGATTGGAGCTAAATGCACTGTTCATGATATCCGGAACCCTCCAGCCTTCAGGACAAGGATCAAAAGGGGATTTTTTGCCACCTCTGCCCCATCTGTCGGCAGCTAAGTTTGGTTCGGTTGACAACCAGTCTGTACCATTGGTGTAAAGAGGATTTGCACTGTTAAAAGGAGCAAAAGAACTTGGAATCATATAAACCAAAGGATTTTTAACAGAATATGATAAAACTTTAGAAACTTTATCCGAAACCTTATCTGTTGCTAAAACATTGGCATTCGCAGGATTAGAATAGGTATTAAATGGAATGATATACGCTCCCGACAAATTATTGTATGTTGCATAAGGCAGAGATGTATAAGTCAACGTTCCACTTGCGGTAACAGTTCCTAAAAACACTCCGTAAGAAGCCCTGTTATCAGCATGTTGAAAAACCGGAAGCGGATCTTTTCTTCCCCACTGATAATGCAAGCCTGTAGACGCTTTTATTACCGCAAGCTCTGCTGCTGTAGGAGTAAGAGGATTCGCAACAACCGGAAATGCGTCTGTGGCACCTAAATTTCTATCCATAAACTCTGTTTCGAGAACAGACTTAGCTTTAAGAACATAATTTACATAATTTGTAACATTATTCATCGGAAGTTCTGTTGTATAATTATTGGATTGAATAGGTGTATCGGTCACCCAAATATGCCAGCTCCAATATACAGGATTGGTAATACTTCCATTATGCAAAGTTACCACAGCATTTCCGCTTTGATTAGGATTAATATCAACCAAAATTTTAGATAGAGAAATAGAGGAAACGCTACCCGGAGAAGGATTAACAACTGTAATTTTATTCACCAAACCTGAATTGGTAGTCCAAAGAACATTAGCCTTCAAATTATTAAAATTAGAAGAATTAAGAATATCCGGATTATTTAAAAGCTGACTCTGAACCGAAAAAGCTTTACTTACAGGAATTTCAATCGTAGAAATCGCTGTATTTTTAACAATTTGATAGGTATTAGGATTATTCAGACCTTCTCTATACTCTTGTTGCTGCGTCATATATTCCGTAGGAAAATCATAGCTGTTTGCAAGATACAATGGGTCTTTTATACATCTACAACCGTTAGCATCTGATGTTTTACCCGTCATTAAAGGCAGATAAAAATATCTTCCTTTTACATTAGGAAGTCCGGAATCAGGAATATCAGGCTGATCTTTATCGGGAACCATAAACAACATTCTGGCACTTACAGCAGGGGAAGCATCAAAATGCCTCGGCATCGTTGCTGTCCATAAACCCGTATGATGCTGATCGCTGTACTGACCTTGATGAACCAGCTGAATTATTTGTCCACTTCCAGGGAAAACGCCCATATTATTTCCTGCTACATTCGATAAATCGTATCCGTAATTAGAATACACTTTAAAACCCGTCATAAAACTTGGAACACCATTGTCTGTAGGTTTTATAATATGGTATTTATTGGTTTCAAAAAGGTCTTTTCCCATATTGGTTTTTACTCCAAAAGGAGAAAAATCAATTCTGATATCATCAGCATATGTTGTAGAACCTAAATTCGCAACTAAAGCAGACGGAACCCGCCATCCGTTTGGACAGGGATCAAAGGATGATTTATCTCTATAAGGTTTAGCGCTGTCGTCACTATTGTAAACGGCATCAATTTTACCTTGAGCATTATCCGACCATAAATTTAGCTCTCCAAGTTGGCTGTCTGTTAAGCTTGCCGTTTTTCCAAACCAATTAATAGGCAGATTTGTATTGTTATTGTAATACGCAGGTCCCGAATTGTCATCTTTATTGATATAAATAAGACTTAAAGGATTTTTTATTGAAAGCTTGATATTGTTGCTTACCTCAGCACCGGACAATAAAACATATTTAGTAAGATCATCGATTTTAACAGCATTGGTGAAGTTTTTCGCACCTCTATGTCTTACTCGTCCAATAGAACCACTTGCTTCATAAAAATCATCTACTTTAGTTACCAGTGACGGTATCGGATCTTTTCTTCCCCACTGATAAAGCAGTCCGCCACTTCTTCCCCAATCATTATTGGTCATCGAATTACTGATAGCTCCTAAATTTCGATCCATCCATTTCCAGTCGGAATCCGGAATTGATTCTACTGTACCATCACTCCGTTCACGTCTGATATTACCGAAACTTTTATAAGTCGGCCCGTTCGTAGGATCATCGGTTACCCAAATATGCCAAGACCAGAAAATTTCGCCATTAATTCTAAAAGCAATGACTGCGTTTCCTTTTTTAGATTTATTAATGGGAACTTTAATTTTCGCACTTGCTCCTGAATCCTGAATCTCAAGAGAATATCCCGCTCCAGTTTTTATCAAGCCATGAACATCCTCCCATAATACATCAGCCGTAATTGTTCCTGCAGGAACACTAGATCCACCAATATATTTATCTTTTTCCCACATTACATAAGCCTTTTTTACAGGCACATATAAGCCATCACTATTTTGACTGGGATCAAAAATGTAACTGTTGGGAGCTTTTGTCCAATCCAGTGGAACAGATGCAAATTTTACTCGTGATTCACTTCCATTATTTGAATTAATAGATTTTCTATTAATAACATTCCTTTCTTTATTCATTTGCTGCTCCGAAACCTTAATTATTGTATCCGCTTTTGCCTGATACAACTCTTTTGAGTTTTGAGAGAACAAATCACCTTTTGCACCTATGTTACTAGCAGAATAGGTGCTCATTGACAATAAACAAAACATTGTCGTTACATTCTTAATTGACTTTTTCATATTCCTAAATTTTGTGCTGTCATAAAAGTACAATTTTTAAGCCTTCCTCAATCATAATTCACTTGTCTTATAAATAATAAACCAATATTATGATTTAAATCATAAATAATATAATATTAATTAATTATGAATGAAAATATTGCATTCTCAACTTGAGCAATGCAAAAATATGATATTTTTTATTTATATTTTTATTAAATAATCTATTTTGAACAAATATTAACAATCATAAACAAATTATTGATATTTAATTTAAAATTTAGAAATAAAAAGAGAGGCAATACTTTTACGTATTACCTCTCTTTTTTATGTTAATTTGATTAGAATTCTAAGGAAGAAGGAAGTTATGATAAAGATCTATCGTGAATCTACCAGCGATAATGTTTCTAAAGCTTGAGAAAACCACAAAATTAAAAATGAACAACGCTATAATAAAGCTATATATTGCCGTTTTTGTACTTTTCGAAACCACATACATAGCGTTTGGAATAATTATAAATCCAAAACCAGTAAAAGCTCCCACCAATCTGGATGAAAAGACAGGGTTATTTCTGAATATAAAGTAAAAGCAGATTCCTACAAGCGCATAATTCCTATGATATTCATAATACGGATACTTTTCCACCATTTTAGTATCAAAGAAAAACAGGAAAAAGGTAAGAATCGCCGTCATAACTTCTGGAATACCAATTCCTCCATTAAGCCTTTCAGCTGTTTCTTCCATATAGGCATTAAAACCACCGACAACCACACTATCCGAAGCCAAACCATCTAGAAAACTACCAAAGACCCTATACACTTCAAATGGGGACATTATTATAGAAACCAAGATCGCTCCAAGCATAATTCCCTTATTTACAGGAATACGAGCAACCCAATACATCGGTAAAAATGCATAACATACATTGTGAATTCCTCCCGCCAGATAAATACATAATAGATAATAGATGAGTTTTTTCTCTTTTATAAATCTCACCGCAAAATACACCATAAAAACCCCTAAATTCTGTCTTATCTGTCCACATTCTCCAATAAAAAACCCCGGAACAAACATGAATAGAATAAAAGTAAATGGGTAAAATGTATTATCCTCAACATACTGCATTTTAAAGAAAACTGCTAGTGATGCAATCACTAATGTGAGCATGTAATACGGCGCATTAAAAACATTCAGAAGAAGTTTATTAATCAACACATACAACCATTCTACAACAACCGGCTGAGGGCTATCCAAATGCAAGCCTTTAAAAATAATACTAATATAATCAACCGTATCAGAATACACATATATCCCTCTATAACTACCATAGTCAGCTCCAACTTCATTACGTAATCCTGCAACAAGAACCATGAAAATACCTAAAAAGTATAGATATTTTCTATCTACTTTCTGACGAAACACTTCTTGGTAACTAAAAATAATCAGGAAAACGATTATTATAAGAAAATACGGGTGTAATAAACTCATTATTTTAATCTATGTGTATTTTTAAAACATATAAAAAACCAAGTTTTTACTTAAAAGTTTTTATTATATTTTTTTTCATCAATGGGGAACTTCTGCAAAAGTAGATTTTTTTTTTATTTCGTCAAGAATATTTATTCATTGTAAGCTAAAACTTTATATATTAAATCTTTTGAACTTATACTTAAAAAATTAAATTTGCAAACTTGATTTCATAATGCAATGCATCGTTTTTTTATATTTTTATATTATCTCATTTCCAGAAACAAAGTGCTTTCAGTATTTATTACTCTAAGCATTGCTTTGATATGTGGATTTTTCGCCTCAAAAATCAATTTCGAGGAAGACATTAATCAGATAATCCCGAAAAACGAAAAATCTGATCTTACCGCAAAAGTTCTTAAACAACTTAATTTTTCAGACAAAATCATTGTCATTATTGAAAATAAATCTAAAGAAGACAATTTTCAGCTTTCCGAGACAGCCGATACTTTTTTAACTAAAATTGAACCTTTACAAAAATACATAGGCTCAGTTCAGGGAAAAGTAAACGATAATGAAATTTCAGAAACCTTTGATTTCGTCAATCAAAACCTTCCTTTATTCTTAAATGAAAACGATTATAAGGAAATTGAAAGAAAGCTTCAAAAAGACAGCATCGCAAAACAGGTAGAAAATAATTATGTTTCTCTTGTCTCTCCGACAAGTTTGGTGACTAAAGATTTTATTAAAAAAGATCCGCTGGGAATCACATTTTTAGGAATCAAAAAACTGAATGCGTTAAATATCAGCAAAGATTTTAAGCTTGAAGACAATTACATCGTCACCAAAGACGGAAAAAATCTTTTGCTTTTTATTGAACCTAAAAATAAAAGCAACGACACCAAAAACAACGAAGTATTTGTCAATCAATTAAATGAAATAAAAGACAAGATCAACAAACAGTTTAAAGGAAAAACTGAACTCAGTTATTTTGGCTCGCCTGTAATTGCTGTTGCCAATGCTCAACAGATCAAAAAAGACATTCAAAATACGGTAATGATCTCTATGACGGTACTTTTGATATTGCTAATTTATTATTTCAGGAATTTCTTTACACCGATTATCGTTTTTCTTCCGACTGTATTTTCAGTTTTATTGGCTTTGTTGATTTTATATTTTACTAAAGACAAAATCTCAGCAATTTCATTAAGCGTTGGCGCCATTCTGATTGGAATTACGATAGATTATGCGTTACATATCTTGACACATTACAAGCATAATAACAATATTGAAGAACTCTACAAAGAGATCACACAACCTATTATATTAAGTAGCGCAACAACTGCTGTTTCATTTCTATGTTTGGTTTTTGTACGTTCCGAAGCATTGAAAGATCTCGGAATTTTCGCTGCGATTACGGTTATTTTGTCCTCAATTACAGCATTAATTATCGTTCCTCAACTTTACAAACCTAAACAGAAGGACGAAAAAGTCAGCACCAATTTTATTGATAAAATCGGTTCGTATCCGTATGAGAAGAATAAACCTTTAATTATTGGGTGTTCCATCATTATTATTGCCTGTATCTTTGGTTTTAGGCATGTTGGTTTTAATGAAGATATTGGCGACCTGAATTACATTCCAAAAGATTTAAAAATAAGTGAAGCAAAGTTGGAAAAACTTTCAGACATCACTTCAAAATCTATTTATACAATCTCGTACGGAGATTCGGAAAATGAAGCTTTAGCAAGAAATTCTCAACTCTCTCAATTCCTTGAAAAAGAGAAAAAAGACGGAAAAATTTTAAGTTATAACTCCATTGGAAATGTTGTTTTATCCGAAAAAGATCAACAAAAGAAAATTGAAACCTGGAAAAAATTCTGGGACAGTCATAAAAAAGATCAAACTATTTCTGAATTAATTGATAACGGAAACAAATTTGGTTTCAACAGCTCTGCATTTGATCAGTTCAATGAAAATTTAAATAAAAACTACTCTACTTTAAGCTTAAAAGACTACGAAAAAATAAAGGCTTTACAAATTTCCGAGTTTTTAAGTAATGAAAATGGTTTCTACACTGTTTCTAATGTAGTGAAAGTAGATGAGACCAAAAGAGACGCCTTCATCAAAGATGTTGAAAAGAAGCACGAGGCATTAGCAATCGACCGTCAGCAAATGAATGAAAACTTTTTAGGATTACTAAAAAGAGATTTTAATACTTTGATTAATTATTCATTATTAGCAATCGTTTTAACCATTATTGTTTTCTTCAGAAACTTCGAATTAACGATTCTTACAATGTTCCCGATTGTTTTAACGGGAGTTGTAACCGCCGGAATTCTCTATTTCTTAGGATTAGAATTAAATATTTTCAGTACCGTTGTTTGTACTCTAGTTTTCGGAGTTGGAGACGATTTCAGTATTTTTCTGACGAAAGCCATGCAAAAAGAGCACACTACGGGTAAGAATGAACTTCCAACCTATAGAACCTCAATTATTCTGGCCGTTTTCACTACAATTTTATCCATCGGTTCTTTGATTTTTGCGAAACACCCGGCTTTACATTCGTTAGCATTGGTTGCGTTAATCGGAATGTTCTCCGTAATCATCATCACCTCAACATTATATCCATTTTGGTTTAGGTTATTAATCACAAACAGACAAAAAAAGGGACTTTCCCCCATAACTTTCAGATTATTTTTACGTTCAGTAATATCATTCTTTTATTACGGCCTAGGCGGAATTTTCTTTTCTTTCTTCGGACATTTCTTTGTGAGAAAAGCAAAAGGGAAAACCTTGAGCACTATTAAAAAATCTATCGCTTTATTTTTAAAATCGGTTTTACATCTTAGTCCGTTTGTCAAGAAAACTGTTATTAAAAATCTGCTTGAAGATTTCAGCAAACCTTCCGTTATTATCGCTAATCATACTTCATTTTTGGATACTTTGGCGCTTGCAATGGCGACGCACAAAATCGTTTATTTAGTGAATGATTGGGTTTACGAATCTCCCGTTTTTGGAAAATTAGTAAAAGCTTTAGGTTTCTTCCCCGTTTCTCAAGGTATCGAAAACGGAATGGATCAACTTCGAGAAAAAATAAATGAGGGCTATTCTTTAATGGTTTTCCCGGAAGCAGAACGTTCTTACACGAATGATGTAAAAAGATTCCACAAAGGAGCATTTTACATTGCTGAAGAATTTGGTTTGGATGTCGTTCCGGTTTACATCCACGGAAATTCTGAGGTTTTACCGAAAGGCGACTTCATTATTTACGACGGAAGCATTACCGTGAAAGTTGGTGACAGAATTCTTAATGATGATCTTAGCTTTGGTAAAAACTATTCGGAACGAACGAAAAAGATCAATGCCTATTTCAGAGATGAATTTGCAAAACTGAGAAATGAGATTGAAGATGAAAATTATTTCAAAAAGAAATTATTTTTAAGCTTTTTATATAAAGAAACTGAAGTTGTATACGAACTGAAAAAAGATTTCAAAACCAATAAATCCGTTTATTTTGAATTGAATAAGCACATTCCAAAAGATGCAGTAATTCTACATATTGCTGATGATTTTGGACAAAAAGATGTTTTATTAACTCTTCAGCAAGCAAACAGAAAAATATTCAGTTTAATTAATGATCACGAAAAACGTGAGATTGCAAAACAGAATTATATTGTAAAGAGAAGAAAGATTAATTATATCAACGATATCTCAGAAATAAATAAAAAAGCAAACGTGCTTTTAATTTCTGACGAAAATTTTAATCTAAAAGATATTACTGAGCTTCCAGAAACTATTATTTTAATGAATATTAAAAATTCTTCATTTGAAAATGATAATTACGAGCTCGAATTCAGTTCTGAATCAATAAAAGTATTTAGACATAAATAATAAATATGAAAAGCATATTTTTGTAACCGATAAAAAAACTAATGCAAAAAAATATACTTGTAATATATTATTCACAAACCGGACAATTGGAGGATATTGTAAAGAATGTTGCCCAACCGTTTGAAAATAATAAAGAAGAATATAATGTTACGTATTATAATATTCAGTTAAAGGAAGACTTTGCTTTTCCTTGGTCGAGTGATGTATTTTTCAATACATTTCCGGAGTCTTATTTACAGATTCCGAGCGAGATACATCCGCCTTCGGAAAACATTCTGAACAAAAAATATGACCTCATTATTTTTGGATATCAGGTTTGGTATTTAACGCCGTCCATTCCCATCATTTCATTCCTGAAAAGTGGTTACGCAGAAAATATATTGAAAAATACTCCTGTGGTTACCATTTCTGCAACAAGAAATATGTGGATGCTTTCTCAGGAAAAACTGAAAGTTTATTTAAAAGATATGAAAGCCGAGCTTGTAGGAAACATCGCTTTGGTAGACAGACACGACAATTATACAAGTGTATTAACAATCTTACGTTGGTTAACAACAGGACAAAAAGAAAAATCAGGAATACTTCCCGCGGCCGGAGTTTCGGACGAAGAAATTAAAGGTTCTGTAAAATATGGCGAGGTTATTGAAAGACATTTAAAAAACAATGATCTGGATAATCTTCAACCTGATTTGATCAATAACGGAGCTGTAGAAATTCGTCCTTTTTTGGTAAGAGTAGAAAAGGTAGGAAACAAGATCTTCACCATTTGGTCTAACCTGATTATCAAGAAAAAAGAAAAACGACCATTGCTGATAAAATTCTTTAAGGTATATTTGATGGCAGCAATCTGGGTAATTTCACCCGTAGTTTTAGTTTTACACCTGTTGACGACCCCTATATTTGGGGTTAAAAGACAGAAACAAAAAAAATATTTACAAGGAATTAATTTAAAATAGAATGTACGACGTATTTATAACAAAAGCCTCAACATATTTACCGAATGAGCCGGTTTCTAATGATGAAATGGAAACGTATCTAGGGTATATAAATGACGCCAAATCAAAAGCTAAGTCATTGATTTTAAGAAACAATAAAATCACAACAAGATATTACGCTTTAGATAAAGAAGGAAATCCTACACATACCAATGCTCAGATCACAGCAAAAGCAATTGAAGGTCTTTTTGATGAAAATTTCAAAAAAGAAGACATGAAATTACTGTCTGTAGGAACAACTTCACCAGACCAGATTCAGCCGTCACACGCTTCTATGGTGCATGGTGAATTAAACATTGGTAAATCTATCGAAATAAATACTGCAACAGGTCTTTGCAACTCAGGAATGAATGCGCTGAACTACGGTTTTCTTTCTGTAAAAGCAGGCGTTCAGGAAGCGGCAGTTTGTGCAGGTTCCGAGAGAATGTCAGCATGGATGACGGCCGATAAATTCAACCATGAAGCAGAAAATTTAGTCTTATTAGAAGAAAGACCAATTATCGCTTTCAAAAGAGAATTCCTTAGATGGATGCTTTCTGACGGAGCAGGCGCATTTCTATTGGAAAACAAACCAAGAGAAAATGAAACCAATTTGAAAGTAGAATGGATTGATTTCTATTCTTACGCTCACGAAATCGAAGCTTGTATGTATGCAGGTTGCGAGAAGCAGGAAGACGGAAGCCTGAAATCTTGGGCAGATTACCCTTCGGACGAATGGTTGAAGCAATCTATTTTTGCATTAAAACAAGACACAAAAATATTAGATAAATATATTTTGGTGAAAGGTGCCGAAAGTTTAAGATCATCTTTCGACAAACATACTTTAGACCCGGATTCTATCGATCATGTTTTAGCTCATATTTCTTCAGGTTATTTTAAAGAAGGACTTAAAGATGAGTTTGCTAAAGTAGGATTGGATTTCCCTTGGGAAAAATGGTACTACAACCTTTCTGAAATAGGAAATATCGGTGCCGGTTCTATCTTCGTAGCTTTAGAGCAACTAATGAATTCAGGGAAATTGAAAAAAGGAGAAAAAATACTTCTTTGCGTTCCTGAAAGTGGAAGATTTGCGTATTCTTGTGCCTTGTTAACCGTTTGCTAATGGAAAACAAATTACCAACATCTGATCAAAATTTTGTGGAAAGCTTAATTCCGCAAAGATCTCCTTTTGTAATGGTGAATGAACTTGCAGAATATTCTGAAAATCACCTGATCTCAGGATTTGAAATAAAAGAAGACAATATTTTTGTTCAGAACGGAATTTTTCAGGCATCAGGATTAATTGAACATCAGGCTCAAAGCGTGGCTTTACACACCGGATACAAATACTATTTATTGGGAAAAGATGCTCCCACAGGATATATTGGTGCCATCAAGTCTTTTGAAGCTGAAGCATTACCGAAAGTCGGAGATCATTTGAAATCGGAAGTTACTATTTTGAATGAAGTAATGGGAGTTACACTTGTCAATATTATTACTAAACTAAATGATATTGAGATCGCCAACTCTCAAATGAAAACTGTTGTAAAATAATTTTAATGGAAATCAAGGAAAACGACATCATCAATATTCATCAATTCTTACCTCATCGCGATCCAATGCTGATGGCAGATTATATTTTGGAATTGACCAAAGAAAAAGTGATGACTTCGTTTGAAATTCTGGAAGATAATATTTTTGTTCACAATAATGAGTTTGTTGAAGCCGGTTTAATTGAAAATCTAGCGCAAACCTGTTCATCAATCCTCGGACAAAGTTTCTTCGAAAATCCTGAAGCTGATACAAAAGTGATCGGTTTTATTACCAATATTAAGAAAATTGAAGTTTTTGCGTTGCCTAAAGTTGGTGACAAGATTATTTCAAAAGCATCATTGATTTCTCAATATGAAAATATCTGCAATATTTTTTGTGAGACTTTTAATAATGATGAATTGCTGATCAGAGCTGAAATCAATTTGTTTATTCAGGAAGTGAAATCATAGAAAAATTTACTTTAAATATATAAAAGCTGTACGTTTTGTGCAGCTTTTATTTTTGTTTGAACCACAGATTTACACAAATTTTCACAGATGATTGAGAATAATAAAAATGTATAAATATTTAAACTCAAAAATAAAACACAAACATCTGTGAAAATTTGTGTAAATCTGTGGTTAATATGAAATGAAAGAAACAAAAAAGTGAGGCATTTCTACCCCACTTTCAATATTATTTTAAATCTGAAAATTAATATCCGAAAATCTCTTCAAGAGTTACCTCTTTAAATTCTCCCATTTTATTAATAGATTCCATATTCAGGTTTTCTTTTTTCCCGATGATGGCTGTATTATATTTCAATGGCTTAATATCAGTATCGTAGAAGCTCGTCAATTGAGGTAAGCTCAATCCCTGAATTTCAGTATAAATATCTTTTCTGATATCATAATCAACGCCTAATTTTTTCAAAGCTAACTGATTAAAGAAAATACTTGTTCTATTGATTCTGTTGGATGCAATTTGTTTCAAAGCAGAACCTTTAGAATTTTCAAACTGAGCCGGAATTTGTGGCAATTGAGCCATTAAATCATTCATTGCACTTACTGCTAAAGGTAATTTATTTGCTTGTGTTCCGATATAGTTTGTAACGTAGTTTGGATGATTGCTTTCAGTTGCATTTGCATAAGAGACATACGCAGAATAAGCCAACGACTTACTTTCTCTGATCTCCTGGAAAACGATAGAAGACAGTCCACGTCCGAAATATTCGTTGAAAACATTCGCTTTTCCGAAGTTTCCAAGATTTACGTTGCTGCCTTTTGCAATTTTAGACATTTCCATTTGTACCATGTCGTAATTGGTGAAATATACTTTTCCTTCAGTCGCAGGTTCAGCGTAAACTTTTGCTTTTGCCGGTTGTAAAGTTGTGTTGGCGATGTAAGGTTTAACTGCTTTTTCCAATCCTTTCTGATCTTCTCCGTAAAGGAAAACTTCGTAAGGATATTGATTGATCGTCTTGATTTTTTTCATTAAATCATCAACATTAATGCTCTGCATACGCTCTTTAGAAACAACATCCGCCATTCTTGAATCTTTCCCATACTTCGCGTAATTGCTCAATGCAGTCATGATTCTTGTTTTATCTTTCTTCGCAACTTCTCTTGATTCTAAGATCGTTTTTACGGTCTGATCATAAATTGCTTTATCTGCTTTTACATTGGTCAGCCAGTGATTCATTAGCTCAACGCCTTTTTGCATATTGCTTTCCAATCCGCTCAAAGTGATTACCGTTTGGTCATTTGAAGTTCTGAAACTGTTTGAAATTCCAAGTTTGTAGAATTCTTCTTTCAGTTGTTCAGGTGAATATTTATCTGTTCCCAAATATTCCAGAGCAGTGATCGCAAGAGATAATTCTTTGTCATTATCTGTTCCGAAAGGGAAAATATAATTCACCTGAGCAATTTCGTTGTATTTATTTTTAACGAAGCTTACTTTCTTATCTTTAATCTGAGACGTTTGGATCGCTGTTTTATAATCGATAAATTCAGGCTTAATTTCAGTTGGTTTTATCGCTAAAACTTCTTTCAGGAAAGGAGATTGTGCATCTCTGTTCAGTTTAATCGGAGTGATTCCCGGATTTTGTACACGAACTAATTTATCATTAACCCCTTTTTCTTTGTAAACAACTATATAATTATCCTTGAAAAATTCATTAGCAAATTTTACAACATCAGATTTTGAAATCTTTTCATATTCATTGATCTCATCCAATTCCTGTTGCCAAGTTCTTCCGTTGATGTAAACATCATAAAGATTGGTAGCCAAACCGTCCGCAGTTTCCCAATTCTTCATTCTCTGAACTTTCTTGTCGTTCACGATCGCTTTCAGCATCCAATCAGGAAATTGACCTTTTTTAATTAAATCAACCTGATCTAATAATAATTTTTTAGCCTCATCAAAACTTTGTCCCTCTTTCGGAGTTACTGTTAACGCAAAAGAACCGTACATTTTGAATGGAGATTCGTAAGCTCCCGCGCCTAATGTTTTTTGCTTTTGATTAATATTAAGATCGATTAGACCTGCATCGCCTCTGTTACTTAAAATCTCAGCCACGACATCAGCCAATCTAGCGTCCTGTGTTCCGTAAGAATCAGTTCTCCAAGCCATCGTCATTCTCGGCGTTGACGGACTTTTCACTGTTCTGGTAACGATTGAAGTCATTGGAGCTTCTGTTACCATTTTTTTCATTGGTAATTCTTTGTATTTGAAAGTTCCGAAATATTGATCAACTAATTTTATCGTTTTATCATAATCCAGATCTCCAACCAAAACAACCGCCATGTTATTAGGAACATAATACGTATCAAAATACTTATGAATTGCTACCATTGAAGGGCTTTTCAAGTGTTCTGAAGTTCCGATCGTTGTTTGCTGTCCATTTGGATGTTTTGGGAAAAGAGCTTCCATCAAAGCATAATTTACCAAACGGCCGTCATTATCTTGAGCTCTGTTGTATTCTTCATAAACCGCTTCCAATTCTGTATGAAAAAGCCTTAAAACCAATTCAGAAAAACGTTCTTTTTCTACTTTAAGCCATTTTTCAAGCTCGTTTGCAGGAATATTATTTTTATAAACCGTTTCATCCAACCAAGTGTGAGCATTCGTTCCTGTTGCTCCCAAAGATGAAATTGCTTTATCATATTCGTTAGCAATCGCATATTTAGACGCTTCCTGAGAAACCTCATCAATTTTTTTGTACAATGCTTTTTTCTTTTCAGGATCTTTTTCTGCTTTGTGTTGCTCGTAAAGATCTGAGATTTGTTGAAGCAAAACTTTTTCTTTCGCCCAATCCTGAGTTCCCAAATGCGAAGTTCCTTTGAAAACCATATGCTCAAGGTAATGAGCCAATCCCGTATTATCACTCGGATCGTTATTTGATCCCGTTCTTACCGGAATATACGTTTGAATTCTTGGTGCATCTTCATTTTTTGCCAGATACACCTTCAATCCGTTCTTTAATGTATAAACTCTTACACCAGACTGATCATTTTTCACGGTTTCATAGCTGTAACCCTGATTATCCGTCAGTTTTTGTGTTTCAAATTTCTGAGCCATCGCACTCAACATACAAAAGAGCGAGACAGAAATAAAAAATTTCTTCATAGTATTATTTATTTAATCAAATTTCTTTTAAAATATATTAGTCTGAATTTATCCCTCACTTGTTACATATCATTCATCTGCAAATGTGATATATTTTATTAGGCTTACTTATTAAAACTCACATTACATCATCACAGAATAATATGATTTACATATAATCTATTTTCACTATTTTAGCCGATTGATAAAGTTAATCACAAAACGGGTGGATTTTATTCATCTGTAATCTAAAACTTAAAAATATTTAGATGAAAAAGCAAGACCTTCCTCAAGACGAAAGCAATTTGAAATCGGCAAATATGACCGAGGTTTTGTACGTGACTGATGAAAACAATAATTATACAACGGCAAACAGCATTGGTTGGGACGTTAAGAAAGCCGCTTTAGATGAATCTTTAGCCTTAATTAACGAAAGAATAGAAGAAGCTAAACAAGATGTTACCAATAACGTAGCGAGTCCGATTGTTTATTTCATGGAACTGAATAAAATGGATTTACAGGTTCTTGCTTCCTATGCCGGAATGTGGCAATGGAGAGTAAAGAGACACGCAAAACCAAAAGTATTTAAGACACTAAGCGAATCCGTACTGAAAAAATATGCCGATGCATTCGGGATTTCAGTGGATGAATTAAAAAATTTCAACGGTAAATAAAACCATCTTAAAATAAATGTAAAGTTTGTTACTCTAAGGAGCGAAAAATCTCTACAATTAAGATAAAAATATTACCAAGATAAAAAGAGAAAAGCAACGAATGAAAATTAATTTTGAACACCATCAAACTGCGCATTGCGAAAACGGTGTTGCCTCTAATTTACTAATAAACAAAGGGCTAAAACTCAGCGAACCGATGATCTTCGGAATTGGTTCTGGGTTATTTTTCGTGTATTTACCTTTTTTAAAAGTAAATTTCGCCCCAGGTTTTAGTTACAGGCCAATGCCGGGAGCTATTTTCAGCAAAGCGGCAAAAAGACTGGGAATTAAAATTAAAAGAGAAAAATTCTCGAATCCTAAAGACGCACAATTAGCCTTAGAGAAAAATTTAGAAAACAACATACCGACAGGTTTACAGGTTGGGGTTTTTAACCTTACTTATTTTCCTGAAGAATATAAATTCCATTTCAACGCTCACAATTTGGTCGTTTATGGAAAAGAAGACGGAAGATTTTTGATCAGTGATCCTGTGATGGATTATACCACTTCCCTTTCCGAATCAGAATTGGAAAAAGTAAGATATGCCAAAGGTGCACTTCCTCCTAAAGGTCACATGTACTACCCTACTTACATTCCGGAAAATGTAAATCTGGAAGAAGCTATCAAAAAAGGCATTAAAGATACTTGTAAAAATATGTTAGCTCCCGTTCCACTTATTGGGGTAAAAGCCATGAGATGGGTCGCGAAAAGCATTCCGAAATGGGCTGATAAAAAAGGTACAAAAGTGACCAATCATTATTTGGGACAATTGATCAGAATGCAGGAGGAAATCGGAACAGGCGGTGGCGGTTTCAGATTTATTTACGGTGCATTTTTACAGGAAGCTGCTGTAATTCTTAAAAATGACGAATTAAAAGAACTTTCTAAAGAAATTACCGCAATCGGTGATCTTTGGAGAGATTTTGCAGTTGATATTGCCCGTGTTTACAAAAACAGAAACTCAAAAAGCAATATCTATCAGGAGCTTTCAAAATCGATGCTTCATATTGCTGATCTGGAAGAGGCTTTTTACAAAAAACTGAGAAAAGCAATTTAACGTGGAGAACATCATTGAAATAAAAAACCTGTATAAAAAATACAAGCATGCAGAAGAGTTTTCTGTAAATGATATCT
Source organism: Chryseobacterium glaciei (assembly GCF_001648155.1). Classification (NCBI taxonomy): domain Bacteria; kingdom Pseudomonadati; phylum Bacteroidota; class Flavobacteriia; order Flavobacteriales; family Weeksellaceae; genus Chryseobacterium; species Chryseobacterium glaciei. The sequence goes on along the minus strand of NZ_CP015199.1, from coordinate 2,434,749 downwards.
CGTTGAATATTAATCAAAACGAAATCTACGGAATTCTGGGACCCAACGGAGCAGGAAAAACAACTTTAATCTCCATGCTTTCTGGGTTGATAAAACCAACTTCAGGAACTTTTAAGATCAACGGATTATCTCCTCAAAAAGACGGTTTTAAATTAAGACAAATCATTGGAATTGTTCCACAGGAATATGCACTATACCCTACGCTTACAGCAAAAGAAAACTTAATGTTCTTCGGTAGCTTGTACGGTTTACCACATAAAAAATTAAAAATTGCGATTGATGAATCTTTAGAACTCATGGGTTTATCAAAATTCGCCGATAAAAAAGTAGAACAATTCTCAGGAGGAATGAAACGTCGTTGCAATTTGATCGCAGGAACACTTCACAATCCGAAAGTTCTATTTTTGGATGAACCGACCGTTGGCGTTGATGTTCAATCTAAAAAAGCAATCATTGATTATCTTTTGGATTTAAATAAAAAAGGAACGTGCATCATTTATACCTCTCATCATCTTTCTGAAGCGGAAGAATTCTGTACCAAAATTGCCATCATTGATCATGGAAAAATCCACGCTGTTGGAACTCCCGAAGAATTGGTGAACAGAGTTGCCAGTGCCGAAAACTTAGAAGATGTTTTCATTTCATTAACCGGAAAAGAATTAAGAGATGTTGTTGTATAAATTGTGGAGAAGTTTCGTTAAAGAGATCCTTTTACTGAAAAGAGATATCGGTGGAATCGTCATTATTTTTGTGATGCCTTTATTGCTGATTATCACCATCACCTTAATTCAGGATTCTACTTTTAAAAATCTGGAAGGTTCAAAAATTCCGATCATTTTTATTGATAATGACAAATCTGAAATTTCAAAAAGTATAAAACACGAGCTCGAAAATGGTAAAACATTCGAGTTAGTGACTAATTATACCGAAAAATCAGCTCAAAACGCCGTTTTTTCAGGTGATTATCAAATGGCAATCGTCATTCCTGAAAATTTAACTAAAGATTTAAATGCAAATATTGATTCTAAAGTTCAGACCATTGTAAGCTCATTTGGAATTGAGGCAGATTCTGCTTCTGCAAAAAAGAATGTTGAAATAAAAGCCAAAGATATTCACTTGTATTTTGATCCGGCAACAAATATCGGTTTCAAAAATAATGTAATGAATGCCGTTAATAAAATGGTTTTTGAAATCGAAAACAAAAAGATCTACAAAGCTTTCCAGGATCAATTGGGAACTACGGAAAATCTGGATGAAAATAAAAACTTAATCAGCTTTAAAGAAATTACGCCTACAAAAGGAAAAATGGACATTATACCGAATTCTGTTCAGCACAATGTTCCGGCTTGGGCACTTTTTGCGATATTTTTCATTGTCGTTCCGCTTTCTATTAATTTAGTTAAAGAAAAAAGTCAGGGAACGAGTGTAAGGGTAAGAGTGAGTCCAACGCCTTATTATATTCATATTTTAGGAAAAACGTGTACCTATTTAATCATCTGCATCATTCAATTTTTATTGATGGTAGCGGTGGGAATTTATCTTTTCCCTTATATGGACTTACCACAATTTGATGTGACAGGAAAAATGTTCCATTTAATTATCGTTACCATTTTCGCAGGTTTAGCAGCTATTGGCTTTGGTGTTTTATTAGGAACACTGGCCGATACTCAGGAACAGTCTGCACCGTTTGGAGCCACTTCTGTTGTTGTATTGGCAGCAGTCGGAGGAATATGGGTTCCGGTATTCTTAATGCCTGAATTCATGCAGACCGTAGCCAAATTCTCACCCATGAACTGGGGACTGAACGCTTATTACGACATCATTCTAAGAAACAGCGGAATCGCAGGCATAGCAAAAGAACTGGCTTTATTATTATTATTTTATATTGCCATGGTCACTATTTCAATTTTTTATGAAAGGAAACAAAATGCAGTCTAACGAAAAACCAATCCAGTGTACTGAGGAAGTACGAGTACGATTCAATGAGACAGATCCGTTGGGAATTGTGTGGCATGGCCATTACATTGTGTATTTCGAAGACGGAAGAGAAGCTTTCGGCAGACAGCATGGCCTGACTTACCTCGATATTCAGAAAGCTGGATTTGTAACGCCTATCGTAAAAAGTACTTGTGAGCATTTTCTTCCTTTAAAATATGGTGAAACCTTCAATATCGTAACCACTTTTGTCAATATAACTGCTGCGAAATTAATTTATAAATACGAACTTTTTAATCAAGATAATAAATTGGTTTGCAGTGGAGAAACCATTCAGGTTTTCTTAGATTCTGACAATAATTTATGTTTGTATAATCCCGAGTTTTTTCAAGCTTGGAAAGATAAAATGGGATTATGAGAAAAGAAGTTTACATCACAGATTACAACTGCGTCACTCCTTTAGGTTTTGATGTTGCATCCAATTGGAATGCTTTACTTCAAGGAAAATCAGGCGTTGCAAAACATAAAGTGATCGAAAATCAGGAAGCTTTTTATGCTTCTATCATCGATTCTGAAAAATTGGAAGAAGAATTCAACAAAAACTTCGACAATAAAAATTTCACACGGCTTGAAAAAATGTTTTTGTTAAGTTTAAAACCTTTGGTGGAAAGACATAACATTACAGAAGAAACAGCTTTCATTTTATCAACAACTAAAGGAAATATCAGTTTATTAAAAAATAAAACGACTTTACCGGAAGGTGCTTATCTTTCAAGTTTAGCACAAAAAATCGCTGATTTTTTCGGATTTAAAACAAAACCAATTGTTGTTTCCAATGCATGTGTCTCTGGAGTGATGGCGATTGCTGTAGCAAAAAACATGATTCAGGCAGGAAGATATAAAGATGCATTTGTTGTGGCTGGAGATGAGATCTCAGAGTTTGTGATTTCAGGATTTAATTCTTTCCAGGCCATCGGAAGCGAACCCTGCAAACCTTATGACAAAAACCGTAGCGGAATCAATCTTGGTGAAGCTACGGCGGCAGCTTATATTACAGGTCATTGCGAAGAACGAAGTGACGAAGCAATCTCAAACGAAAAATTTAGTTTTAAAATATCAGGAGACTCAGCAATCAACGATGCCAATCACATTTCCGGACCTTCAAGAACAGGAGACGGATTGTATACAAGCATCAAAAATGCAATGACAGAAGCCAACGTTTCAGCAGAACAAATCAATTTTATATCTGCCCACGGAACGGCAACACTCTATAACGACGAAATGGAAGCCATCGCTTTCAACAGAATGGAATTACAAAATGTTTCTTTAAACAGTATGAAAGGCTATTATGGTCATTGTTTAGGAGCATCAGGTCTACTGGAAAGCATTATTTCTATGGAAAGTGCTCTTCACAGTACCTTAATTTCATCTAAAAACTTTGAAGAAATGGGAGTTTCCCAACCTTTGAACATTATTAAAGAAAACCAACCTACGGAAATCAAATATATTTTGAAAACAGCTTCAGGTTTTGGCGGTTGTAATGCAGCAATTGTTTTCGAAAAATGTTAAGATGATGAAGAAAACAGACATTTGCACCATAGAAAATTCAAAAATAACGACCAACAAACAAGTTATTTTTGAAAGCCAAGCTGAATTTTTCTCAGAATTTGCAAAAGAAGCTTATAAAAGTTTAGAATTGAATTATCCTAAATTTCATAAAATGGATAACTTGAGTAAACTGGCATTTTTGGCTTCGGAAATTATTTTAAAAGACGGAGATCACAGCAAAACAGCAATTGTTTTAGCCAACAGATCATCAAGTTTAGATACTGATTTTAAATATCAGGAAAGCATCAACTCTCAGGAAAATTTCTTCCCGAGCCCGGCTGTTTTTGTGTACACTTTGCCTAACATTTGCGTCGGTGAAATCAGCATCAAGCATAAAATGCAGACAGAGAATGCGTTTTTTGTTTTGGATGAATTTGATGAAAAATTTTTAAATGATTACTCAGAACAGATCTTACAGTCAGGAAAGGCTGAAAAGGTACTCTGTGGCTGGGTAGAGCTATATCAGGAAAGTTATAAAGCTTTTGTATATTTGCTTACGAACTAATATAACAATTTAACACTATAACAATGTAGCATTAATTTGCAGTCATCCATTGGTAAACTGGCACACTGCTAAATTGGTACATTAAAATAATTTTTATGGAAAACTTACAAACTGAATTGAAGCACAAAATTATCGAAGTACTTAATCTTGAAGATGTTTCTATAGAAGAGATCAAAGATACTGATCCGTTATTCGGAGGAGGTTTAGGATTAGATTCTATCGACGCTTTAGAGTTGATCGTTCTTCTTGACAAAGATTATGGAATAAAATTAGCCGATCCTAAAAAAGGAAAGGAAATTTTTCAATCTATCGATACGATGGCAAAATTCATCGAAGAAAACAGAACAAAATAAATGAGTCAATCTAGCAATGTATCAGTTTAGCAATGTAACAATATTGGTAAACTGTTAAATTGATACACAGTTACATTATAAGATAAAATGAGTCAAAAAATTGCCATAACAGGAATGGGCATCATTTCTTCCATCGGTAACAATGTGGAAGAAAATTTTATTTCGTTAAAAACCGGAAAACACGGAATTTCAGATATTCAGTTGTTTGAAACCCGCCACACCGGAAATATTAAAACAGGCGAGATAAAACTATCTAATGAAGAATTGGTACAAAAACTTCAGCTTAATGAAGATAATAATGTGACAAGAACTGCTTTGTTAGGGATGATTGCCGCAAAAGAAGCCGTAGAAAGTGCCGGAATATCAGATATTAACGGCTACAAAACAGGCTTGATCTCCTCAACAAGCGTTGGCGGAATGGATATCACCGAAAAATATTTCTACTCTTACGAAGACTTTCCTGAAAAGCAAAAATATATTGACTCTCATGATGCAGGAAATTCATCATTAGCTATTGCAGATTATTTAGGGCTGAAAGGTATGGTTTCGACCATCAGTACGGCTTGTTCTTCAGCAGCTAACGCGATTATGATGGGCGCAAAGCTTATTAAAAATGGAGTTTTAGACCGCGTGATTGTTGGTGGAACTGATTCTCTTTCAAAATTTACATTGAATGGATTCAGTACCCTAATGATTCTTACCGATTCTTACAATACGCCTTTCGACAATGACAGAAAAGGATTAAATCTCGGAGAAGCAGCCGCTTTTCTGGTATTGGAATCTGATGAAGTTGTTAAAAAAGAAAATAAAAAAGTCCTAGGCTATCTTTCAGGCTATGGAAATGCCAACGATGCCCACCATCAAACCGCTTCTTCGGAAAACGGACAAGGCGCTTATTTAGCTATGGAAAAAGCATTGAAAGTTTCAGGTTTACAGAAAGAAAACATCGATTATATCAACGCTCACGGAACAGCCACTCCAAATAATGATCTATCGGAAGGAATTGCGATGATTAGACTCTTTGGTGAAAACCAGGTACCGGAATTCAGTTCTACAAAAGCGTTTACAGGTCATACTTTAGCTGCTGCTGCGGGAATTGAAGCCATATATTCATTGTTGGCCATTCAAAATAATATCATTTTCCCCAATTTGAATTTTAAAACGAAAATGGAAGAATTTGATTTAACACCTGTTACCGAATTGAAAGAGAAGAATATCGATCATGTCCTTTCTAACTCATTTGGGTTCGGAGGAAATTGTTCAACCTTAATTTTCTCAAAATCATGAGTGCAGTTTATATCAACAGTGCAGCCTGCATCTCGGTTCAGGACACTTTAAATCAAAATTTCATCCAAAACCTTACGCCTGAAAATTCAATTCAGATCGTAAAAGCTATTGAACCTAATTACAAAGAATTCATTCCGCCCGCAATGAGCAGAAGAATGTCTAAAACAGTAAAAATGAGTTCCGTAACCTCAAAATATGCTTTAAAAGAAGCCGGAATTGAAAACCCTGACGCGATTATTGTCGGAACAGGAATGGGTTGCTCCCAAGATTCTGAAAAGTTTTTAAAAAATGTAATTGATAATAATGAAGAGTTTCTGACTCCGACTTATTTTATTCAATCCACTCACAATACGGTTGCCGGGCAAATTGCTTTAGCATTACAATGCCACGCTTACAACTTCACGTATGTAAATACCTCTTCTTCATTGGAATTCTCGATGTTAGATGCTAAACTTCAAATTAATGATGGTGAAGCTGACAATGTTTTGGTGGGTTCAACGGATGAACAAACCGACCGAACAATGGAATTGTATAAATTAAACAAAACCATTAAGAAAGAAGAAAATCTTCCCGTTGATTATTTACATTCAACAACAGAAGGTGTTATTTGGGGAGAAGGTTCTAGCTTTTTTGTTCTGGGAAAAGAAAAGACAGAAAATTCTTACGCTCAACTTAGAGATATAAAAATCAATAATAGATTAGAACAAGATGAAATTCAAAGCTTTATCGGATATTTTTTAACTCAAAACAATCTTACCTTTGAAGAAATTGATGCTGTGATTTTAGGTTTCAGCGGAGATTCTACATCTGATGTTTATTATACTAAAACAATGAATTTATTTCCAAATTCAGCGTTGTTATATTACAAGCATTTAAGTGGAGAATTCAATACAGCAAGTGGCTTCTCAACATTTATGGCTTGTCATATTCTGAAAGATCAGCAGATTCCGGAAGTGATGATGATTAATGATGTGAAAAAAGAAAGTATTAAAAATATTCTTTTGTATAATCATTTGGGAGGAAGTGATCATAGTTTGGTTTTGTTGGAGAACGTTTGATTTCACTAAGTAAAGTAAAACGATTGGTTTGTCATTCAGAGCGAAACGAAGTGGAGCGTGGAATCTATTACGAATTTGAGATTGCTTCGTCACTGCGTTCCTAGCAATGACACCAAGAATATTTTAAACCAAAAACTCAAAATAATAAAAAGATGAAACACTATCCATTTATTCTATTTTATCTTTTCTGCAATGTATTTATTTATGCATTTCACGGGACTTTTTGGGTTTATTTGTTTTGTTTCTTACTTTTTTCGGCAGTGCTTGTTTGGGGATCTTTTGATATTGAATTAGGATATTTTGTCAATAGTTTGACTCATAAAAGAACAAAAATCAAGGAAGTTGCTTTGACTTTTGATGATGGTCCGACTGAATTTACCCCGAAATTTTTAGATATTTTAAAAGAAAATCAGATAAAAGCAACCTTTTTCTGCATCGGAAAACAGATTGAAAAATATCCTGAAACTTTCCAAAGAATTATTGCGGAAGGTCACACAATTGGAAATCATACTTTTTCTCATTCAAACAATACCGGATTCTTATCTACTCCAAAAATGGTTGAAGAGATTGAAAAATGCGACGAAATCATTTATAAAATTGGAAATATAAAGACCAATTTATACCGCCCTCCTTTTGGTGTTACCAATCCGAATATTGCTAAAGCGATCAAACAAACTCACAAAAAAAGCATCGGCTGGAATGTCCGTTCTCTCGATACGATTACAGACAACGAAAAGAAAATTTATAAACGAGTTACAAAAAATCTGAAAAAAGGAAGCATCATTCTTCTACATGATACCTCAGAAAAAACGTATAATGTTTTGGTAGATTTATTAGTATTTTTGGAGCGTGAAAAGTATTCAACTTTTACGGTGGATAACGAAAAATAATATTGGTTGGGAGTCCCGAAGGGACGACTTAACAAAGCATTGGATGCAATCCAATGTAAACAATAACAAAATAAAACCGAATTTATAAATGATTAAAAATATTGCTTTCGGAGCATTCTTATTAGTTTCAAGCTTCTTTTTTGCTCAAAATACAGCAATGACAGGCGCTGAAGCAAGAGCTTTTGTGACCAAAGTTTCATCTGAAACGAAGGAAATAAAAACCTTACAAAGTGATTTTATCCAAACCAAGAAAATGGATTTTTTGGATAAAAACATTGTGACATATGGAAGAATGTCTTTAAAAACACCCAACATTTTAAGCTGGAAATATACAAAGCCTTATCAATACAGCATTATCTTCAAGGACAATAAAATATTCATCAACGACCAGGGAAAGAAATCTTCTGTTGATGCAAAAAGTAAAACCTTTGAAAAGATCAATAAACTGATTGTAGGAAGTTCAAACGGACAGATGTTTAACGATCCTGAATTTTCAGTTGCTTATTTGAAAAATGCGAATTATAATATCGCAAAATTTACTCCGAAATCTGCTCAATTATTGAAATACATCAAACAAATTGAATTGAGTTTTCCAAAAGGTCAATCAACCGTTTCACAAGTAAATATGACGGAAGCTTCAGGAGACACTACGAATATTGTTTTCAAAAATACAAAGATCAATGCGCCGATTTCTGCTTCAGAGTTTTCTTTATAGTCTGATTTTTCTGCTGTTTGTTTCGTGTAAAACATATAAACTTGCAGACGCAAAATCCGTTTCGACTTCTGAGAAGATCGTTGAAAATTTATACTTTTCTTCTAATGAAGATTATGTTTATAAATGTCAGATGGATATTTATAAAAATCATGTAAGCGGAATTTTAATTATTAAAAAACTAAATGACGCGATACACCGTGTCGTATTAACCTCTGATTTTGGAAATAAATTAATTGATTTCGAGATTTCAGGAGAAAATTTTAAGCTTAACTATGTTCTAGCAGATTTAGATAAAAAGATTGTTATTAATTTTTTAAAGAATGATTTTCAGCAATTGTTAAAACAGAAATATCCTGTTAATGAAACTTTTGAGAATGAAAAATCGAAAATCTACCTCTCAAAACTGGATAAGAAACAATATTATTTGTTCTTTAATAAAGAAAATGGATTGCTGAACCAGATCATTTACACCAAAAACAATAAGGAAAAAATCGATTTCACTTTTGAAGCAAAAAAACATATCTTCGCGGATAGTTTGAATCTTCAACATAAAGATTTCAAGATCAATATAAAACTATTTCAAATAACCGAAACAGAATAGCTGATGCAAACCATACTTACAGACTTTTACACTTTACAATCATCCGAAAAAGAAGAAAACGGACGCTTCATCGCAAATATCAGTTTAAATAAAGATCATGATATTTTCAATGGACATTTTCCGGGAAACCCTGTAACTCCGGGAGTTTGCATGATGCAGATCGTAAAAGAACTGACTGAAGAATTTACAGGTGCGCAATTATTTTTAAAATCTGCTTCGAATGTAAAATTCATGGCGATCATCAACCCGTTTGAAACACCGGATTTAACTTTACAATTAGATATTACTGAAACCGAAGATGAAGTTAAAGTAAAGAATACCACTTCTTTTGGCGAGACTATTGCATTAAAAATGTCAGTAAACTATAAAAAATTGACATCATGAAGTTCATTTTATCATTCATAACAGCTTTTATTTTATTCTTTCAAACAGATTTGGAAGCATTAAGAAATAGCTATGCAAAAGCCAATCAATCCAACGAAAACACACAGGCATTTATTAATACTGCCGAAAAACAGTCAGGTTCTGATGCTGTAACCATTGGATATAAAGCTGCTGCGAAGATCATGGAAGCCAAAATTGTTAAACAAAACAGAAAAGCGCTCGTAAAAGCCGGAGCAGTAAACCTTGAAAGTATTATTAAATCAAATCCTAACAATATTGAATTAAGGCTGATAAGACTAAGTGTTCAGGAAAATATCCCTAAAATTGTAGGATACAGAGGTGGATTGAAAGATGATAAAGCATTCATTTTAAGCAACTACGGAAAGCAAAATGCAGCTATGAAAAGTTATATTAAAAAGTTTGCTGTACAGTCCAAAACCATGTCTGATACTGAAAAAGCATCATTAAAATAAAACAATGACCCTTCCTGAAGTACAGAATGCAATTTCTGAAAAGAAAATCTGCATTTTAATACCTACTTACAACAACGAGAAAACTCTGAGAAGAGTGATTACTGGTGTTTTAGACTATACCGAAAGTATCATTGTGATCAATGATGGTTCTACGGACTCCACACCTCGCATTCTCGGTCAATATCCTCAGATTACAACCGTTTCCCTGCCTGAGAATAAAGGAAAAGGAAATGGACTTAAAATAGGTTTCAGAAAGGCAAAAGAATTGGGGTTCAATTATTCAATAACGATTGATTCAGACGGGCAACATTATCCGGATGACCTTCCGGTTTTTGTGGAAGCATTATTGAATGAAGAACATGATGTTTTACTGATCGGAAATCGAAATATGTCGCAAGACGGAATTCCAAAGAAAAGCAGTTTCGGAAATCGTTTTTCTAATTTCTGGTTTTGGTTTGAAACCGGAATTAAGCTGGAAGACACCCAATCCGGTTATCGTTTATATCCTTTACATAAAATTCCGAAAAAATATTTTACTCCAAAATTTGAGTTTGAGATTGAAATTATTGTAAGAACAGCCTGGAGACATGTTCCCGTAAAAAATGTTCCGATAAAAGTTTTGTATGATCCTGCGGAAAGGGTTTCGCATTTCAGACCTTTCAAAGATTTTACAAGAATCAGTATTCTGAATACGATCTTGGTGACGATTACTTTGCTTTATATTATTCCGAGAAATTTTATTAATAATTTCAGGAAGAAAAGCTTTAAAAGATTCATTAAAGAAGATGTTTTAGAAAGCGACGGAAGCAACCGTACAAAGGCTTTTTCTATTGCGCTTGGGGTTTTTATAGGATTTTCTCCGTTGTGGGGATTTCATACTTTATTAACTATTTCTCTGGCGGTTCTTTTTAAACTGAACAAAGTCTTGGCTTTTGTAGCTTCTAACGTGAGTTTTCCACCGTTTATCCCTTTTATCATTGCAGCTTCACTATTTTTAGGTTCTCCTTTTGTACATAGCGACAGTAATATTTTAAGCAGTGAACTTAATTTTGAACTGATTAAGAATAATCTTCTTCAATACGTAATCGGAAGTACCATTTTAGCGACCACAATGTCTATGATTTTAGGAATAGGCACTTTTTTCTTTTTGAATAGAGTGAATCCTGATAATAATTAATCCAACCTTTTTTAAACAAAAACTGCAAAGCCTTTCGACCTTGCAGTGAGTTATGAAGGATAAATTATGTTTTATTTTTTCGTTAGCTTCTGAGAATATGTTTTTCCATTTTTATCTGCCAAAACAAGCATGTAAATACCTGAATTTAATTGTTTGATAGACATTGAGTTTCTTTCAACCTTTGTTTGTAAAACCATTCTACCAGTCATTTCATACACTTTTGCTTCGGTTGGAGTAAAATCATTTTTAGATTTAAAATTGATAATATCATCACTCGGATTTGGATAAATAGTGAATATTTCCTGAGTAGTCTGTACTTCTCTCGTATTCAAGAATGATCCTTCCACAACATTTAATGTCGTGTTTGGCGTTACATTGTAAATCGTATCAACAATACCTGAAGGCCATTTTATAATTACTTTTGTAATGGCTGTAGCCTGACCAATTCCGAAATGAGCATTCAGTGTACTCATATTTCCGAAACCTGTTCCGCTCTGTACATCTCGGATTTGTTTTCCCCAAGCTCCGTAAATTTCAACTCTTGCTCCGATTCCGTTTCTGTTACTTTGAGTTCCTTTTAATGTTACTTTTAGCCATTTATTGGTGTTTCCGGCATTCATCATGATGGTATTTCCATTCTGAATATCCAGAAATCCGTCATTATTGAGATCTCCAATTGGGCGCTTTGTTATATTTAAGCTGTAAACAGTAGCATTTGGAGTAAAAGTAAAATCACCATTTCCAAACATGATTGTATTTCCTGCGCCTAAGACATCCAGAAATCCATCATTATCAAAATCATAAGCAATATATTCTCTGCTTGAAGCATTAACTATATCATAACCCGAACCTACTGATTTATCGGTAAATGTACCATCCCCATTATTCTTCATCACTTTGCTCAGCCCGTTGGTTGTAGCATTGATTCCTACGACAGCGTCCATCCAACCATCATTATTAAAATCTCCCCAAGCAGTAGACCATGTCTGGGTAGGATTAGCCATATTCGCAGCAAGAGCAACGTTTGTGAAAGTTCCGTTTCCGTTGTTTCTGTGAAGCTCATCTATATTTCCTCCGGGACCGGAACCTCCTCCGCTACATTTTGCAATGTATAAGTCCATGTCACCATCGTTATCATAATCAATCCAGATAGAACCGTAATTTCCACCAGAAGGGAAATCTCCCATTCCTCCCTGATTGTGGTTCATATTTGTTCCATCATTCATATAATACCTGTTCGGAGCGTTATCATCACAAATGAAAGCATCCAGTTTTCCATCATTATTGATATCTATAAAATTAGTTCTCTGAACTAAAAAAGATTGTGGTTTTCTATCAGCAATAAAGGCCGTTCCGTCAGCACTAGCTTTCAAAAAAGCAATCCCGCTTCCAGAACCATACACCAGATCATTAAAACCGTTATTGTCGTAATCTCCGGCAGCAATGCTCCATGAAGGTAATACTGTCGTATTGGGAATTGTATACGTAACATCATTGAATCCACCTCCCTGCTTTTGATATGAGATAACGATTTGAGTATTATTTACGACAGAAACAATATCATCTAAATAATCCCCGTTCATATCTACCACACAGTTATTGTAACTACCGGCTACCGTAACCGGCTGAGAAACAAATGAAAGTCGATTGATAACAGGTGCTGATTCAGTTACATTAAAATTAAATCCTAAACTAGACCATCTGTTGTCGAACACCACATAATAGGTGTTTCCGGCAACAGCTCCAAAGGTAACCTGTGAAGAAGTACCAGAAGAGTCATCATTTGCTGCAACACATGCTAATGCTCCACAACTTCCTGAATATACCATCACTCTTGTGTCTACATTTTGCCCTGCTACGAACGAAGAAACAGTAACATTCTTATTTGCAGTAGCTGTGTATTTGTACCATACCGCTGCTGATCCGAGAGTTCCCAAATTACAAACTATGGATGGTGGCGTTCCTGTAACTGCAGGTGCTGTATATGTTCCTACCGTAAGATTTACTGCAGAAGCGCAAGTAAGTTGTGCTATTCCCCATGTTATATTAGATAATAAAACAAAAAAGGATAATTTTTTTCTCATATTCTTTCAGTTTGGTTATTTGTTTTTAAGGACAGTTTTGGTTAAGAGAATTGATCCATTGCTTTAAGAGTTCAACTCCTTCATCGTGTACAATCGTTCTTCCCAACAAAGGCATTCTGTTACTCTCATCTACAGAATTAAGTCTAAAGCTCATCACCGATTTATTATGATTTCCGGGTGTTATAATCTTCTCTAATGAAGGACCTTGCGGTTCATCTGCCATTACGCAAACTCCCATATTGGTAAGGTTTGTCGTTTGGCTAAAACTCAATCGTATAGCACGATAATCACAACGCGCATTTTGTTGATGACAATGCGCGCAGTTGATATCTAAATAAGACCGCAACCGTATATCTACAGGTTTGCTGGTATCTTTGTAATTAACTGTAGAAACAATATTTGAAGGGTAACTTAAAAGATAACCTTCATCCACCAATTTTTGCAATTGATTTTTAACTCCTCCTTCGTAGCTATATGTTGTATTAATATTTTGAGGTTTTACACCGATAGGAACCGGCTTGTTATCTAATTTATGACAGGCATAGCATTCTGATTCTGAAGGAATTCTGTAATCAATATTCATGACTTCATTATTCTCTTTTTTGAAAGTTAAGTTTTTAGAACTACCACTTGTAAAATCTGTTCCGGTAACCAGATTGGCTTCTGTCTGTTCATCATTCCACATGTATTCTGCAAAAATCCAACCAGTTGATTTTCTTATCATTAATCGCGTTTCCAGTATTTTGGTGGTATTATTAGGCTGTACTGTATTGTAATAAAAGCTTTTTATTAAAACAGTTCCTACAGGGAAATTCAGTGTTTTATCATCTGCATCAAAAGTCGCTTTTACGCCTTGCGGCATCCAGATAAATCTCTTTTTAAGAGCATAATCGGTAAACAGCGAACTTGCAGGTTCATAAGGAATTACCTTGCTTGATGGAGTTAAATTTTTTAGTTCACCTGTGAAGAAAGCATAGGTAGATAATTTAGCGTATGGAACCGCATTGATTTCAAAATTAACAAAAGAACTCTCTACCTCCACTCCTTCCATCTTCTCATCTTTACAAGAAAACAGCATCAATAAAAATATAAGAGATAAAAAATAGTTTTTTCTCATTCGTTTCATGGTTTTAAGGAAACGAATATAAATAATAAACTAACTACGCGCCAAATATTTTTACATTAAAAAAGCAAAATCAATTAAAATAATAAAACAAAATAAACAATTAAAAAGTTATTATTCAATAAAAACACCATAAACACTTATAAAAACACAAATAATATTTATTAAATAATAAATAAAAATTAAACAAAATAAATAAGGCTAATTGTTATTATTACCAATAAGCATTCTATTAAAATTTCAAGAATTAAAATTATTTATAAACAACATCGGAGAACAACAAAAGTGTTGTAAAAACAGTAATAAATATAGCAATAATCACCAAAACCAACTGTACTGTAAAAGTTTCTTTCTTGTAATTTTCATCTTTATTCTCAAAAGTAAAATTGATCTTACCAGGATTTTTGATGATTCTCCAAATGAACAATAAAATGATCATGTTTAATATAATTGGTGAAAAAAGAAATAATTTACTTCCAGATCCGCCTGTCGATCTTCCGTAACCATGAATAGGAATTATCTCTGGAATTGAATTGTATCTACTCAGCAAATACACAGAATAACAAACAATTATAATAAAAGGAATGGAAAATAAATACCGTATACTTTTGGGAATCATTTTAATTTTTTTAATGTTTTCTTCAAATATTCCTCAACATTTTCTCTATCTGGAACAGTTGTAATTTCTTTTGTTAACGCTGCTTCAAATTGAATTTTCGCTTTAGAATATTCTTTTTTATTGAAATAATACTTTCCTGCCTGATAATATAAGAACCAAAAATCAGGGTTTAAAGATTGATAATTATTGATAAATTCATCAGAAAGAATTTTCTTTTTATCATTAATTGCATCTTCAATCTGAGAACTTAATTTTTTATATTCTTCGTAATTTTTGTACTCTTGAGAATCAATAAAAGGATCTTTAGCAATATTTAAATTTGACTTTGCAAATTCACCGCTTTTTAATCTTTTATCTGAAAAAATTTCATTTAAATCATAACATACAAATTCTCCCAACTGATAAGGATTCGCAGAAACCCAAACCAATTTTTTCTGAGGCGAAAAAATCACGGCATGATGCGCCAGTAACTGATTGATTGCCTTTTCATTTCCATAACCTATTTTCTCCTCTTTTAAGCCCGATTTATCTCTTAAAACAGAAGCCATTTTTTCAGGATTCAGCTTTTTATTTTTTTCTAAAAGTTCCTGAAGTTTTTCGTAACGGTATTCAGAATGACTTTCTATAATATGTTTTTTATTTCTTTTATCATCTTTATAAGCATCTGATTGGAAATGATTTGTACAAAAAACACGACTTGTATTTTCTACTTTATAAACTCCGAAATTATCCGGTGAAACCTCAATAATGACTGTATTTTTATCATTTGCGCTTCCAACCAAAATAGATTCGGAAACGAAAACCTTCCTCTTTTTTGCAATGGCAATAGCTTCTTCGATGTTTTTTGCATATTGTAAAATCTCTCTCGTAACCAAAGAAATAGGTGTTTTTGCAGTCAAAGGAATTTTAGATTTTCCTGCATTGATTGTCACTGTAATCCCTTCTTTATTCATCCCTGAAACCACGCCAATCATTCCCGGCCAACTCACAGACATGTAGGGAATTCCTTGTTCAGGCTCTACGAATTCTATCAATTTATTTTTAGCAAAATCATCTCCAACATAAAAATCGAAATTTCGCCCGATCAACAGATCTCCATCTTCCGTATTTTCATTCCAAACCGCGAGAGAAGTACAGCCAACCACCATCAAATCCTGCATTGCATGGCCAATATCGTGAGCGCCATGTAAATATAAACTTCTCAGATATTTAGGTGCAATAAAATTGTATTTATCTGATGCATATTGAGATAACCCAAATAATTCTGCCTGATAGTCTTCTCTTACATTCAAGTACATTTTTCGGTTGTACCATTTTAGAAAACCTCTCAATAATTTTTGCTTAAACTTCGACGGAACAAAACCTTCTACTTTTGAAAAGAAAATTTCTTCCTGTTTCTGCATTAAATTTTGAGTCAATGCACCGTTGTTATAGCCTAGCTGTAAAGGGTTACCTTTAATATATAATTCCCAAAGCTGTTGCTTGTTTTTGGTTAAGTAATTTTGATTAAAATTAAAAGTAGAATCATTAATTTTACTGACTTTCGGAACTTCTAATGAATATTGTTTTACGTCCGGGACGTGTTTTATTGATTTTCTGACACCACAAGATGTGAGACTGAGGATAAGGCTGAAGCTGAAAAACAGTAAGATTAAAACTCTGTCATTTCGACGGAAGGAGAAATCTATTCTAAATTGTTTAGATTCTTCACTCAACTTCGTTCCGTTCTGAATGACAGTACGCCATATTCTATTTTTATTCACTTTTATTCTTATTAATCATTTGTGTCAAACGCTCATCAATACGCTCTTTTCCTAAGATTTCAGCGCAAGTATTGAAAGCTCCAATCGTGCAACCCAAAATTCCGTGCATGTTGACAGATTGTCCTGTAAGAAAAAGATTATTAATTTTTGTTCGCGGAGAAACCATTGTTTTTAAAGGGTTTTCCGAGCTTTTTATATATCCGTACATGTTTCCCTCGAAACTTCCGATGTAGTCACGGTAAGATAACGGAGAAGATGTGTACACTTTTTTAATAAATTGTCGCAAATCTGGAATTTTCTTTTCCAATGCATCAATCATTTTTTCTGCTTTTTCAAGCTTGAATTTTTCATACTGTTGCCCTCTCTCCTCTTCATCAGCAACTGTATTAAAGGTATTTTGCCAATTTTTAACTTCATCAAAATCCATGTAGGAAATTACCGTTAAACTTTCAGCAAATTTAGGATGATGTTTTGAAGGTGTTGAAGAAAGCATATACGTTTCCGGCCAGTTTTCTTTTTTATATTGATAGGCATTCCAAACCAGATCTTCTGAAGAATAATGATACAAATTATAATTAAAATTTGGAATTGAATTTGGTTTTAAGACCAAATAAACGCTGAAACATGAAGAAACAGGCTCCCAACTTAAAACCCTGTTTAAAAAGGATTTTTTCAACCTTTCTTCGCCAATCAATTTAATGGTTGAACGAATTTCAATGTTTGAAATAATTTGTTTCGCAAAATATTCTTTTCCTTCCTTAGTTTTTACTCCATTTAAAACTCCATTTTCATTAAAGATCATTGTAGAAACTTCGGAATGTTTGTGAACTTCCGCGCCATATTCTCTTAATTTTATAATTAATAATTTTGAGATCTGGCTTCCTCCTTTTACGCATTTGTAAGCACTTTGAATGTAAGAATTCACCGTCAAAGCATGAACGTAAAACGGAACATTTTCCGAATCTCCTGCATAGAGAAAATTTGAACCCAATAAAACTGACTGTAATTTTTTATCTGAAGTAATCGATTCGATGAATCTTTTTGTATTTAAATGGAGAATTTCTTCATTATAATTATTGCTTCCGACAACATTATATCTCGGAAACTGATTACAAACCCGCTGAATTTCTTCACAATAGTTCTCCAAGTTCTCTTTTTCATGCGGAAAATATTGAGATAATTGCTCAACAAAATTTTCATAACCCTGGGCATGAGGATACTCGATTTCGTCATCACCGAAAGTGATTTTATCATATCCGTCTTCATCCATTTTCTGAAGTTCGAGATCATCCATAATTCCCAAATAAGAAAAGAATTGATGAAGATTTTGCCCTTTTGATAATCCACCCAAATAATGAACTCCCGTATCGAAAATCAGTTTGTCTCGTGAAAATGTCTGTAAATTTCCGCCGTATTGGTTATTTTTCTCCAAGACACAGACTTTCAGACCTTCTTTCGCCAAAATTAGAGCCGAAACAAGACCTCCCAATCCGCTACCGATAATCAATATGTCGTATGTTTTTTTCAAGGAGATTAATTTTTCATCAGCCTTGTCAAGGTTTTGAACCTTGACAAGGCTTTTTTAACGTTGAATTGTTTGCAGCCCGACTTGAGCGGAAATCCTTTTTTTGCCAAAGCAAAAAAAGATTGGGAGCGGAAGGCGGAAAAGCTGCCCTAAAAATATTGAAAATTAATCAATATCATCCCAAAAATCAAAGTAATTGAACCATTGAAGAGGATATTTTTTGATCATGGACTCTAAATTTTGAGTATAAGAGTTTAAAAGTCCCTGCGCATCTCGTTTTTTAACTTGCTGAGCGACCCTTGCATACAAGTGATAATGAAGATTTTTTTCCTTCATCACATACACGTACACAACGGGAACGCCTAACCGAGAAGCAATGAGGAAAGGCCCTGCAGGAAATTTCGCACTTTTTCCAAGAAGATCTCCCTCAAGAAATTTTGAACCTTCAAAATAACGGTCGCCTGTAAAACAGATCAACTCATTTTTCGACAACGCTTCATTGATGTCGAAAATATGCGACATATCGTCTTTTACATAAATGAATTTGATATTGCTTTTTTTAACAGTAACACTTTCAAGGTATTCTTTTATCACTGTAACCTCCTGATCTGTCGTTACTAAATTAATTTGACAATCAAAATCAATATCAGCGAAAAAGTGTTCTGCAATTTCAAAATTTCCGATGTGGGCGCTGATTAAGACG
The DNA here is from genome assembly GCF_001648155.1 of Chryseobacterium glaciei. NCBI lineage: Bacteria > Pseudomonadati > Bacteroidota > Flavobacteriia > Flavobacteriales > Weeksellaceae > Chryseobacterium > Chryseobacterium glaciei. The sequence continues at coordinate 2,415,946 of NZ_CP015199.1, read as the reverse complement.
CCACCTTTTTTTTCTTCTAAAAGATTTTTGAGGTTTTCAACGCCATCAAATTCATAAGTGTACTTTTCTCTTAATCCTGCTGAAATAGCTGTTTTATCAATCAAAACTGTTCCGAAAGTGAAATAACTTTTAAATAATGAAAATTTAGTTTTCCAAAATCCGTAATTCAGTCTTTTTTGAAAGTAATAAGTGAAGTATTTGTTGCTGTTTTTTTCGAACAAAAAGTAGTATAAAGCAACAAAATAAAGTACAAAATATGAACTTCTGATCCCGATATTTCTAATACACCAGACGAAAATTCTGTAGCCCAGAATTGTGCCTTTAGATTTACCTTTCCACTTGTTCATAATTTATTCTTGTTCTTAACGCAAAGTTCGCAAAGATTTTCTTTAACTACTAAATGTTTTTAAGTTCGCAAAGGCGTTTCACTCAGCAAAGACATTCATTTCCGTTAAAATTTATAGAAAATAAAGTTTAATCGATAATTAAGCGTTTTTTTCAGTGATTTTGTTTTGAATAGTCGAATAAAAGTCATCAAAAGTGACCATTTTCTTGAAGTCTGCTTCCCCTAATTTCACTCCGAAATTAGATTCAATCACTACAACCATATCGATATAATCTAAGCTGTCTAAGCCTAAAGTTGTTTTTAAGTTTGCTTCATTGCTGATTTCATCGCCGTCTACCTCGAATTCATTAACCAAAAAGTCGTTGACGATCGCAACAATTTTTTCCCTTTCCATGTTTTTATTCAAATTTTTTAACAATTAGTGCCGAATTTGTTCCCCCAAATCCAAAAGAATTCGACAAAAATACGTCAATTTTTTGACTTTTTGTTTCGGCGATCAAATTTATCTTTTTTGCCTCATCATCAGGGTTTTCCAAGTTGATATTTGGTGCTACGAAATCATTTTGCATCATCAGAATTGAGTAAATAACTTCACTTGCACCTGCCATCCAACATTCATGTCCCGTCATGGATTTTGTAGAACTTACAGGAACTTCACTTCCGAAAATTTCGTAGATTGCTTTTGCTTCATTCGCGTCTCCGATTGGTGTAGAAGTCGCGTGAGCATTAATATAATCAATATCTTTTACCTGTAAACCAGACTGTTGCAAGGCTCTGTTCATTGCTAAAGCTGGTCCGTCAACATTTGGAGTTGAGATGTGTCCGCCATTTGAAGAAAAACCGTAACCAACGATTTCAGCCAGAATATTTGCGCCTCTTTTTTGTGCAGATTCTAAACTTTCAACAATCAAAGAAGCTGCTCCACCACTTGGAATTAAGCCGTCTCGATCTTTATCAAAAGGTCTTGATGCTTTTGTTGGTTCATTTTCTCTTACCGAAAAAACACCCAACCCATCAAAACTTGCCATTGAATATTTATTGGTTTCCTGAGCTCCTCCACAAACGATCATCTCCTGCATTCCGCTCTTAATCATCATATAAGCCAATCCCAACGAATGAGATCCGCTGGCACAAGCTGCGCTGATGGTCAAATTAATTCCTCTTAATTTAAATATTGTGGAAAGGTTCATGGTAACCGTAGAATTCATTGATTTGAATATCGCTCCTGAACCCATTAAAGTAGTATCTTTTTTCTCTCTTGCAATGTCGATTGATTCCACAACTGCCTGAGAAACACTATCATTCCCGTATAAAATTCCAACTTCGTTATTATCTAAGAAGTCCTGATCTATGCCTGCCTGCTGTAACGCATTAAGTGTGGCTACATAAGCATATTCGCTTTCTTCGCCCATGCTGATGCGCTGACGTCTGTTTAAAAGACTTTTCAAATCCGGTTTTGGAACCACGCCCGTAAGACCTGATCTGAAACCAAATTCTTTTCTTTCGTCCACTAAAACAATACCGGATTTTCCTTGATACAGGGAATCTTTCACTTCTTCCAGAGAAGTTCCGATGCAAGAATAAATTCCCATTCCGGTAATTACAACCCTATTTTCCATTTTAGTTTTATAACAATTTTTGCTGCTATTTATTTTAATCGCAAAGTTCGCAAAGATATTTTAAAATTAATGCTGTTTTTTTAAGTTCGCAAAGGCGTTTTACTCAGCAAAGTTTTAAAAATTGAAACTTTTATTTAAAATTAAATTAGTATAAGATTGATTATGAGTAAATTCCACCATTAATATTGATCACCTCTCCTGTAATGTACGAAGATTTTCTCGAAGCTAAGAATGCAACAAGATCTGCAACTTCCTCAGCTTCACCAAATCGGTTGGCTGGAATCATTGCTTTCAATTCATTTTCATTAAAATCTTGAGTCATATCTGTTCTGATAAACCCTGGTGCGACTGCATTTACAGTGATATTTCTTTTTGCCACTTCCTGAGCAAGAGCTTTTGTAACTCCGACTAAAGCGCCTTTTGCTGCAGAATAGTTCGTCTGACCTGCCGTTCCTTTTACTCCGGAAACAGAAACCATATTGATAATTCTGCCGTATTTATTACGCAACAATTTTTGAATAAAGAAATTTGTCACGTTGAAAAAACCATTTAAACTCGTGTTAATCACAGCGTTCCAGTCTTCACTCTGCATCCACATGAATAATCCGTCTCTTGTTATTCCGGCATTATTTACAATTACTTCAACTATTGAATCGGCATTTTTTTCCTGCCATTCTCCCAAAACTTTTAAAGTTTCTTCCGAATTTCCTACATCGAATTTCAGAATTTCTCCGGTAGATCCAAGCTCTTCAACTTTAGCTAAAGTTTCCTTTGCTGCAGCTTCGTTTGAAGTGTAGTTGATTAAGATATGATAGTTTTTTTCTTCTGCCAGTTTTATACAGATTGCTCTTCCTATTCCTCTAGAGCCTCCTGTTACAATTGCACATTTCATGGGTTGTTGTTTTTTTACCAGATTATGGTTTTTATATTTCCATAGGTTTACCTACGGCTATTATTGTTGAACCCTTCGGGTTCTCCTTAAACTGTTTATTTTTTTAAATATTGCTTCACTTCCTCTAAATATGGATACATCACCATATTATCTGAGAACGCTGGAATGATCACTTTTATATTTTCCATAGGTTACACCTACGGCTATTAATGTTGAATCCTTCGGGTTCTCCTTAAATTGTTTATTTTTTTAAATATTGCTTCACTTTCTCCAAATATGGATACATCACCATATCATCTGAAAACGCTGGAATGATCTTTCTTATTTCATCGTATAACTCTTTTGTTGATGTTGAAACTTTATCTTTAAAATCAAGATATTCAATCGCTTGAATGATCGTGATCGCTTCAATCGCCAATACTTCGAAAGCATTTTCAATCACTTTTCTGCAAATCACCGCAGCGTTGGTTCCCATGCTTACAATATCCTGATTATCATTGTTATTAGGAATACTATGAACGTACATAGAATTTGATAACATCTGACTTTCTGCTGTTGTGGAAGTCGCTGTGAACTGAACGCCCTGCATCCCGAAATTAAAGCCTAATTTACCTAAATTTACAAAAGGAGGCAAAATTTCGTTGATTTTTGAGTTTAAAAGATAATTTAATTGTCTTTCAGCTAGCATTGTCAGTTTTGTAACCACAATTTTAAGTTTATCCATTTCTAAAGAAATATAATCTCCGTGGAAATTTCCACCGTGATAAACATGCTGACCTTCAACGTCTATAATTGGATTGTCATTCGCTGAATTAATCTCATTTTCAAGAACTTTCTCCGTATATTCCAACGTATCTAAAACAGGTCCCAAAATCTGCGGAACACATCTTAACGAATAATATTCCTGAACTTTTTCCTTGAAAACCTTTTCCTGCTCTTCAAAATGAGTATATAAGTGATCTTCTCTTTTTCTAATTAATTTACTGTCAGACAAATGCGCACGCATTCTTTTTGCAATTTTTTGCTGGCCTGCATGAAGTTTTGTTCCATTTAAAGCTTCCGATAAATGATCGTCGTAAGCCTGAACGATTTCATTGATCGCACAAGATAATTTAATGGAAATCTCAGTTAATTGATTGGTTTTATAAGCATTAACAATCCCAATTCCTGACATCACGGAAGTTCCGTTCATTAAAGCAAGACCTTCACGGATCTCCACTTTTATCGGCTCCAATCCTTCAATTTGAAAAACTTCTTTTGTGGATTTTCTTTCGCCTTTATAGAAAACCTCTCCTTCTCCGATTAAAACTAAAGCCAAGTGCGCCAATTGGACTAAATCGCCACTTGCGCCTACTCCTCCGTGTTCGAAAATCAACGGTGTAACATCTCTGTTTATTAATTCTTTAAGTAAATTAACTACCGAATAATGAACACCAGAATTTCCAAGCGATAAAGTATTCAATCTTGCCAACATGCAAGCTTTCACCTCTTGCGGAGGAAGAGCATTTCCAATACCTGAAGAGTGACTTCTAATTAAATTATATTGTAGTTGGTGAGTATCTTCGTCGCTGATCTTAAATTGAGCCATTGGCCCAAAACCAGTATTGACACCATATATCACTTTATTCCTAGAAAATTCTTTCAAAAACTGAAAACTCGCATCCACTCTGGCTAAAAGTGTATCATCCAGTTCTATTTTTTCATTATTTACGACGATATCCTGAAAATCTTTCAGTTCTAAAAAGCTATTTATTTTCATCAATTAAAAGTAATAATAGATAATTTTATAAAATATTAATTAATTGTCACTAATTTTGCGGCAAAGATATAAGTTATTATTAAAATAAAAAATCAAAGATGAGCAAAGAATTTGTTGATGTTCTCGTAATCGGTGCTGGACCTTCCGGATGCGTATCTTCTTCATACTTAAAGAAGAACAATATCAACGTAAAAGTTGTCGAAAAAACAAAATTTCCGAGATTGGTTGTGGGCGAAAGCTTAATTCCGAGAGTGATGGATCATTTTGATGAAGCGGGACTTTTTCCTGCCTTAGATAAAATGGGCTTCGAGAAAAAATTGGGAGCGCGTTTTTTGAGAGGTGACGAAGTTTGCATCTTTGATTTCAGTGATAAATTCGGTGAGGGCTGGGACTGGACCTGGCAGGTTCCGAGAGCTGATTTTGATAATACTTTAGCCCAAGAAGTCATCAATAAAGGAATCGACCTTGAATTTGAAACGGAAGTTATCGGTATTGAATTCAATGGAACAGATTCTATCACAACCGTTAAAAATAAAGAGGGTGAAACGAAGGAAATTCATGCAAAATTTGTGATCGACTCCAGCGGTTACGGAAGAGTTTTACCGAGACTTTTAGATTTAGAAAAACCATCAAAATTATCTCCGCATTCAGCGATTTTTGCTCATGTTGAAGATATCAACAGAGAAGAAGGAACGGAGGGAACATTGATTTCTTTTGATATTATTGAAACCGAAGTTTGGCTTTGGGTAATTCCTTTTTCGAATGGAAATACTAGTGTAGGAATTGTTGGTCCGACTGAATATATTGATCAATTATCCGAAAACGGAGACGTTGCAGAAGCATTAAGAAAAGCAATTTCGCTTTCAGATTATTATGTAAAACGTTTCGGAAATGTAGATTTTCTTTTTGAACCAAGACATTTGAAAGACTATTCTTGTTCGGTTAAAAAATTATTCGGAGACGGATTTGCGTTGACAGGAAATGCCTCAGAATTCCTTGATCCTGTTTTCTCATCGGGAATGGCTTTTGCAACGGAAGGAGGAATGACTGCCGCAAAACTGGCTTTAAGACAGCTAAATGGCGAAAAAGTTGACTGGCAAAAAGAATTTGCTGATTATATCTTATACGGCGTTGATGTTTTCACAACCTACGTGAAAGAATGGTACACCGGAAATCTGCAGGAATTATTCTTCCATCAACCGGAAAATCCTGATGTTAAGAAGAAAATTTGCGCGGTTTTGGCAGGATATGTCTGGAATAAAGACAATCCTTTCGTGAAGAAACACGACACAGTAATAAAAAATCTTGCGAACCTTATCAAAATGGAGAAGCAGCAAGAACAATCATAAAAAAAGCGGTCTGAAAATTTCAGACCGCTTTTTGTTTTATTTTACACCTTTCTTGATATCCTTTCCAATATATTTTCCTATTGCTTCATACGCTGCGGCAATTCTTCCGTATTCCATAACAAATTCTTTATTATTTACGTATTTATCAAATTTATTAAGTTCAATTACAGCTAAAACCTTTGATGGATTATCTGTTTCTATAAGTTTTACTGTTCCTGTAATTTCAGCCGTCATTCCAACCATTCCTCCATGCCATCCTGGATAAACCCATTTTGTATCTAGTAATAAAGTATATTTTGCAGAACTTCCTTTTTTAAAAACAATATTTTTATATCCTTTATTTAATCCTTTTACAAAATAGTCTACATAATATTCATCTTTATATTTTTGCCATTCATCATTCCATTTTTGCCATCCAGCTTCTCCTCTTTTAGGATTTGCTAGAAGATCTCTTTTTCTGTTTTCAAGATATTGAGTTTCTGTATAATTTTCTTTCATTAATGTTACATTATCAAATTTCAATTCTACATTTACTTCCGTTTGATCTTTCAAAGTAATAAAATTCCCGGCAGTAATTGTAAGCTTCTGATCTTGGGCATTAACAATCATAGTAACACTCATAATGAGCATTAGAAATAATTTTTTCATAGTTTATAATTTTTAATTTAAAGTTTGCAAATATAGAATTTCACTTAATAACTTTTTGCTATTTTTTAGTGTAATGTTCAACTTTTAAAGCGAGCATTTTAGATGTTTTTGCAAAGCATTCTGCAATTCGGTCGTTATTATTAGGAACCCCGAAACCATTATCTCCGGTCGCTTTAATTCCTTCAACAACCATTAAAACATTGCTCGGATTATCTGTTTCAACGAATGTCATTTTACTTGAAACTAAAGCCTTATCACTTGCCAAAGGGAAAAATAATCCAACATGAATCCATGTAGGTTCAACAATTAAAGTATATTTAGTTTGGGCAAATTTATTGGAAGCCTGAATCGTTGCATTTTTATTCCAAGACATCATAAATTTATCCGGAAAAGACTTTTCTTTGCTAAGCTCCCAATCTGCTTTCCATTTTTCCGCCTGTTCTTTTCCGTTTGATTTTTCAATTTCAGACATTCTTTGGGCTAAAAATTCTTCTTCTGTTAAATTCTTTTTCTCAAACTTTACATTATCATATTTGAAAACTACTTTAACGAATTTTTGATCTTTTAAAAAATTATAATTTCCGGAAATAACTTTAACCCTCTGAGCCGTTAAACAAGTAGAAAGAGTTATTAAGAATAGAAATAATGTTTTTTTCATGGTTAATTTTACTTAGTTTTTATCTTAAATCTATAAATGTAATCGGCTTTCTGCTATTTGGATTAAAAACTGTTTTAGACAAAATATCAAAATCTATGATCTCAATTTTCGGACTTACCCTCAATTTTGCACGGAAATGATCTCTCACTTCATTGACGAAATTTTCAGATTTGCTGTTTGTGCTTATTTTAATGATAATTTCATCCAAACCAATTTCATTCGACTGAATAACGATCTGATAACACAAAATACTATTGAAATCATTCAGAATATCATTCATCGCAGGAGGATACAAGGTTGTTCCTTTATATTTGATCATCTGCTGTTTTCTTCCGACAACCGGACCGAGTCTCATCGTATTTCTTCCACATTTGCAGGGTTCGTAATGTGCTTTTACAATATCTCCGGTTTTAAACCTCAACAACGGAAGAGCTTCTACGCCTAAAGTTGTAATCGTTAATTCTCCACTTTCTCCCTCCTGAACGACATTTCCAGCGTCATCAAGAATTTCTGTGATGATTAATTCAGGATGTTGATGTCCTCCGATTTGATGCTCACACTCTGTAAAAGCTGTGCTCATCTCTGTGGAAGCGTAGGTTGAAAATAATTTAATATTCCATTTTTCTTTGATCTTTTGTGAAAGAATATTATCCGTAAAATCCTGATTCTTGATACTTTCACCGATACAAACCGCACCATAAACACTGGAATTTCTATAATCAATTCCATGTTTTTCAGCATAATCTATCATTTTTAATAGAAATGACGGAACAGTGATCAGATATTTTGGTTTGTATCTAAAAATTGAATCCCATTGAAGCTCTGGAATTCCTGGGCCCATTCTGACAACACTTGCTCCCATTTTTCTTAATCCTAAAAAATAAGCAAGTCCGGCCATGAATCTTTTGTCAATCGTTGTAATCATTTGCACAACATCTCCTTTCTGAATTCCTGCACACACAAAAGATATTGCTTCATTGTAAGCCAGTCTTTCAAGGTCATTATCTGACAATCCGAAAGTTACAGGATCACCCAACGTTCCTGAAGTTGTGCTGTAATCCACAATTTTATCGGGCGTGATGCAGAAAAAATCATCGTTATTCTGCTGAATATCGTTTTTTGTCGTGGTCGGGATTTTTTGTAAATCTTCCAACGTCTGAATATCAACAATATTGATATTGTTTTCTTTGAATAATTTTTGATAAAAAGGCGAATTGTTTTCAAGATAAACCAAAAGTTCCTGAAGCTTTTGCTCCTGAAACTTTTTTATTTCCTGAATATCTGATTTTTCGATTGATGGATAGAATTCCAATAGTTTTTATTTTAAGTGACAAATTTATTTAATTAAAATTAAAAGATTGCTTCCTAGGAAATTTTAACCACAGATTGACACAAATTTTCACAGATGATTGGGTTTTACTTTTTGTAATTATTTGTTTAAAAATTTATTTAAACGCAAAGATTTTATTAAACTCTCATTAATATTTAGAAGGCAAAGGCAAATAAATTTGCTTCGCGAAGCTTGAAAATACAGCTTCATCAAATCAACTTGTTGATCTTCTTTGCTCACTTAAATTTAATTATCAATAAAATAAAACTTTGCGTTTAAACAAATAATTATCTCTGAAAAGTAAAACTTTGCATATTCATATTCCCTGCTGTATTTATAGTTGTCATTTTCAATGTGTGAGAACCTGAACCCTTTGGGCATTTTTCATCAAAAACGTAGACAAAATCATCTTTTATTCTTGCAAAACGAAGCCATTTTCCATCCAATTCCGCACGGAAAGATTCGATGTCGCCGATTTTTGTTGTTCCTTTTAATCGGAAAGAACCAACTGTGACGATTGCTCCCTCTTTCCAACTTGAAGAAACAGATGGCAAACTATTATCGAGCAATAATCTTGCTGTTCCTAATCTGTTAAATTGCCCTTCAGCCCAATCACCATTCCATTTTGCTTTGATGATATTCTTATCGCTTCCGTAATTGAGTTCTACAACTGTTTTGTCTTTTTCTTCGTTGGTTAATTTTCTGTTGGGTTTAATTTTTAATGTAAAATAATCATGAATTGGAATGTATGGATTATTTAAAACAATTGCATTTGAAACTGCTTCAGCATCCGATTTTTCATACATATTAAAATTTACGGCATCATAAACTGCATTTTTACTTAGATTAATTTCTGCATTTTCTGTTTTAATCGTTTTTGATTCATTGGGAACGACCGTTTTATTATTTGATGAAACTTTTTCCGACGAATTATTCAATTGAACTTTTGTTGTTAATCGGCTTGTATTTCCGTTGACATCTTTTAAAATTATTTCAATATCGTGAACATCATTGTCTTGAAGATTGATAATTCCATCTGATCCAGAACTGTAATTTTGCAGTTTCATTCCTGATAAATTTGATAAATGTTGAATACTCATCTTATCACGAACAAATTTTGTATAATCTATACAACCATTGATATAACGGGTATCATTGTAATGTATCTTGTCGATTTTAAAACTGTAAACTAATTTCCCATCAATTAATAATTCTGCATCATAAATCCCTAAATTAAAACCTTGATTCGCTTTATCCACCGCTTTTATCGCAAAACTGATCTGCGGAGAAGTTACCTGAATGACATTTGAGGTATAAACACTTCCAGCTTTTTTCACAGCAATTCCGTTCCCGCCAGGTTCATAAGTACTGAAACGCCTGTCATACCAATATAATCCACTAATGATTGGTGCAATATTGTCTGGAATATTAAATCCAAAAAGCAAAGGATTAAGACATTCTTCCGTTTTTGTATCTCTGATTTCAAAATGTAAATGCGGCCCTGCTGAACCTCCTGTATTTCCGCTTAAAGCAATTAATTGACCTTTAGTCACAGGAAACTGATTTGGAGAAAAAATGATATCCCGTTCCCATTTTTCGTCTTTGTATTGCTGCCCTTTTACAAATTCATCGAGTTTATCAAAATATTTATTCAAATGCGCATAAACTGTTGTGTAGCCATTCGGATGAGTGATGTACACTGCATTTCCAAAACCGTAACGTTCAACTTTTATTCGGCTGACGTAACCATCTGCCGCCGCAACAACAGGTAAATTTTCCTGACTATTGGTTCGGATATCCAATCCCATATGAAAATGATTAGAGCGAACTGCTCCGAAATTAGCAGCCAAATTGATGGAAATATTTAAAGGATTCCGAAAATAGTTTTGAGGATAATTATTCTGAGCTTGAGTCATCATTCCGATAAGAAAACAAACAATAAATATTAGTCTGGAAAAGGTTTTCATACAAATGGTTTTAAGTGGTATTTTAAAATTACGAAATTTTGTTTTTATTTCCCCACAGATTTCACGAATTTTCGCAGATGATTACGTTTATTATTTTACTAAAATCCTTGTCAGGGTTTAAAACCTTGACAAGGATTACGATTGAAGTTTTCTTTAAAAATATCACATATACATCTACGTTATCCGTGGAAGAAAATCATTCAAACATTTATATTTCTGAAACAGAACTTTTTAATAGATGATATCAAAATAAAACATATATTATAAACCGACAAATTTTAGTAAATTTGCCAACTTAATTAATCAACGATATTGAGATATTACAATGAGCCAATTTAAAGAATACAAAAACCTCAACCTTATTGACGTAGCAGAGAATGTAGCGGAATTTTGGAAACAAAATAAAACCTTCAATAAGAGTGTTGAGATTCGTGAGGGGAAACCTGAGTTTGTTTTTTATGAAGGTCCGCCTTCAGCAAACGGTATGCCCGGAATTCACCACGTTATGGCTAGAGCGTTAAAGGATATTTTCTGTCGTTATCAAACTCAAAACGGGAAACAGGTTTTCCGTAAGGCGGGTTGGGATACACACGGACTTCCGGTAGAGCTTGGTGTGGAAAAAGAATTAGGAATCACTAAAGAAGATATTGGCTCAAAAATTTCTATTGAAGATTACAACAAAGCGTGTCGTGAAGCGGTTATGCGTTACACCGATGTTTGGAATAATCTTACCGAGAAAATCGGATATTGGGTAGACCTTGAAGATCCGTATATCACGTATAAGTCAAAATATATGGAGACAGTTTGGTGGTTGTTGAAGCAATTGTACAACAAAGATTTATTGTACAAAGGTTACACGATCCAACCTTATTCTCCAAAAGCGGGAACTGGACTTTCTTCCCATGAAGTTAATCAGCCCGGAGCTTACCGTGATGTGTCTGACACAACAATTGTTGCACAATTCAAGACACTTCCTGATACATTACCTTCATTCTTACAAGGTTTTGGAGATGTACATTTCTTAGCTTGGACGACAACTCCTTGGACGTTGCCTTCGAATACTGCTTTGACTGTCGGTCCAAAAATCGATTATGTTTTAGTTAAAACTTTCAATCAATACACTTTTGAACCAATCAATATTGTTTTGGCTAAACCTTTGGTTGGAAAACAATTCGGAAAGAAATTCAGTGAAGGAACAGACGAAGATTTCGCCAATTACACTTCAGAAAGCAAAGTTATTCCTTTCAAAATTCTAGCAGAATTCAAAGGTGTTGATTTGGTTGGAATTAAATATGAGCAGTTATTGCCTTACGCTCTACCTTACCAAAACCCAGAAAATGCTTTCAGAGTAATTTCAGGAGATTTCGTAACGACAGAGGACGGAACAGGTATCGTTCATACGGCGCCGACTTTTGGTGCTGATGATGCGAAAGTAGCGAAAGAAGCTACCCCTGAAGTTCCGCCAATGTTGGTTTTAAACGAGAACGGAAATCCGGTTCCATTAGTAGATTTACAAGGAAAATTTACTTCGCAAATGGGAGATTTTGCAGGTAAATATGTTAAAAACGAATATTATGATGCAGGAACAGCACCCGAAAAGTCTGTTGATGTTGAAATTGCGATTCGTTTAAAAGAAGAAAATAAAGCTTTTAAAGTTGAAAAATACGTTCACAGTTACCCACACAGTTGGAGAACTGATGAGCCATTATTATATTATCCATTGGATTCTTGGTTTGTAAAAATGACTGCTGTAAAAGACAGATTAGTAGATTTAAACAAAGGAATCAACTGGAAACCAAAATCAACTGGAGAAGGACGTTTCGGTAACTGGTTAGAAAATGTAAATGACTGGAACTTATCCCGTTCAAGGTATTGGGGAATTCCGTTGCCGATCTGGAGAACTGAAGATTTGAAAGAAGAAATCATCATCGGTTCCGTAGAAGAATTATACAACGAGATCGAAAAATCTATCGAAGCAGGATTGATGACAGAAAACCCGTTCAAAGGTTTTGAAATCGGAAATATGTCTGAAGAAAATTATTCTTTGGTTGATCTACACAAAAATATCGTTGATAAAATTGTTTTAGTTTCAGAATCAGGAAAAGCGATGAACCGTGAGAGTGATTTGATCGACGTTTGGTTTGATTCAGGATCGATGCCTTATGCACAGCTGCATTATCCTTTTGAGAATAAAGAATTAATTGACAATAATAAAGCATTCCCAGCAGATTTTATTGCGGAAGGTGTTGACCAGACTCGTGGTTGGTTCTACACGCTTCATGCGATCGGAACTGCCGTTTTTGATTCAGTTGCTTATAAAAATGTAATGAGTAACGGACTTGTTTTGGATAAAAACGGGGTAAAAATGTCAAAATCTAAAGGAAATGGAATTGATCCGTTTGAAACATTAGCAGTTTACGGACCGGATGCTACACGTTGGTACATGGTTTCAAATGCGAATCCGTGGGAAAACCTGAAATTCGATATCGAAGGAATTGATGAAACGAGAAGAAAATTCTTCGGAACGCTTTACAATACGTATTCATTCTTTGCTTTGTATGCGAATGTTGACGGATTTAATTATTCTGAAAAAGAGGTTGAAAATCGTCCGGAAATCGACAGATGGATTTTGTCTGAATTAAACTTATTAATCAAAGAAGTAAAAGCATTCTACGAAGATTACGAACCGACAAGAGTAGCAAGAGTCATTAATACTTTTGTAAATGATAATTTAAGTAACTGGTACGTAAGATTATGCAGAAGACGTTTCTGGAAAGGAGATTATTCAGACGATAAGATCTCAGCTTACCAGACTTTATATACATGTTTGGAAACAGTTGCAAAATTATCTGCGCCAATCGCTCCGTTCTTTATGGATCAATTGTATCAGGATTTAAATAAAGTAACAGGAAAAGAAAACGCGGAATCTATTCACTTAACAGATTTCCCTGTTGCTAATGAAAGTTTAATCGATCAAGATTTGGTTGAAAAAACACACTTGGCGCAAAATATTACGAGTATGGTTTTCTCTTTGAGAAAGAAAGAAAACATGAAAGTTCGTCAGCCATTACAAAAAGTGTTGATTCCTGTTTTAGACAAGAAAACTGAAGAGCAGATCTTAGCAGTTTCAGAGTTAATTAAACAAGAAGTAAATGTTAAAGAATTACAGTTGATAAATGCTGAAGAAGCATCACATTTAATTGTAAAACAGATAAAACCAAACTTTAAAACATTAGGTTCGAGACTTGGAAAAGATATGAAAACAGTTGGAGGAGAAATTACAAATCTTACTGCTGAACAAATTTCAGGTTTAGAAAAAGAAGGAAAAATAGACGTTCAAGGTTACGAAATTACGCTATCAGATGTTGAAATTTCAACAAAAGATATTCCAGGATGGACAGTAACTTCTGACGGGAAAACAACTGTGGCATTAGATTTGACGCTAACAGATGAGTTAAAATCTGAAGGGATTGCAAGAGAATTTATCAACAGAATTCAAAACCTTAGAAAAGAGCAGAATTTTGAATTAACAGACAGGATAAACATCTTTGTGGAAGAAAATTCACCTTTCTTAAATGATATTAAGAAAAATGAAGAATATATTTCATCAGAGGTCTTGTCAAATAAAATAGAAATTGTATCTTCACTTCCAAATTTTAACGAAATCGAAATAGATGAGGTTAAATTTAAGATAAATGTTGAAAAAAATTAACATATAGTTATTGTTTTTCAAATTCCATTTCATAATTTTATTAAAAAAGAGAAAAGAACATGTCAGACGAAAGAGTAAGATATAATGATTCTGATTTACAAGAGTTTAAAGCAATCATTAAAGAAAAAATAGAGAAAGCTGAAAGGGATTTACAGCTGATCAGAGAAAGTTTCATCAACGACCAAAATAATGGGACAGATGACACTTCTCCAACATTCAAAGCTTTTGAAGAAGGAGCTGAGACACTAAGCAAAGAACAAAACTCTATTTTGGCAGGAAGACAGGAAAAATTCGTGCGCGATCTTAAGAATGCTTTAATCAGAATTGAGAATAAAACGTACGGTGTTTGCCGAGTAACAGGAAAGCTGATTCCTAAAGAAAGATTATTGGCGGTTCCTCATGCTACTTTAAGCATCGAAGCGAAAAATATGCAGAAATAACCGTAAGGTTTGTAAAATAAATTTGGGTTTATATCGTATTTCATGAAATACTTTATAAACCTAATTTTTAATTTATATCCATGAACGAATTGTTAATTTTAGGGGTTATTCTTATTGTCGTATTAGCCTTTTTCAACAGAATTTGGATCAAAAACAAATTCTTTCCTGAGAAACACACAAACTATACGATGGATGATCAATTTAATTCCGATAAACGCGACAGGGAAAAAGAAATTGACTACCTTTTAAGCAAAATGGGCAAAAACGGAGTCAATGATTTGTCTGCTAAAGACAGAAAAAGATTAGACGAATTGTCTAAAAAGTAAATATTTAAATTAAGAAAAATGGAGTCTATAATAGTACACACTAAAAATGCAATGGAATTGAATGCGCTGAAAAGTGTTTTAAAAGATATGAACATCGAGTTCGAGAAATTCCATACCAAGATGCACCACAACACTAAGACGATTAAAAAAGTCATTGGTAAGAAAAACGAAAAAATAGGAAAACCTTATAAACCAAAAGGATTGTAATGAAGAAGATTACGCTTATCACTTTTCTTATTTTATTAATAGATCAGGCTTCAAAAATTTATGTAAAAACGCATTTCAATCTAGATGATAGCGTTTCCGTTTTACCTGGTTTCAAACTTACTTTTGTAGAAAATCCGGGAATGGCTTACGGACTTCATTTTGGTGGAGTTATTGGTAAATATTTCCTTGTTATCCTAAGAGTATTCTTGATTGGAGGTATGGTTTACATGTTCAAAAAGTGGTTACAACAGGGAGCATCCAACTATCTTATTATTCCAATGGCAGTTATTTTTGCAGGAGCAATAGGAAATCTTATCGACGGAATGTTTTACGGATTGCTTTTCGACAGCGGAACTGTGTACGACCCAAGTATAGACCGATGGATTGGTTATGGCGGAATTTCTAAGATTGTACCTATTGGACAAGGCTATTCTACATTTATGAGAGGTTGCGTAGTTGATATGCTTCACTTCCCATTAGTAGACTGGAACGTTCCTGAGAGTGTACCACTAATCGGTGGAAAACATCTTGAATTTTTCAAATATATTTTCAATGTTGCAGATTCAGCCATTACGGTAGGAGCAGTTTTATTACTGGTTTTCAGAAAAAAAGCTTTCCCGAACGGTCTGGAATTTTAAAAGATTTTACACTCGATGAAAAAACTAATAAAAACTACATTTAAAATATTCCTGCTTCTTATTGTTGCAGGATTTATTTTTATCGCTTGGGCGAATTACAGCATCAAAAAAGAAAGTGATGCGTCCGTATCCTACAATATCTCTGATGTTCCCGAAACAAAAACAGCTTTACTTTTAGGAACAAGCAAAAATTTAAACAGCGGACTTCCCAACGCCTATTTCTACAATAGAATACAAGCAGCAATAGATCTTTACAAAAGCGGAAAGATAAAATACATCATCGTAAGTGGAGATAACAGCACAAAAGATTACAACGAGCCAGAAGATATGTTATTAACCTTAATGAAATACGGAATTCCACAAGACAGGATTTTCTTGGATCATGCCGGTTTCAGAACATTGGATTCTGTTGTTAGGGCTAAAGAAATTTTTGGTCAAACGAAATTGGTTATTATTTCACAAAAGTTTCACAACGAAAGAGCAGTGTTTCTAGCCAAGAAAAACGGAATTGAAGCATACGGGTACAACGCTAAAGATGTTAATAAATATGCTGGTTTTAAAACTAATATGAGAGAATATTTAGCTAAAGCCAAAGCATATTGGGATCTTATTTTTGGAGTTGAACCAAAATTTGGAGGAGAAAAGATTTTGATTCCTTAATATTTTTTTCTTTCACAGATTATTCAGATTGTGCAGATTTTTGACGCAAAGTTTTTAATTTGATGACAATTAATTTTCTAAGTGAGCAAAAAATTAATCAACAAGTTGATTTGATGAAGCTCTGTTTTCAAGCTTCGCGCAGTAAATTTATTTGCCTTTGCTTTTCTAAAATAATAAATCTAATAATTAAATCTTTGCGTTTAAATTCAAAAATAAAACGCAAACATCCGTGTAAATCTGTGAAATCAGTGGTACAACTTTTATTGTACTTTAAACGGATTCTCGTAAGTTTGCAATTCATTAATTTTTATAAATAATTTAAACAAATGTCAAGAATTCTTACCGGCATACAAGCCACCGGAACACCACACCTTGGAAACTTGTTGGGTGCTATTATTCCTGCTGTTGAGCTATCAAAACAGGAAGGAAATGAATCATTTTTATTCATCGCAAATCTGCATTCATTAACGCAGATTAAAGACGCGAAAGAATTGAAACAAAACACCTACGAAATAGCTGCGGCTTGGCTTGCTTGTGGACTAGATACCGAAAAAACATTCTTTTACAGACAGAGTGACATCCCTGAAACCTGTGAATTATCTTGGCATTTATCATGTTTTTTTCCTTATCAGAGATTGACTTTGGCACATTCATTTAAAGATAAAGCAGACAGATTACAGGACGTAAATGCAGGTTTGTTTACGTATCCAATTTTGATGGCTGCCGATATTTTATTATATGATGCAGAGATTGTACCTGTAGGAAAAGATCAGCTTCAACATTTAGAAATTGCCCGTGATGTAGCTTCGAGATTTAATAATCAGATGGGTGAAGTTCTAGTTTTGCCACAATCTGAGCTTCAGGAAGACACAAAATATGTTCCCGGAGTTGACGGACATAAAATGTCTAAATCAAGAGGAAACATCATCAATATTTTCTTGCCTGAAAAGGAATTGAAAAAACAGGTGATGAGCATTGAGTCAGATTCAAAATCATTAGAAGAACCAAAAGATCCGGAAACAGATAAAACATTTGCTATTTATCAATTGGTTGCAACACCTGAACAAACCGAAGAATTAAGAGCTAAATATTTAGCCGGAAATTTTGGTTACGGACACGCAAAAAAAGAACTTTTGGATTTGATTTTAGAAAGATTTGAGAAAGAAAGAGAGTTATTCTCTTATTACATGAACAATCTTGATGAATTAGAAACAAAACTTCAGGAAGGTGCAGGAAAAACAAGAGCAATCGCTACTGAAACCATCAAAAGAGTAAGAGAAAGTTTAGGAATTTAATTCAAACTTTTTAAATATAAGAAAGCCTTTCAATGTGAAAGGCTTTTGTTTTTTGTAATTTTAATTGAGGATTAATTTTTCTAAACAATAAAATAATGTATCTCATCATCAAACTCATAAGTAATATTCCATCTTGGATATTGCTTTATAATTGTCTTAAAGATAAAATTCTCAAAACTTTAGATTCGTGATCTGGGATCATTTTTAACATCGTCAAAAAAGTCAATTTCTCTCTTATCTAACTACACCATTTTGAATATACAGATCAATTTTATCAATCACAAAAGCCGTTTTTTATAAATATTCTTTGATTTGTAAAAGATGCGTGATAGCCTTCAAACCTTCTTCTTGTTTATTCTCTCTATAAACATCAAAGAAAATAACATCAATTCCAAAGTTTTGAGATCCTACAACATCGGCAATCCAATCGTCACCTATCAAAATACTTTCTTCTTTTTTAGCATTTGATAAGCCTAAAGAATATTCGAAAATTTCAGGATTAGGTTTTCTTACACCAACAGAATCGGCGCTTGTAATGGTATGGAAATAATGTGCAATACCCGACAGAATACATTTTCTTTCGGTGACTTCCTTGAAGCCGTTGGAGATAATATGAAGCGTATAATGTTTAGATTTTAAGTATTCCAAGATATACTCTGCACCTTCTACCAATTCATTATGATTGAGAATTTTATCTAAAAAATGCTCCTCAAAATACATGGAAAGTTCTTTATTCTCAACTCCAAAATGTTTGAAAGTATCATAAAAACGATGCTCTCTCAAATATTCTTTTCCGATGAGTCCGTCTCTTATATCTTCCCAAAGTTTTTCATTGATCTCATGATAAACAGCATGAAATTCTTCAAAATCAATATTGTATTTTAAAGTTATTTCCTGTGCTTCAAAGAGTGTTTTGATGGTAAGATAGGCGTTCTTACGGTGATCCCAAAGCGTATTGTCGAGATCAAAAAAAATGTGCTGAATTTTCATACAGCACAAAATTAATACTTTTAATTTTTAGAGATCGGATAATTCTTACTCTTAGTTTTAATTACATCAATATTTTTAGAAAAATTGAGTAAGAAATCAATTGTTTCTTTTTTAGGTTTCAAAGCTTTCACTTTTAAGGAATCATTTTTTCTCATAGGCGATAAATGTTTTTCCTTAAAACGAGAATTTTTAAGAATTATTATCTCGTTAGGATGATATTATTCTCATCCATGATTTTTCTCAGGTTTATTAAAGCATAGCGTACTCTTCCCAACGTGGTATTGATGCTCATATCCGTATGATCTGCGATTTCTTTAAAGCTTAATCCGTCAAAAAATCTTAATTTAATTACCTCCTGTTGATTTTGAGGTAAAAATTGTAACATTCTCAACAAGTCTTCCTGAATTTGATTAGTAACCAATTGATCTTCAATATTTTCAGAAGGTTCTCTGATAAGATCAAAAATAGAATATTCGTCGGTCTCAAAAGTAGTTTCTGAAACTTTGATGTTCTTAGATTTTAGTCTGAAATGGTCTATAATAAGATTGTAGGCAATTCTTTTTGCCCAAAGGATGAATTTTCCTTCTTCGTTGTAACGGCCTTCTTTCAGCATTAGAATGATTTTCATGAAAGTATCCTGAAAAACATCATTAGCTAGATCCTCATCATTAATTTTATAAAAAATGAATGTAAAAAGCTCTCTTTGGTGACGGTGAATAAGCGTAGATAATGCCGACTCGTCTCCTTCCTGGTAAAGGGAAATTAATAAACTATCCGATTTTGATTTCATAACTCTTCTCAATAATAAAAAAATTTGTAGACAAACTTTCTTCCAGATAATTAATCTGGTTTTAGCCGTAAATACAAAACAGTTTTCTAGAGTAAAGTAGAATCAATAGGCGGTACAATTTTTCTTGATGTAAATATAATAATTTTTTAATAACTGTTAAGCTATTATTAAATTTTTACAAGAAAAATCTAAAAAAAATCACTTAAACATGTCATGAATGAATACAGTAGGGATATTTAGTGTAAAATTAACATTCAGACCTTTCATTTCTTTGCCGTTTAAATTGCCAATTGGGAATGCATAACCTCCCGTAAGATCCAAAATTCCGAAAAGAGTGACTCCAATTTTCGGCGCAACGTACTTATTTGTTCCCTCCGCTCCGATTAAAAAGTAGTAAGAATGATAGAAATCTACATCTTTTTGAAAGTTTAATAAAACATCCGCCTGCAATTTCGGCATTATGGCAAATTCAGAATGAGTAGATCCCATCAAGGCAGAAGCTCCCAACCTGTAAATAACATCATCATTTTTCAGGAAAAGCAATTTACCTCCTAGTTCTCCAAAGCTCTGGTTTTGGTAAGTATATCCTACTGTAAGCATTTTATGCATCGTGTATTGAGCTTTAATAAAAATGCTTAAGAAGAATATAGATAGAATGGTTATTGCGAATCGAAAATTCATCATCTTTAAATTATTTGAATGTAAAATTAAAAAAAACTGCCTTACCTGAAAGATAAAGCAGTCATTTTATTATGTTAGAGAAAAAATTAAATCCCGAAAGAAGCTTTAATTTCGTCTACTTTGTCTAGTTTTTCCCAAGTAAAGAACTCCAACCCTGTAAGCGTTAATTCATTCTTATGACCTTTATTGAAAGTTTTATCAGCTACATAATGCTCTCTTCCCATGTGTCCGTAAGAAGCTGTATCCTGATAAATTGGGTTTCTTAATTTTAAGTTTTGCTCAATTGCGTAAGGTCTAAGATCGAAGATTGTAGATACCTTTTTAGCAATTTCACCGTCATTAATAGCAACTTTTGAAGTTCCGTAAGTATTGATGTATAAACCACAAGGTTCAGCAACACCGATAGCGTAAGAAACCTGTACCAAAACTTCGTCAGCAACACCTGCAGCTACTAAGTTTTTAGCGATGTGTCTTGTTGCATACGCAGCACTTCTGTCTACTTTTGAAGGATCTTTTCCAGAGAATGCACCACCACCATGAGCACCTTTTCCACCGTATGTATCAACGATGATTTTTCTTCCTGTAAGACCTGTATCTCCGTGAGGACCTCCGATTACGAATTTCCCTGTTGGGTTGATGTGATATTTGATTTGATCATTAAATAATGCCTTAATTTCCTCAGTTTGTAAGGCAACAACTCTAGGAATTAAAATATTTTTGATGTCTTCTCTGATTTTGTTCAACATTTCTTCTTCAGCTGCAAAATCATCGTGCTGAGTAGAAACTACGATAGAATCAATTCTTACCGGCTTGTGATCGTCAGAATATTCGATTGTAACTTGGCTTTTTGCATCCGGACGAAGATATTTGATTTCAGAATCTTCTCTTCTAATCGCAGAAAGTTCTTTAAGAATAGTGTGTGCTAAATCTAAAGCCAAAGGCATGTAATTTGCCGTTTCGTTCGTTGCATAACCAAACATCATTCCTTGGTCACCTGCACCTTGAGCGTTTGCTTTAGCTTCAAAAGATTCATCATTTACAGCTCTGTCAACACCTTGGTTGATGTCCGGAGACTGCTCGTGAATTGCAGAAATAACTCCACAAGAATCACCATTAAACATGTATTCTCCTTTTGTATATCCGATACCGTTGATAACTTCTCTTGCAATAGTCTGTACATCTAAATAAGCATCAGACTTCACCTCACCTGCCAAAACCACCTGTCCTGTCGTAACAAGAGTTTCACAAGCTACTTTCGAGCTTTTATCGTATGCTAAAAAATGATCGATTAATGCATCAGAGATCTGATCGGCAATTTTATCTGGATGCCCTTCTGAAACTGATTCAGACGTAAATAAATAAGACATATTATTCTATTTGTTTTTTTAGATTAAAAATATACGAAGAAAAATATGAATAAATTGCCAGAAAAGCTCAAAATAGAAATACTGTTTTAGCTTTTTTTTATAGAGGTTGCAATCAGGTCAAATTTTTCCTCGTTCGTAAACAGTGCAAATTTAAGTACTATTTTTTTAATACTCAAAACTTTTGTTTACTAATTATAATTTTCTTTAAATTAATGATTTATCAATCTTTAAGAAAAATAAACTACTGTGGTTTTATACTTACGAATTCTTTTGGGCTTTCGTTGTAATTTAGTTTTTCTTTTAAAGATAATCTGATAGAATTCGATAATTCATCAATAATCTTTTGTTTGAAAGTAGGCTTATAATAAATGATACTTATCTCTCGGTAAGGGAAAGGTTTTTTAAATCTGAACACATTTCCTTTTTGTTCTTCGGAAAGTTGGCTTAAAGCTAATTCAGGCAAAATACTGATTCCACCCACTTTATCAACCATATGCACCAAAGTCTGAATATTAGAAGCTAAGAAATCTAAATTCTTAGGTTTCAACGTATTCTCTTTTAAATGACAGATATTTTCAAATTGGTTTCTTAAACAGTTTCCTTCTTCAAGCAACCAAACTTTTTCAACATTAAGATCTTCTGGAACAACGTAAGAATTTTTCTTATTAGCTTCAGTATTTGAACTGTAGATCATTAATTCTTCATTGAACAAGAAGTCCTGATAAAATTCGTCAGCAGTATCATAAGGTGTTGAAATAATTCCAGCATCCAGTTCTCCGGCTTTTAAAGCTTTAATGATACTATCAGTGGTCATTTCTTTTACATTCATCTGAATTTTCGGGTTCTCTTCCAAGAATGCAAAGATTTCAGTTGGTAAAATAAATGAAGAAACAGTAGGAATAATTCCCAAGTTAATAGTACCTCCTAAAATATTATTTAAAAGGTTCGCTTTATTCTTCAGTTCATTGACAGATTCTATAATCACCTTCGCCTGATCAATGATCTGCAACCCCACATCCGTTGTACGAATCGGGTGAGTTGTTCTGTCGAAAACCTTTACATCCAGCTCATCTTCAAATTTCTGTATCATTGCACTCAATGTAGGCTGTGTAATGAAGCAGGCTTGAGCTGCTTTACCAAAGTGTTTATACTTATCTACGGCGATAAGATATTCCAATTGCTGAATGTTCATTTGATTAATATTATCTATTACAAAGATATGATGTTTTTGTTATTGGCAATCAAAATTTCAAGTAATTTTGATATTTACTACCTTTACATATTGGTATATAAATAGTAAATCAATCATTCAAATCATAACTATATGGATTCTAAAAAATTAACATTAAGTAGTGGTGCCCCATATTATGAGCATCAGGATTCACAAACGGTTGGTCCAAGAGGCCCTGTATTGTTACAGGATTTTATACTTCAGGAAAACCTTGCTCATTTTGTAAGAGAGAGAATTCCTGAAAGAATTGTTCATGCAAAAGGAACCGGAGCTTATGGGAAATTGACCATAACACACGATATTAGTAAATATACAAAAGCCAAATTATTCTCACAGGTTGGGAATTCATGCAAAATGTTTGCCCGTTTCTCTACAGTTGGGGGCGAAAAAGGAAGCGCAGATACCGCAAGAGACCCAAGAGGATTTGCTCTAAAATTTTACACAGAAGACGGAAATTGGGATTTAGTTGGAAACAATACCCCTGTATTCTTTATTAAGGATGCTAAAAAATTCCCCGATTTTATTCATACTCAAAAAAGAGTTCCAAGAACGAACTTAAAAAGCGCCACAATGATGTGGGATTTCTGGAGTTTGAATCCGGAATCGCTTCATCAGGTTTTAATTTTAATGTCAGACAGAGGAACTCCTCACGGATTCAGACACATGCATGGTTTTGGATCTCACACGTTTTCAATGATTAATGCCAATAACGAAAGAGTTTGGGTGAAGTTTCATTTTAAAACAAAACAGGGCGTTAAAAACTTCACGAATGAAGATGCAGTAAAAATGGCAGGAGAAAATCCTGATTTTGCTCAGGAAGATCTTTGCAATGCTATTGACAACGGAGATTTTCCAAAATGGACAATGTACATCCAAATAATGACCGAAGATCAGGCAAAAGATTTCAGATGGAATCCTTTTGATATAACTAAAGTTTGGTTTCAGGGAGATTTTCCATTAATTGAAGTTGGTGAAATGGAATTAAATGAAATTCCGGTTAATTATTTCACTCACGTTGAACAATCAACCTTTTCTCCGAGCAATTTAATTGACGGAATCAGTTTTTCTCCAGACAAAATGCTTCAGGGAAGATTATTTTCTTATCCCGATGCTCACAGATACAGAGTTGGAGTCAATGCTCATCAATTAGAGGTTAACCGTTGTCCGTTTGCCGTTAATAATTATCAGAGAGATGGTTTTATGGCAAATTCTAGTCAATATCAGGACAAACCCAATTATCATCCTAATAGCTTTGATGATATTAAGGCAGATTCAGCTTATAAAAATTTCGAATATGAACTAGACAACAATCACGTTGCCAGCTACAACCGAAACGAAAATGATGACGATCACTACACTCAGCCAGGCTTATTATATACAAAAGCAATGAATGCAGAAGACAGAGAAAATCTGATTCACAACATTGTTGGAAGTATGAAAGGAATTGATGGTCCGAAGAGGGATGAAATTATAAATAGACAGTTGTGTCATTTTTTTAGAGCAAACATAGAACTTGGCATGAAAGTGGCTTCGCAACTACATGTTAACATTGATGCAAATATGATGAATCATTCCAAATAAGCATATTTGAATGATATTTTCAATTAAAAGGAAAAAAAAGTAAGATTTTTTCCTTTTTTTTGTAAAAAATTTATAATTTGCACAGAATAATATTTTAAAGTGAAAAATGAGTTACGAGAATATATTATTAAATAAAGAAGATAAATTATCTATAATCACAATAAACAGACCTGAAAGCTTAAATGCTTTAAATGCAAAGACAATTCAGGAGATAAGTTCAGCGTTAGAAGAATTAGATTCTGACCCCACTTGCAGAGTAATTATTCTTACCGGAAGCGGAGAAAAATCTTTCGTTGCCGGAGCTGATATTAAAGAATTTAGTGATTTTGGACAAGAAAAAGCGGAAGAATTAGCCAGAAACGGACAAAACTTCCTTTTTAATAAAATAGAAAACCTATCCAAGCCTGTAATTGCCGCAGTAAACGGCTTTGCACTAGGAGGAGGTTTAGAGCTTGCCATGGCGTGCCATATCAGATACGCATCGGAAAATGCAAAATTGGGGCTTCCAGAAGTTACGTTAGGATTAATTCCTGGGTACGGAGGAACTCAAAGATTACCGAAGCTTGTAGGAAAAGGCCTTGCCAATGAAATGATCTTCTCAGCCAAAATGATCCCCGCTCAAAGAGCCAAAGAGATCGGACTGGTAAATGAAGTATACCCTATCGAAGATTTATTAACAAAAACTAAAGAATTAGCAACAGTTATTGCCCGCAACTCACCGATGGCAATATCAAAGGCAATAAATGCCGTGAATTTATCTGATACGGAGAAAGGTTTTGAAACTGAGATCAAGTATTTCGGTGAACTTTTTGAACTTAATGATAAAAAAGAAGGAGTTTCTGCTTTTATTGAAAAAAGAAAGCCTAACTTCTAAGAAAATTAATCCAATTATTTCGAAAAAAAACAATGACGTTGTATGAATAAGTTTGATAAAGCTTATCTAAAAATGGCTCTCGAATGGGCAAACCTTTCCTACTGCAAACGAAAACAAGTAGGAGCTCTTATCGTAAAAGATAGGATGATTATTTCAGATGGTTACAACGGCACTCCTTCGGGATTTGAAAACTGCTGTGAAGATGAAGGGGGAAAAACACACTGGTATGTACTGCACGCAGAAGCTAACGCGATATTGAAGTTAGCCTCTTCTACACAATCTGCAAAAGGAGCAACGTTATATTTAACGTTATCACCTTGCAAAGAATGTAGCAAACTTATTCTGCAGGCGGGAATTTCCAGGCTAGTGTATATCAATGAATATTCGGACGATGATGGGATATCGTTCCTGAGGAACCATAATATTGAAATAGAACAAATATCGGATTGTGAACTAAAAAAATAAGCACAAACAATGACTTGGGATGAAAAAATTAAGGATTTTGAAATATTTCTTCGATTCGAAAGAAATTTTTCAGAAAACACTCTCGACGCTTACGTACGAGACATTAAGAAATTAAGAGAATACGCAATAGAGGATCTGGAAAACATCGGTCCGGGTTCTATAGGGTATGAAAACCTGCAAGAGTACATCTTCAACCTTTCCAAACAAAAATTCAGCGAAAGATCACAGGCAAGATGGATTTCTTCTATAAAAGCTTTCTTCAAATTTTTACTTGAAGATGAGTTTCGTGAAGACAATCCTGCATCTTTGCTTGAGGGCCCCAAGTTGGGATTATATCTTCCTGACACATTAAGCCTTCCTGATATCAATAAGATTATCAGCGCTATAGAAGTGTCTTCAGATCTTGGAAAGAGAAATCAGTGTATCATTGAGGTACTTTACGGATGCGGACTCCGAGTTTCGGAACTTATTGATCTTAAAATTTCAAACATCAATTTCGTAGAAAATTACATCAAAGTGAACGGAAAGGGTAACAAAACCCGTTTCGTACCATTGGCAGATTTTACTGCAGATCTGTTGAAAAGCTACATCGAAGACACTCGTTCGAAGTGCAAGATCAATAAAAAGTACGAAGATTCACTATTTCTGAACAGCAGAGGAACCTCTATGTCCAGAGTAATAGTATTCTTAATCATAAAAGAGCTTACAGATAAAGCTGGTGTAAGCAAAAAAATATCTCCACACACGTTCAGACATTCTTTTGCAACGCATCTATTACAAAATGGTGCAGATCTACGTTATATACAAGAAATGCTTGGTCATTCCAGTATTACAACAACGGAAATCTATACGCATTTGAAAACAGAAGAACTTCGCGATGTGATATTGAATTATCACCCGAGAAATATTAATATTGCTCAATGAAAATATTGAAATATTGCCCAAGCTGTGGCAAAGAATCTCTACATTGGGACGGCGAAAAAAAATGGAGCTGCCCCAATTGTAACTTCAATCTTTACAATAACGTTGCCGGTGCAGTAGCAGTGGTCATAAGATGTGGGGATGAGATTTATCTTACCAGAAGAAATCAGGAACCTAAAAAAGGAAAACTTGATCTGGCGGGAGGTTTTGTAGATCCGAGAGAAAGCGCAGAGGAAACCTGCAAAAGAGAGCTTTTTGAAGAACTTCAGCTTGATATCAATATTTCAAACTTAAAGTATTTAACGAGTCTTCCAAACGTTTATCAGTACAAGGAAATAGATTATAATACGATCGATTTGTTTTATGAATACAATGTTTCGGAGAAATTTGAAGTGAATATTGAGTTGTCTGAAATCTCAGAAACGCAATGGATTCCTTTAAGTGAAATCAACCTCGATGATATCGCTTTTGATTCTCAGAAAATATTTTTTGAAAGGTATTTAAAGAATATTTAATTCTTAAAAATATATCATCTCTCGCAGATTTTATGAATTAATGATAAAATAATTATCAGCTAAATTTGTAAAATCTGCGAGAGTTTTTTTTGAATTAAATTAATACGTTTTATTCTTGAGCATTTCCTCAAAGTAAGAACCAATAAGCTTTCTTTCAGCATCAGAAAGATTAGCTTCTTTATGATAAGGAATATATCCCGGCATTGGCATCATCCTGTTCTGAACACTTTCTGCAGCTCTGCTAAGCATATTTTCTTTCAATTCTTTGTTATAAGTTCCCCAAATTGAAAAATTAAGACGTTCTCGCCCTTCATTTACATGGCTTTTTAGAGACCATGAAATTGGAGCGATAAAAGCATATTTAGGATAAACCGTTTCATTGGAATGGCAGTCATAACAAGCACCTTTTATCAAGTCTCTTATCTTTTGCGGAGTCTTTTTAACATCCACAAAATTCACCGCATGATTCACCGGCTTATTAACTCTATCGATCGGAATAAACTGAATGATAGCAAAGCCCACCAAACTCCAAAACACAATTTTCTTAAAAGTCTTCATATTTTCTTACTTCACAGGAGTTAAAACAGCACCTCCTGATTTCAACTCACGATTATTTGCATCTTGCTTTACAGGTTTTTCCTGCGCATTTGGAAAAGGTGTTGATGTTTTAGGAGCAGAGGTTTTAGGACTGTCCAGCGTTCTCGTATCTTTTAAATCCCAAGTTTCATTGGTTTCCCACAACGGTCTTATGACAGCGAGTTTGTAGAACACATAGGAATCTTCGGCAAAAGTTTCATTTAAGAAATCAGATTCGTCCCAATATTTATTTTCATTATTATCAACCAAAATTCGGACGATGTATTCGGCAGGTTTTAAGATGTCGAATTTCACTTCACTTCCTTTTGTATATTTCTGATAAATAATTTTTTCTGATGCATCTAATAACTGAATCCAGTAACTTGTAGCAGGTGCATTTTCAAGTTTTAATGTTAAGTTACCGTAATTTTCAACTTTATCGGCTTCAAAATCGAAACGTTTTGATTCCGAACTTTTAGCATAAAAAGATGAAACCGTTGTCTTTGGAACCGTTAATTGATATTTTTTACCAACAATAAAATCTGATTTAATTAAAATCTGATACGGATTGGTTTCAGAAATCTTAGCCGTAAACTCCTGAGTAGTTAAACTATCGCTTTTCAGGACCCATTTTTCAGGATTTATTTTATCGATGATATAATTTGAAGTGATCTTGAAATCCGTTTTTGGAGGTAATAAGCCGCCATCATTATTAGAAATTTGCATTTCATTTTTAGCATTCTGCTTGTAAAAAACAGAAACTGTATCTTTTTTGTTATCAACATCATAACTGAATTTCAAGTTTTCAGTTGTTCCCTGTCCTACCTTTTGGGCAACAGCATCAAACCAGATATTGATAGAATCTGATTTCGGTCGATGAGTAACTTTTATATCCCGAAGTTTATCGTTGATTGAAAGAACTTTAACATCGGTAGGATTTCCTTCGAATGTCATTAAAATCCCGCCCGGTATTTCTTTCATTTCACCATATTTCAGAGCTTTTTTAGACGGATAAACTTTTAAATTTAATCCAGAAACAGATTTTTCAACATCTACAGCATCTTTCTGGAAACCAACTTTCTCTTTTCCAGGATCGTACATTGAGTTTCCGTTTTCATCTTCAAAAGCCAGAATCTTATATTTACCCGGAGACAAATAATTCAGTTCGTAATAACCGTCTGTATCAACTTTCGTGATGTAGTAAGGTTTTTGTTTATAATTAATAGTGTCTTTTACCTGATACAATCCTACAACAAGTTTATTTTCAGCACTTTCAGATTGTTTTTTTATCGCTAAGGCGTCTTTAACCTCACCACTGATATACAAATCATCCAGCTTATCTCCTGTAGAAAAAGCAAAATTGAAATAACGAAGAATATTGGCTTCATTATTATCAACAATAGAATTTCCGAAGTTGAAATTATAAGTTGTGTTCGCCTGTAAAGTATCCGTCCATTGGATTAGAACATATTTATTGGCAATATTTGAAGGCAAAATACGCTTGATATTTTTGATTGGCGGAGAAATAATCAGGTTTTTGTTGATGTCTTTCAGCGTGATATATTCATTAAAATCAAGGCGAAGTTCACGAATATCTCTTGAAACATTGATCCTCGTTGTATCAATATTTGAGCTTAAAAATTTTGGAGCCAAAGAATCTTTAGGTCCACCAACCGGAGAGCCCACTCTTGCGCACGATTGCAAAAGAAAACCTATAATAAATAAGAGAAGAAGTCTTTTCATGAATATGTTTAAGCAAAAGTAAACATTATTCTGTAACATCCTGCCCGCCATTTAAAGAATCTTTATTGTCATTCATCACACTGTGCAGCTTATCTTTCTGCACCGGAAAATCTTCAAATAAGCCGGATAAAGCAAGTGCAGTATACACTTTGTTTGAATATTTATTTCCGATCGCTACAATGGTTACTTTTGATTTTAACAAATGAGCAAAAACAGAATTTGTTCCGTGCCACCAGCCGTTATGATAAGTCAATTTCTCGCCGTTATCAAAAATTTTCATCCTGAATCCTAAACCATAATTGTTCATTCCTGCTTTTTCATTACTGTAAGGAGAAAAAACCATTTCCATCAATTCAGGTTTTAAGAAGTCTTTTGAGAACATTGCTTTTGAGAAATTATAAAGATCTCTTGGCGTTGTGTAGACATTTTTATCCCCATAAATAAGGTCTAATCTATCTAAAGGATATAATTTACCTCCATAATAAAAAGATTGTGACGCTGTAGGAATGTCTTTTTCCTGAAAAATGTAACTGTTGGTCATTTTCAGCGGATTGAAAACCATTTCTTTCATCGCCTGAGGAAAAGGAGTTTTTGTCACTTTTTCAATTAACAAAGCCAATAAAGCAAAATTGGTGTTGCAATACATGAAACCAGTGTCAGTATCTCTTGCCAGCTCAGGTTTGTATTTAATGATCATATTTAATACATCCTGATTAGTAATGTACGGTTTTGCAAGCTCAGGAGATGTTGGTGGAATTTTAGCAATAAAATATTCATACTTTGGAAGACCACTTCTTTGATCCAATAAAGTCTGAACCGTCACATTCGGGTAAGGAAATCCCGGGAAAAATTGGGTAAGGTGATCTGTAAATTTTATTTTTCCGGCTTCGATTAATTTCATCATTGCCATTGCCGTCAATGTTTTTGAAACTGAAGCAACATGCAAAGGTGTATTTTTATCAATCGCTGCCTGGTTCCCTTCTCTACTGAAGCCTCTGTAATTTTCATATAGAATATCGTCACCTTTTGCCACCAATATTCCGCCACTCAGATCGCTTCCTTCCCAAACTTTTTTGTAGTACTGATCGATATAACGAACAAGTGAAGCTTTGTCAGAAAGCTGTCCGTCACCTTTTGTGAAAACATTACTAAGATCTACGCTTCCATAATTGGGGAGATCGGTGGTATTTTCAGTTACAGATTCTTTAGAGTCGGATTTTTTTTTACAGGAAAAAATAAGTAAAAAAACAGCTAAAATAAGTAAAAAGTTACGCTTCTTCATGAGTTTCGAAAATGAGAGGCAATTTAATAAAACTCAAAATAAATATGGAATTCTTGCTGTAAATTATGAATTATTTAACATAAAACTGTAAAAAGATGAAAACGATAAATTTATAATTGAGGTTTATTTAAGCAAACTGAGCAACAATCTTATCAACGATAACCTGCGCAAGCTTTTCTTTACTTTGATGTGTCCAACCCGCAATATGAGGCGTTACGATTACTTTTTCAGAATCTAAAAGATATTGCAAATCATCATTTTCTGTTTCAATATTTTCGAAAGAAGACTTTTCATATTCTAAAACATCGAGACAGGCTCCTTTTACTTTTCCAGATTTCAAGGCTTCGACTAAACTTTTAGTTTCTATGTTTTTTCCTCTCGCTGTATTCACAAAATAGAAATCATTTTTCATATCAGAAAGGAATAGCCCGTCAATTAAATAATATGACAAATCCGTCAAAGGAATATGTAAACTTAAAACCTCAGCTTTTTCTTTTAATTCTTCCAAAGAAACCTGTGTTGCAAATTCATCAGAAAGATCCGGTAAAATATCATGGAAAATCACTTTACACCCAAAACCGGAAAGTCTTTTCGCTGTTGCTTTTCCCATGTTTCCGTAACCAATTAGACCAACCGTTTTTCCTAATAACTCGTCACCTCGATTTTCTTCACGCAACCAAATTCCGTTCTTTACTTCTTGGGAAGCGATGAAAAGTCGATTCATTAAAATCAACAACATTCCGACAACATGTTCTGCGACAGAATCTCTGTTTCCTTCGGGAGAATTGATTAATTGGATACCCAATTTTTCAGCAACAGGAATATCAATATTCTCCATCCCAGCTCCTACTCTTGCAATGAATTTCAGGTTTTTACCCTTCTCCAAAAAGTTTTTATCTAAAGGAATTCGGCTTCTGATAATGACTCCGTCGTAGTTTTCAATTTTATTGCAAGCCTCATCGTAAGAAGACGTAAAATCTTCTTCCAATATAAAGTTTTTCGCTAAAAGCTGTTCAGTAATTAAAGGATGGTTTTTATCTAAAAGTAGGATCTTCATAATATTTAAACACAAATGACACAAATTATTTTCACAAATGACACAAATTTATAATGTGCCATTGATCACTCTTTTTACTCCATTTTTAAAATGTAGAGTATTGAAGTTTATTAACATTCCAAGTTTACAATTGCTTAAACGAAGATAAGTAAGGATTTGTGCTAAATGTACATCATTCAAAGATTCAATTGATTTTATTTCTAAAACAAATTTGCTCTCAATTAATAAATCTAATCTATATCCTACATCCAACTTCACTTCGTTGTAGATCAAAGGCATTGGCTTTTGTTTTTCTACAAACAGACCATTCTTATTAAGCTCATAAAACATACATTCTTCGTATGCACTTTCTAAAAGTCCGGGACCTAAAATCTTATGAACTAAATAGCCTGCCTCATAGACAATTCGTGATATATCATTTTCT
This sequence comes from Chryseobacterium glaciei, assembly GCF_001648155.1. Classification (NCBI taxonomy): domain Bacteria; kingdom Pseudomonadati; phylum Bacteroidota; class Flavobacteriia; order Flavobacteriales; family Weeksellaceae; genus Chryseobacterium; species Chryseobacterium glaciei. The sequence continues at coordinate 2,383,603 of NZ_CP015199.1, read as the reverse complement.
GAAATATCTGTTTTCATATTTTTTTCATCTTAAAAATAAACACAAATCATTTGTGGGAGTTTGTGTTTACTGGTTGTGTTTTTTATTTCTAAACACTAATGACGCTAATATTTTCACTAATAACACTAATTAATTTGTGAAAATTTGTGCCGCCATTTGCGTTATTTGTGTTTTAACTAGGTTCCTGAAATAATTTTTTCAATTCCACAGATTCCAACGGCTTCATTCTTCCTGAAAGAATTAATGACAATTCTTTTCTACGGAAAGCAGCGGCAAATCTTTCTTTTTCGTCCTCTGTTTCCGGAACCATTTCTGGAATTGGAATTGGACGATTGAACTCATCCACCGCAACGAAAGTGTAGATTCCTGCATTCGTATGCGTTTTCTTTTGACTGATAGGATCATCCAACCAAACATCAACATAAACCTCCATAGAAGTCGAAAATGCTCTTGAAACTTTAGATTCTAAAATCACAATTCCACCTTCCGGAATCGGGTGATTAAAAGAAACGTGATTCACAGAAGCGGTAACCACTCTTCTTTCGCAATGTCTTGCTGCAGAGATCGATGCACAACGATCCATCTTTGCCAATAATTCACCTCCAAAAAGGTTTCTTAGAGAATTGGTTTCATTGGGAAGAACAATGTTCGTCATGATTGTCAGAGATTCTGACGCTTTTTTTATTTTTGCCATTTAGCCTTAGTCTTGTTTGGGGTTGTGGGAACTTGAACAGCTTTTTCAACAGGTTTTACGATTGAATCTTTTTTCAAGGTTTTCAAAGAATCTGCAATTTTCATCTGTGTAGAATCTACTTTCACGGTATCTTTTACGTAGACAGACACTGTTGCATTGATTTTAATTGAATCTTTTTCGTGTTTAAAAGATTCGTTTCCAAAAAGAAGTTCCTGATTCGTAAAAGCCAGATAAGCGATCCCTAAAATTGGAATAACAATCAAAAAGATCCAAAGAAGCGATTTACTGAATTTGTAATCTTTCCCTGATTTTTCAGAAACAACTGCTTTATCTTTTGCTTTGATATCGGAAATTTTGATCTCTTCCAATCCGTAAAAATCAGGATGTCCGGATTCTATTCTTTTTCCTTTAAAATGAGTGTGTCCGTCTTCAATAAAGATCGTTCCGAGGTTCTGAATTTCTAATGTTTGTTCTGCCTGAAGTTTTTTCTTCCAAAAATCGGTCTGGATCTTTAAGTCACTTTTTGATGCTTCAAAAGACATTTGCTTTTGATCTGCAATAAAAGCGATCAATTCATCAGATTGAATTTCATGATCAGGACTAAAAGTGATCTGACTCGCAGGCGGAAGAATACTACCGTTTTCGGAGTTGATAATTGCTTTAGAATTCTCTAAAGAAAATACACCAAAGCTTGGAACTGTAACAGAACCAAATTGTTTCAGATATTCTAAAATGTAAGCTGAAATATTCATTTGATGGCAAATTTATAACTTTTCCATGACTTTTTAGATGATTTATTCACAATAAAAAAGACTGCCGAAACAGTCTTTACAATCTAATATTACTCGTTTGAATATCATTATTGAATTATTGAAAACAATTGTGATATATTTTTATGTATTTACTATTGAATTTTCCAGCTTATTCCGAACATAAAATTAGTTCCTGCCTGAGAAAAATAGTATGGTTCACCGTCATAAACCGCTCCATTATTCACATATTTTTTATTGAAAATATTATTTACCAATAATTTCAGCGCTACATCATTATTGGCTATTTTGAACTGATATTGAGCATTAAAATCCGTCAAAAGATAATCTTTCAACTGTAAATTTTTATCTTCCGTATTGTCTAAATATTGCTTTCCAACATATTGATTCATCAATGCAAACTGGAAGTTTTTATTTGGATTAAATTTCAACCCTAAATTAGCGATAACATCGGGTGAGAAAGAGATTTGTGTATTTCCAAGGTCTCTTACCAATGCTTCATTTTCTATTTTAAAATCCTGATTTCTGTTCTGGCTTAAACTTACATTTCCAGAAATTTCCCATTGTTTGGAAAGTTTCGCCAACGCTCCAATTTCAATTCCTCTTCTGTAACTTTCTCCTGAATTTGTTCTGATAAAAGCGCCGACATTATTCAATTCGCCATTTAAAACCAATTGATTAACGTAATACATATAATATAAGTTGGCTGTCACAGATAAAATTCCGAATTGTTTTTCTAATCCTGCTTCAAAATCGTGAAGTTTTTCTACTTTTACATTATTATCAGCAGTTAAATCATCTCTGTTCGGTTCACGTTGAGCGTGTGCGTAAGATAAAAAGACCTTTCCGTTTCCGATTCTATAATTCACTCCGGCCTTTGGATTGAAGAACAGCCAGTTTTTGGTTAAATTTCCTCCTTCACCATCGCCATCTTTAAGAATTTTGATGTCGTAATCTATATTTCTAAGCTGTAAATCTCCAAAGAATTCGAAATTATTCACTTTAAACAAAGCCTTTGCAAAACCTGAAACTTCGCTTTTTACAGAACGGTTTCTGTAATATTCGCTTTCGTTGATCTGAGGTAAAAATACACCCGTTACATTTCCGAAATGTCTTCCGTAATATTGATTGGCAACGGCTCCAAAGTTTAGATCTAAGTTTTCATACTTCCCGTACAACGTTGAAACGACTCCGTAAAAATCATTATTCAACCATTTTTTTCTGATAAAATCAGAATATTCTTCACCATTAAAATCCGGCAAGTTGTATCTCACAAAAGGATCGCCCTGCTTGTAATTTTCGTAATATCCTTTACCTTTTGTGTAGTGTAAAGTCGTTTCTAAATTCCAGTGATCATTAATTCCCTGTTCCCAAAGTAATTGATAATGGTTTTGTCTGTAATTATCTGTTTCGTTATCGTAAAAACCTACAATTTTCTCCCAATTTGCATCATAAATTGCTCCGGACGCATTGAATTTTGGATCTGTTTTCCAGGTTTTTCTGTCAATTCCATTCCAAGCCTGATACGTTTTTTCTTTACCCCCAAAAGCCATCAAACGAATCCTCGTTTTTCCTTCTTCAAAAAGCGCTGTGAAGTTGTATGAATGCAAATCAGACGAAGCTCTGTCGATATATCCGTCAGAATGAATATTCGTATATCTTCCCATCACAGAAAGTCGGTTTTTCCAGAATTTTCCTGAACCAACCTCAGCAGAATATTTGTACGTATTGAATGATCCGTAGCTGTCATCAGTTTTAAAATAAAACTTCTCTTCAGGATCTTTAGAAATCACATTGATGCTCGCTCCAAAAGCAGAAACTCCATTGTTAGAAGTTCCAACGCCTCTTTGAATGACAATTTGTGAAGCAGAACTCGTCAAATCCGGAACGTTGACGAAAAATGTTCCCTGACTTTCAGAATCGTTGAACGGAACGCCATTCATCATGACATTAATTCCTCTTCCGGCAACACCACGAATTCTAAAACCCGTGTAACCTACTCCATTTCCAGCATCGGAAGTCGAAATAATTGAGGTTTGATTTTTAAGTAACATCGGTAGATCCTGTCCAAGATTTTTACGTTCTAAATCTTTTTGAACATTGATGATCTCCTTAGCAACAGGAAGTCTTTTGGTAAAGTTGATAGCTTCAATTTCCTTTATTTTTAAGGAATCTGTATTTTGTGCTTGTATAAAAGCAAAAGAGCCAACGGTAAGCCCTAAAAAAAATAATCCTTTCATTCTATAAATTTTTAAAATTTAATGAATAAAAGGGGCGGATTATGATCGATAATGAGTAATTGGTAATAAGTAATGATTTGAGGATTACCCATTATCGATTACTTATTGCTCATTTTTAATTTCCCTAAACAGCATTATCCGTTCTAGGTTCATTGGGTATAATCTCAGCTTGTTACAGCACCCCTTTATTTCAGCCGCGAAATTACAAAAAATATACGAGATACGGATTTTAACTTTTTGAAACCAAATTTTGAAATGTAAAAAAGCTTCAAGCTTACTGCCTAAAGCCTTCAGCAATTAGTACGCTTTATTATGAGTATCGATATAATAATAATTTATGCTGTCTTTTGTGACATCAAACATTTTACCTAGTTTCCAACTGAAATTTCGCTTGATATTTGAATACTCAAAAGGAATAATGACTTTATTATTAACATCAATCACTCCGAATCTGTCGTTTTGTGAAGCAATAATCATCGGATCAGATACATCATCACCTTCCAAAATGTATAAATATTGATATTGAGGATAAATTTGATAATCTCGGTAATCCTCCGCATTTACAAATTTTGATTTTTCAATGATCCCATAAAAACCATTTAAAATATATGCCTGAAACAACTGTTGCTTATAACTTCCCAATTTGCATTGTCCGAGATCGGAATCTTTGAACTGATAGACTCTTTTCCCCGTATTATCAATTCTATATGAAATTAAATCTTTTTCAACCGTTGCGTACTCTTTCGTTCCAAATTTTCTGATTTTTTCGTTTGGAGAGTTTAAAAGATTACAATCTTCAGCAAAAAAAACAGCAATATGATATTCCGGCTGAATAATAAATTTTCCTTTTTGATTCACATAGCCAAAGTTCCCATCTTTTTTTTGTGGAATTAAAACAGGAATATCTTTATTAATTACAACCAGATTTGGATTAGATTTAGGTTTCGGAGATGCCTTTTTAACGACAGTCTTTGAAACACTTTTCACAGGAGTTTTCTTCACAGATTTCGTCTGCGAAAAAATGAAAATCGACATAAATACACCCAGAAAATTAACTACATTTTTCATATTCACCGTTTGCCTGCAAAAATACGACCAAAAATAGATATTATAAAACTCATATTTATAAAGAATCTAAATAATAGTATCTTCATAAAATAGTAAAAATTCGTAATTTTGGGAACATTTTTAATTGTTTGATAATTTTAAAACGTTTTTAAGATATAACTTTTGATGTTGATATGATCAAAAAATTTCAGAAACGTTACCCAAAGAGGGTTTTTGTGGCAAGACGAATTACAGATACACCACTTAGACTTTCAAAAAAGTCCTTTATACTCAAATTTGGCACTGAATATTATCTCACATTTTTAAAACAAAGATGTAGATTATGTTGATTTTACTCTAATCGGTATTATCTATCAAGAATGCAGTAGCGAAAGATAATATTAATTGTATTTTAGATAGACTAATAAAGAAGAAATAGCAGCAATACCAACTGTTTATAATCTACTTTAACAAAGAAAAGACTTCTATATGAATATTTATAAGGATTACATTAAAGAGATTGAAGAAAGAAAAGACCAAGGACTTCATCCAAAGCCAATTGATGGTGCTGAATTATTAAGCGAAATTATTTTGCAAATTAAAGATACAGCTAATGAATACAGGGCAGACTCTCTTAAATTTTTTATTTATAACACATTACCAGGAACGACAAGTGCGGCTGGTGCAAAGGCTAAATTTTTAAAGGAAATCATTCTAGGTGAATCAGTTGTAGAAGAAATATCTCCGGCTTACGCTTTTGAATTATTATCTCACATGAAGGGAGGCCCTTCAATCGAAGTATTGCTTGATCTTGCTTTAGGAAATGATATTTCTATTGCTAAAGAAGCTGCAAACGTTCTTAAAACTCAGGTTTACCTTTATGATGCGGATACAAACCGCCTAAAGGAAGCATTCAATAGCGGTAACGAAATTGCAAAAGACTTAATTGAAAGCTACGCAAAAGCTGAATTCTTCACGAAACTTCCGGAAGTTGTAGAAGAAGTAAAAGTTGTAACATTTATCGCTGGTGAAGGTGATATTTCTACAGATTTACTTTCTCCAGGTAATCAGGCACACTCAAGATCAGATCGTGAACTGCATGGTAAATGTATGATCACTCCTCAGGCGCAGGAAGAAATCAAAGCTTTACAGGCACAACATCCTGATGCAAGCGTAATGCTTATCGCTGAAAAAGGCACAATGGGTGTTGGTTCATCTCGTATGTCGGGAGTAAACAACGTAGCTCTTTGGACAGGTAAACAAGCAAGCCCATATATTCCATTTGTAAATATTGCTCCGATTGTTGGAGGTACAAACGGTATTTCTCCGATTTTCCTTACTACAGTTGATGTAACAGGAGGTATCGGAATCGACCTTCAAAACTGGGTGAAAAAATTAGACGAAAACGGAAATCCTGTTCGTAACGAGAATGGTGACATCGTTTTAGAAGAAGCTTATTCTGTTGCTACAGGAACAGTTTTAACAATCAATACTAAAGAAAAGAAATTATATAACGGAGATAAAGAATTGAAAGATATTTCAAAATCATTTACTCCTCAAAAATTAGAGTTCATCAAAGCTGGTGGTTCTTATGCCATCGTATTTGGTAAAAAACTACAAACATTTGCTGCAAAACTTTTAGGAATTGAAACTCCTCTTGTTTTTGCTCCTTCTAAAGAAATTTCTATCGAAGGACAAGGTCTTACTGCAGTTGAAAAAATCTTCAACAGAAATGCCGTTGGTGTTACTGAAGGTAAATTATTACACGCAGGTTCAGATGTTAGAGTTGAAGTAAATATTGTTGGTTCTCAGGATACGACAGGTTTGATGACCGCTCAGGAATTGGAATCTATGGCTGCAACTGTAATTTCTCCAATCGTTGACGGAGCTTATCAGTCAGGATGTCATACTGCTTCTGTTTGGGATAAAAAAGCTCAGACGAACATTCCTAAATTAATGAAATTCATGAACGATTTCGGAGTAATCACTGCACGTGACCCGAAAGGTGAATATCATTCAATGACAGACGTTATTCACAAAGTTCTTAACGATATTACGATTGACGAATGGGCAATCATCATCGGAGGTGACTCTCACACAAGAATGTCTAAAGGTGTTGCTTTCGGAGCTGACTCTGGAACAGTAGCTTTAGCTTTAGCAACAGGTGAAGCTTCTATGCCAATCCCTGAATCTGTGAAAGTAACTTTCAAAGGAGACATGAAGGAGCATATGGATTTCCGTGATGTAGTTCACGCAACTCAGGCTCAAATGTTGAAGCAATTTGATGGTGAGAACGTATTCCAAGGTAGAATTATCGAGGTTCACATCGGAACACTTCCTGCTGACCAAGCGTTCACATTTACAGACTGGACGGCAGAAATGAAAGCTAAAGCTTCAATCAATATCTCTGAAGACGATACTTTGATCGAATCATTGGAAATTGCTAAGAGCAGAATCCAAATCATGATCAACAAAGGAATGGATAACCACAACCAAGTTCTTCAAGGATTAATTAATAAAGCTAATAAAAGAATCGAGGAAATCAGATCAGGTGATAAACCTGCTTTAACTCCTGATGCTAACGCTAAATATTACGCTGAAGTTGTTGTAGATCTTGATCTAATCGTTGAACCAATGATTGCTGATCCGGATGTAAACAATGATGATGTTTCTAAGAGATATACTCACGATACTATCAGAGACCTTACGTATTACGGAGGTGAGAAAAAAGTTGATCTTGGTTTCGTAGGATCTTGTATGGTTCACAAAGGAGATTTAAAAATCGTTTCTCAAATGCTTAGAAACCTTGAAAAACAAAATGGTAAAGTAGAATTCCTAGCTCCATTGGTGGTGGCTGCTCCTACTTACAATATCATTGACGAATTAAAGGCTGAAGGTGACTGGGAATTTTTAGAAAAATATTCAGGTTTTGAATTTAACGACAACACTCCAAAAGGTGAAGCTCGTACACAGTATCAAAACATGATGTACCTTGAGCGTCCTGGATGTAACCTTTGTATGGGTAACCAGGAAAAGGCTGAAAAAGGAGATACTGTTTTAGCTACTTCTACTCGTCTTTTCCAAGGAAGAGTAGTTGAAGATTCTGAACGTAAAAAAGGAGAATCTTTATTGGCTTCAACTCCGGTTGTTGTACTTTCTGCGATCATGGGAAGAATTCCTAATATCGACGAGTATAAAACAGCTGTAGAAGGTATCGACCTTACAACTTTTGTACCTTCAATCAAAGAATTGACAAGTACAAACGCTCACTAATACAATTAAGCTATAGTCGAAAGACTGTTTTAACTTATATAAGAAAGATTTTAGTCCATTGGATTTAAAATCTTTCTTTTTTTATTTAGAACCTTTCCATTTAAGAGTCGTTAATATTATTTTAACCTATGTCAACGACTCAAAAATTATTTTTTCCTTAACTTGATAGGTATTAAAAATATTAATGATTCATCTTATTTATACCATTGTATAGATGGTAGGAACAGATTTTGATGAGTTTGTATTAGAGGAAATTTCCGATTTAATTTTAAATTAAAGTCCGGAAAAAATATTAGAAAAGAAAAAATTAAAACAGATATGACTTTCGACATTGACATGATCAAAAAAGTGTACGAGCGTTACCCAGAAAGAATTGCAGCAGCAAGACAAATCGTGGGAAAACCTCTTACCCTTTCAGAAAAAATCCTTTATACCCACTTATGGGAAGGTAATGCTACATCAGCACATGAAAGAGGAAACTCTTACGTAGATTTCGCACCGGATAGAGTTGCGATGCAGGATGCAACTGCGCAGATGGCACTTTTACAATTTATGCAGGCAGGAAAAGCTAAAGTGGCCGTTCCTTCAACTGCTCACGCCGATCACTTGATTCAGGCGAGAGTTGGTGCGCAGGCAGATTTACAGGAAGGTCTTAATAAGAATTCAGAAGTTTTCAATTTCTTGGGTTCTGTTTGTGATAAATATGGAATCGGTTTCTGGAAGCCGGGAGCCGGGATCATTCACCAGGTTGTTTTAGAAAATTACGCATTCCCAGGAGGTATGATGATCGGAACTGACTCTCACACGGTAAATGCAGGAGGTTTAGGAATGGTTGCCATCGGAGTTGGTGGTGCTGATGCAGTAGACGTAATGGCTGGAATGGCTTGGGAGCTTAAAATGCCTAAACTTATCGGGGTAAAATTAACCGGTAAAATGTCTGGCTGGACTTCTGCAAAAGATGTTATCTTAAAAGTAGCAGGAATCCTTACCGTAAAAGGAGGAACAGGATGTATCGTAGAATATTTCGGAGAAGGTGCTCAATCTTTATCTGCAACAGGAAAAGGTACCATCTGTAACATGGGTGCTGAAATTGGAGCTACTACTTCAACTTTCGGGTACGATGATTCTATGAGAAGATATTTGGCTTCTACAGGAAGACAAGATGTTGTAGACGCTGCTGACAAAGTTGCTGACCACTTAACAGGTGATGCTGAAGTGTATGCAAACCCTGAACAATATTTCGATCAGGTTATTGAAATCAACCTTTCTGAATTGGCACCACACTTAAATGGACCTTTTACTCCGGACTTAGCAACTCCAGTTTCTGAATTTAAAGCTAAAGCTGAAGCAAACGGATGGCCTATTGAAGTAGAATGGGCACTGATCGGTTCTTGTACCAACTCTTCTTATGAAGATCTTTCAAGAGCTGCTTCTATCGTTGAAGATGCAGTTGCAAAAGGTGTTAAGCCTAAAGCTATATTAGGAATCAACCCAGGATCTGAGCAAGTGAAATTCACGGCAGAAAGAGACGGTTTCTTAGATTCTTTCAGAAAATTTGAAAATGCAAGAATCTTTACGAATGCTTGTGGACCTTGTATCGGACAATGGGACAGAGAAGGTTCTGAAAAAGGAGAGAAAAATTCAATTATTCACTCTTTCAACAGAAACTTTGCGAAAAGAGCAGATGGTAACCCAAATACTCACGCATTCGTTGCTTCTCCTGAAATGGTAGCAGCTATTGCCATCTCTGGAAGATTAGACTTTAACCCAATTACAGATACATTAACCAATGAATCCGGAGAACAGATAAGATTAAACGAACCTCAAGGGTTTGAATTACCTGCAAAAGGTTTCGCTGTAGATGACAACGGATATCAAGCTCCTTCTGAGGACGGATCTTCTGTTGTTGTAAACGTTAGCCCAACTTCAGACAGACTTCAATTGTTAGAAGAATTCCCTGCTTGGGATGGAAAAAACATTGTAGGTGCTAAAGTTTTAATTAAAGCTTTCGGAAAATGTACAACCGACCACATTTCTATGGCTGGTCCATGGTTGAAATATAGAGGTCACTTAGATAACATCTCAAACAACATGTTGATTGGAGCTGTAAATGCTTACAATATGGATACTAACAACGTGAAAAATCTGTTAACAGGTGAACACGGTGAAGTTCCTGCTGTACAAAGAGCTTACAAAGTAGCAGGAATTCCTACGATTGTTGTTGGTGATCAAAACTATGGTGAAGGTTCTTCAAGAGAACACGCTGCAATGGAGCCGAGACATCTTGGAGTAAAAGCAGTATTGGTAAAATCATTCGCAAGAATCCATGAAACAAACCTTAAAAAACAAGGGATGTTGGGATTAACTTTCGCTAATGAAGCTGATTATGATAAAATTCAGGAAGATGACACGGTGAACTTCTTAGATTTAGATCAATTTGCTCCAGGAAAACAACTTTCTTTAGAGTTTGTACATGCAGACGGAACGAAAGACATCATTATGGCAAATCATACTTATAATGATCAACAAATTGATTGGTTTAAAGCAGGTTCTGCACTAAACTTAATTAAGAGACAGGAAAATTAATTCTTAGATTAATATATACTAAAAAGCAACTTCAAATTTGAAGTTGCTTTTTATATCATTTTGAAAGTAGCTTAAAAATTACGAACTAATAAATAATGTATAAAATGTGGAATAAATTTCACATCTACACGCATCCATATTCACAATTACTTAATTTCTGCATCAAATTGCTTCGTCCATTCTTTTACAAGTAAAGGAACACGAGTAACAACTTCTTTCCCAAAAATAACTTCTGTGACAAGCCCCATATGCAGCATATCACATATTCTACACAAATATGATTTTCCCATTCCCCACCATGTATTATGATCATCAATCATTAAACAATGATGTATTTTTTTTCCTAAATGTTCACGAACTTCTTTTAATTCATAACCATCAAGTTGAGTTTCATAAACTCCATCGGCAACACGACTTCCAAATGTGGTTGTATAATAATATTCTTTAATTTCCCATAGAGCAATTGGATTTATTACATTTGGAAATGATCCATCAACTCTACGCGACAAACTACGAATTGGAAAATTATCATGTGTAAAAGCAGATAATTCTTTTGGATCATAATTGCAATCATACCCTTTTGAGTTTGCCTCAATTAACATATTAATTATGGAAGTGAAATATGCTGGAGCTTGCTTCTCTCCTTTCTGTTTATTTAATGGTTCAGGGCAAGTAGGTTTTAACTCGGCTTTAAGTTTTGTATATAAGTCCCTAGCTTGGGCAAGATTTTGAAGATTTGGTTCAATATGATTCTTAAGAAACTCTGCTCGAAACTGAAAATATTCAATAAGTAAGCTACCAAATATAGTTACTTTATTTTTTGAAACAATTTTACTTGAATCTAATCCTAGTTTATGGTAAGTAGCTTCAATTTGTTCAATGGAAGGAACTTTAATAGTTCCTAATCCTTTATTTGTATATCCAATCTTTTGGCTAATGAGTTTTACATTTGCCCAAAATTCTTCCGACTGTTTTAAAAATTTACTTTCTGCCTGCATTTATTTTATTCTCAAATTCAGTTAAAAATTCTATTATATCTGATCTAAGGCACTTTAAAATTTCACGAAGTTCAATAAAATCAATTCTCCTTTCTCCACTTTCAATTTTGCTAATAAACGATTGGGGAACATTTAGTAAGTCAGCAAGATCTGATTGGCGTAATCCAGAAGAAGCTCGAAGTTGATATAACATTTCGAGCAGAACTTTATTTTCCTTACTATTAAGTGTCTTTTTCACAAACCCAAAATTATATCCTAAAAGAGTATATCCCAAAATAGGATAATAGCACAAATTTATTATCTTTGAAAAAATAATCTACAGTAATATGCAACTTACACTAGAAGAAAAGTATGGAACTTATTATCCTCCAAAATCACAGTTATTAAAATGGGTTGGCAATAAACAAAAGTTTGCCGCTGAAATTACCCGAAGTTTTCCAACTCAATATGGAAGATTTTTCGAGCCGTTTCTTGGAAGTGGGGCAATTTTAGCTACAGTAGCACCCCATAACGGATTAGGATCTGACACATTCGAACCATTAATGCAAATCTGGAAAATGCTAAAAACGAATTCAAATGAACTTGTTTCTTGGTATTCAGAAAGAAGGAATAGAATAGGCGAAGAGACAAAAGAAGAAGTCTATAAGAAGGTTTTAGCATCTTACAATGCAAATCCAAATGGTGCAGATTTTCTTTTTTTAACTCGTTCTTGTTATGGTGGAATTATTCGCTTTCGTAAAGCAGATGGATATATGTCAACACCTTGTGGTGCTCATAGTCCAATTCCTGTTGAAAGTTTTGCTAAAAGAGTTAAGGAATGGAAAAGTCGTTTAAGTAAAGTTGATTTTGAACATTGCGATTATAAAGAAGCTTTTTCCCAAGCAAAATATGGTGATTTAATTTATTGTGACCCTCCATATTCACATAGTCAAACTATACTTTATGGTGCTCAAGATTTTCAATTAGAAGATCTATTGTTAGAAATTGATAAAGCAAAATCAAAAGGTGTTCGTGTTGCGCTTAGTATTGATGGACATAAAAAATCTGGAAATTTACTCTGCGATCTACCAATTGAACATGGTCTTTTCGAACAAGAAATTTATATAAATTGTGGAAGATCAATGTTAAGAAGATTTCAACTAGAAGGGCAAACTTTGGAAAACGAAAATGTTTCTGATCGTTTATTGCTTACTTATTAATTTACTCATAATAAATCTATAAAATTTAATTTCTGTTGCATATGATAAAAGCATCCAATTACAAAATTCTATTCAATCAAAATATATCGTTTAACAACAAACAAAATTTACTTTAAGTTAAAAAAATAATTACATACCCAACCCAAATAGGATTTCGGAAAAGTTGATGGATTATATTAAAATACTGTAATTCAGTAAAACTATTTTTTAACCTACAATTTTCACATCATCAAACTCAATTTCTCGGATTCCTGTTTCTGTTGAGTATATCTTAATATTCTGGAGAAGAAATTGTTTATTTGAGCCTCTTTAGAAAATTCTCTCTATACATATCTCCTATCGGAATTTCATGATCAGACGACAATATTATTTTTTTCGCAGCAATGCTTTTAATTTGATCTAAATTAATCATAAACGATTTATGAATACGGGCAAAAGAAAACTCAGAAAGTTGTTGTTCAAGAGATTTTAACGTGTCCAACACAATATACTCCTGATTTGCCGTTTTGATATTTACATAATCTTTAATACTTTCTATATAAAGAATATCTTCAAAATTAATACGATGCTGTTGGCCGGAAGACTTTACAAAAAAATGTGAATCCGTTTTATTTTCAACAAAAGAAAAACGCTCCTGAGCTTTCAAAGCACTTTTATAAAAGCGTTCAAAAGAAACCGGCTTTAAAAGATAATCGACAATATTATGTTCATAACCTTCCAGAGCATACTCAGAATAGGCGGTTGTTAAGATGTATTTTAATTTATCTCCAACAATCTTCATAAAATTAATTCCCGTCAATTCAGGCATTTGAATATCAAGAAAAACCAAATCAGCTTCATTATTTTGAATAAAATCTAAAGCTTCGATAGGATTTTCAGAAGAGAAAACCAATTCAAAAAAAGGAATTTTTTGTACATAACTCCCCAACAGTGAGATTGCTAAAGGTTCATCGTCTACGACAAGACATTTAATTTTATCCATTTCTTAAGTCAATCTTTAAATTTACAATAAATTCGGTTTCAGACTCATTGATATTTAATTCATATTTTTTGGGATATAAAATTTCCAGTCTTTTTTTCACATTATCAATCCCAATTCCTGATGTGGAATCTTTCATTCTATCCTTTTTAAAATTTAAAAGATAAAAGTGTAAGATCTGGTTATCATCGGAAAGCTTCATGTCAAATCCTTTTTCGCGAAAATCTCCATGTTTAAAAGCATTTTCAACAAACGGAACTAAAATCATCGGTGAAATATTCAATTTAGGATGATTAATATTCTTCTCGACAGTTAATAATTCAGGTTGTTTTAATCGTAATTTCTCAAGAGCCGTTAAGCTGTCAATATATCCAATTTCTTTATCTAAAGTAATTACATCTTTTTCCAGATCTTTTGTGCTGTACCTCAATAGCTGGCTTAATTCTTCAAGTGCCGGTAACGCTTTATCAGATTTTTGGTAAACGAGAGAATAAATATTATTCAAAGAATTAAAAATAAAATGCGGATTGATTTGTGTTTTTAAGGCCTGCAATTCTGCGGTTTTTCTGGCCTCAATCAACTCTGCTTTCTCTTTTTCTACATCAACAAAGTATTTAAAAAACCAAAAAGTCGTGCTGATAAAAATAGTAGTACTGCTGTAGAAAATATTATCAAAAAAGTAAAATCCAAAATTGGTTCCTTCCCTATAGTTTCTTAATCCCACAGTTGCAGGCAATAAAATCTCTTCAACAGAATATCGAACAAGAACAAAACAGGAAGCACTCAACAAAAATGCAATCACGGATTTATACCATTTGCTTGCATCAAAAAAATTGGGAGCTACCAGGAAATAGTTCACATAAAAGCAAATAAAACTCGTGAGAAAGAACGTAATATTAAGGATAATTCTCTCCGTATGAAATACAAAATAGGGAATAAGAACCGAGCCGATAGCATAAATACCCCAGAAGAAAATATGCAGATAGATAAGTTTGTTCGCTTTCATAAAGCAAAAATAGGATATCTATTAAATTATGAGCTCTTATTTCCGATGAACGACTGCTTTTTTCCGACGAAAATCTTTTAACCCCGATAAATAAAGGCTTCATCTAAACGCTATTTCATAGATTTCCCTGTAAATCTACCTTTGAACTATCAAAATAAAATAACTAACAAAAAATAATTATGAAAACATTTATCTATAGCCTACTTGTATGCTTCTCCACTTTTATTTCGGCTCAGAAAAAACCATCGGAGTATTTTAATAATCCTAAAACTAAAGTTCTGATTGTAGGATCATTCCATTTTGATTATCCAAATCTTGATGCTCATAAAACAGAAAAAAGCGATCAAGTAGATGTTCTTGCTCCCAAAACCGCCAAAGAAGTAACGGAACTTGTTGAGTACATTAAAAAATTTAAACCAACAAAAATAGCTATCGAAGCATGGCCAAAATGGAATGCCAACCAAAAATTAAAAGAATATAACGAAGGGAAACACAGAGACAAAAGAGATGAGCGTTATCAGCTTGCAATGCGTATTGCCAACGAACTCAGGATCAATGAACTTTTCAGCATAGATGCAGCATCTGTTTTGGATGATCTTGAAAAAAGATATGGCAAGCAAGATTCAGCCTATTTCAATGGAATTAGTCAGGACTATGATTTTCAGAGTAACGATGCGATATCGAATCAATATACTACATTCTTCAAAAGTAGTGAGCCTAAAAATTTCAAATCTATTCTGGAAAGCTTTAAATATATGAACAGCAAAGAATTCCATCAATATGAATACGGCGCTTATCTTACCGGAGATTTCAAATTAAGAGACCACGACGGCGCAGATATGCTTTCTTTATATTGGTATAACAGAAATCTGAGAATGTTCCGTAATATTCAAAATATTCCTCACAATAACGAAGACAGAATACTTGTAATCGCTGGAAATGGTCATGCATCAGTGTTAAGACAACTATTTACCTCTTCCCCTGAATTTGATTATGTAGAATTCAATAGTCTTAAATAAATAGAAAGGCTTTTTTTGTAACAAAATTCCCTTTTCTGCGTCTAACTGAATAGTAGTAAAAAAACATTATGAAAAAAACTATATTCGTTCTGTCTGTGATAGGCTCTATGTTTACCTATGCACAGGAGAAGACCAATAGTCAGATAAAAGAAAAAGAAATTGAAGGTGTCGTACTCACCAAAACTAAAAAAGCCGTTGAACAAAAAGCGGATCGCACGATCTTTGATTTTTCTGAGCAGCCACAGCTTAACAACGGAAACGTTTTAGAAGGAATCAAAAAACTTCCAGGTCTTATCTCTACAGATATTGCAGGGATGATGTATCAAGGTAAAATTCTTGATGTTTATCTTAACGGAAGACCTTTAAATATTACTTCAAACGAATTAAACTCTTTCCTTGAAGGCATGCCCGCTAATTCGGTTGACAGAATCGAGGTAATCACACAGCCAGGCGCAGAATTTCCTGCAACTTCAGGAGGTGCAATCATGAATATTATTACGAATAAAAATGCCAATAAATATTTAACAGCAACTTATTCAGGGAATTATTCTTTCACGAATTATGATAAATTCAGAAATAGAACAACAAATTCATTAAACTTAAACGCAAGAAATAAAATCTTCGGATGGCAATTGAATGTTGGTCAAAACTATCGTGAAAGTATGCTGAATGGTCAGCAGGATGAGTTACTGACAAGTAATACCAGCAGATATGGCCGCGGATATTTTGCAAAATCAGGTTTAACATTCGATCTTGGACAAGACAGATTATTGTTAAACTACGATATTTATCACAATAATAATGACAATTACACTTTGAGTGATGGTCATGGAGATCTGCCTTTTCAAAATAATCCTAAAGATTTAAGAGAAGCTTTTTACAATGCTTCAGACATTGCTCATACTGATAATTTGAGACAAGAAGCAGTCGTGACTTATCAAAAACGTTTCGCTGACAAATCTCAAAAATTAGACTTCCAGTTTGGATATACAAGATCAGACAGCAAATTTGCTCAGGATAATGTTTTCCAGGACGGTAATTTTACATTTGCTCCAAATCAACCAATAAATAGTCCGACAAGTGGCCTTAAAGATATTCTAAATAACAAATCTGTCATGAATATTGCCAACTTCAAAATAGATTATTCTCAACCGATCAAACTTCTTGACGGCGGAAAAGTAAGCTTTGGAGGTTTATACGAAAGACAGGATTTTGATACAGAAAGTTTCGGATTAACCAATTTAGAATATCAAAGACAGACAGCTTCAACCTATTTGGAATTTCAGGCAAAATTGAAAAAGTTTGATTTCACATTAGGCTCCCGTGCTGAAAATTATGATATTTCAGGTGTAACAAGATATTTTGATAAAGACCAAAAACTAATAGAAGGGGCTTTGATTCCTTTCAATAAATTTAAACTTTTCCCGAACGCAAGTGTGCAATATAACATGATGAATCAGGTCTATATTGCTGCGAATTATAATAAGAAAATCAGTTTACCTAGTATTTCTACCCTTAACCCAAATAATGTAACTTTTTCAGGACCGAGCACAGAAGTAACTGGTAACCCAAACTTACAACCCACTATTTTTGATAATTATGAACTAAAAATTTCGGCTTTCGATTATGCATTTCTTGGATACAGTGTAAGTTCTGCGAAAAATCAGGTGGCACAAATCATCAGAAAAGACGGTAGAAAATTATATAACGAGCAGATAAATATTTCAAGTATGAGAATTCATAATGTGAATATTGGTCTTCCTATTCCGTTTATGGTTTTCAGTAAGCCTTTGAGCGAGATCATGAAGTTTAACTTTAATCCTGACAAGATCAATTTCATGTATTTATATGCCGGTTATCAGAAGCATGAGATTGACAATCTGAACAACAGAGGTTTCTGGATATTCAATCTAATGACACAAATAATCTTGCCTAAAGACATAAAACTAACCGCAAATTATAGTTATTTAACGCCAAAAGCCGGATATTTCTACTTTACAGCAGAAAAACCATTTAACAATAATGTCGACATTACTTTAACGAAAAAATTCATGGATAACCGCCTGACTCTTTCTGTTTTTGCAAATGATATTTTCAACGGACAGGTGATGCAGGTACGCTCTAATCCACCTTCAGGAGAATCTGTGGTGATTAGCAGTAAATATGACACAAGGAATTTCGGACTTTCGATTAATTATAAAATCCCGACGAGAAATAAATTGGCAAAAGAAGACGCTAATATTCTTAATCAAACGAAAAAAGAAGATGCTGGTGTGATGCAACAGGCACAATAATTTTTTGTTTAAATATATATATAAAAGAGGTTGTAAGAATTTTACAGCCTCTTTTATTTTTAAAACAATATAATTTAGAAGTCGATTGTCTGAAATCTCCAGTTCAATGTATCAATTAATGTTAATTGATTGATATTTAAAGGTAAATCAGTTATCAATTTTAGGGTTAAATTCGCCATCATGCTTCCTACAATTCCCGGCAACGCGCCCAAAACGCCAAGACTATCACAATCCGGAAGATCTTCATCAATAGGTGGCTCAGGAAATAGATCTCTTAAATTTTTACTTCCCTGATAATTAAAAACAGCAACCTGTCCCGAAAACCCTAATATACTTCCGTAAACTAAAGGTTTTCCAAGTTTCACACAGACATCATTAATTAAATATCGTGTTTTAAAATTATCAGAACCATCAATAATGAGATCAAACTGAGAAAGAATTTCTTCTGCGTTAGATTCGTCAATCTTATTTTCAATTCCAATAAAATTGACATGATGATTAAGCTTTTTTACAAATTGTTCTGCACTTTTAACCTTAGATTTTCCAACGGAATTTTCATTATGAATAATTTGTCGGTTTAAATTATGTAATTCAACCTCATCAAAATCTGCAACTCCCAAAACTCCAACTCCCGCCGCCGCCAAGTATTGAATAACAGGACTTCCCAATCCGCCCGCTCCAATCATTAGGACTTTTGAATTCATAATTTTTCGTTGACCTTCCAAACCGATTTCTTTAATAAAAATTTGACGGCTGTATCGGGCAAAAATATCTTCGCTTTTCATTTATGGTTAATTTTTTTAACGCAGAGGACGCAAGGTAATTTTAAAAATGATTCTACATATTTTCGTTCGCAAGGGCATTTCATTCAGCAAATGATAGCTATTCTTAAGTCTTTGCGGTTTGAACTTAAAATAATTTTTATAATTAAGTTCCACTATATACAGAATCCCAATCTTTCATCACAGGATCATAGCCCGCTTGTTTAATAATTCTTCTCATTTCATTCATACTTCTTTCGTCGCTGGTTTCAAACTGTTCCAACGATTCCGGATCTACCACATAGCCTCCAGGATTGGTCTTTGATCCGGCGCTCATCGCTGTTGCGCCCAATGAAATAATATTATTTCTGAACTTTTCATTTTCTCTGGTTGAAATGGATACCTCCAACTCTTCATTCCAAATTCTGTAAGCACAGATTAATTGAAGCAAATCTTTATCTTCCATGATAAAATTGGGTTCAATAATACCTTCTGCAGGTCGTAATCTAGGAAATGAAACTGAAAACTTACTCTTCCAATACTGCTTCTGTAAATAATCGATGTGAAGGGCATTAAAAAAACTGTCAACCCGCCAATCTTCCAAACCTAATAAAACGCCCAATCCCATTTTATGGATTCCCGCCTTTCCTATTCTATCTGGTGTTTCTAAACGGAAGTTGAAATTTGACTTCTTCCCTTTTGGATGATATTCTTTATAAACTTCCTGATGATACGTTTCCTGATATACCAATACAGCATTCACGCCTTCATCGTGAAGTTGTTGATATTCCTCTTCTGATAAAGGCTGAACTTCAATAGAAATATTAGCAAAATGAGGTTTCAACAAACGAACCGCCGTCAAAAAATAGGAAAGCCCCACCGTTTTATTCGCTTCTCCGCTTACCAGCAATACATGATTGACTTCCATCTCCTTTAACGCCATGGCCTCTATAATTAGCTCCGTACTGGAAAGCGTCTTTCTCTTAAGCGAATTGTCTAAACTAAAACCACAATAAGTGCAGATATTCTGACATTCATTACTCAGATACAATGGCGCATACAGCTGAATCGTCTTTCCGAAACGTTTCTGTGTGATTTTCTGCGTCATCTGAGCCATCAGTTCTAATTTCTGAGCCGCAACAGGAGAAAGAAAATTCAGAAAATCGTCTATTGTTTTCGTACTCTTTTGCAGGCTGTTTTCAACATCAGATAAGGTTACTTTTTCCAATTTGGCTTTAATATCATCCCAGTGATAATTTTCAAAAATATCTTTAAAACTCTGCATAATATTCGGTTTTAATCCAAATAATCATTATTTATTATTTGTAAGAGTGATAGGACTTCATCCTATTCTTTACTGAATCGTCCCTTTGGGACTTTTATATTCTTAGTTTCAATCAAATAAAAAGGACGTCAACGGACTTGATGCTTCGGCATGATTTCCAATCGCTCCCAATCCTGATTCATAGGCTCTTCTTCCTGCAATTACGCCTTCTTTAAAAGCCAACGCCATATTTATTGGATTTCTGGCAACGGCAATCGCTGTATTTACAAGAACCGCATCTGCTCCCATTTCCATTGCTTTTGCCGCGTCAGAAGGAGCTCCAATTCCTGCATCCACCACTACCGGAACATTACTCTGGCTGATAATAATCTCTAAAAAATCTACTGTTCTCAAGCCTTTATTGGTGCCAATCGGCGCTCCCAAAGGCATTACCACTGCTGTTCCTGCATCTTCCAAACGTTTGCATAAAACAGGATCGGCGTGAATATAAGGCATCACGATAAATCCTAATTTCGCCAATTCCTCCGTAGCATATAACGTTTCAATAGGATCGGGCAGCAAATATTTTGGGTCGGGATGAATTTCTAGTTTAACCCAATTCGTCTCCAATGCTTCTCTTGCCAATTGGGCTGCTAGTACAGCTTCTTTAGCTGTTCTTGCTCCTGAGGTATTAGGTAAAAGATGCGCTTTTGTAGATCTTAATGAACCTAACAAATCATCTTCCGAGGATTGAGAATCTATTCGTTTCAAAGCCATCGTTACCATATTGGTTTCTGAGGTGATAATTGATTCTGCCATTTCTTCAAGACTTCCGAATTTTCCTGTTCCTAAAAACAATCTCGATTTGAAGACTCTGTCTGCTATTATTAATTGTTGATTATTCATGTAATGCGAGTTTAATTTCATGTACTGTAGCGGTTTCGTTGGTAATTAAACCTGAAACGGCAACACCATATATTCCAATTTGCTGTAGTAATTCAATGTCATTGAGGATAACTCCGCCAATCGCAAAGATTTTTGGAATTTCCAATGACTGAGTTTTTAAGTCCTGAATGATTTTTTCATAGCCTTCAAAACCTAAAATAGGACTGAGTTTTTGTTTGGTTGAGGTAAATCTCAATGGCCCCAAACCAATATAATCACACCCTTCGTTAATTCTTTGCAGAACATTTGAAAACGTGTTGGCTGTTCCACCTATGATCTTATCTTTTCCTAAAACCTGTCTTGCTATTTCGATGGATTGATCATTCAAACCTAGATGAACACCGTCTGCATCGATATCTTTCGCAATATGAACGTGATCATTGATGATACAAACCGTTTGATTGTCGGAGCATAATTTTTTTGAAATTTCACAAAGTTTGATGAATTCATTTTCGGGAGCATTTTTCCAACGAACCTGAATCCATTTTACACCCTTATCAAGAGCTTTTCGAATGTTAAGTTCCTGATCTTCTATGGTGAATCCTTGAGATATGTATTGTAATTTTTCCATTTTTATTTTTTAAACGCAAAGAGCGCTAAGATTTTTTTTACCTACTAAATGTTTTTAAGTTCGCAAAGGTGTTCTACTTAGCAAAGACCGCAAATTTTAAATATCAAACATTAAGAATGAAATCCTAGCAAAGTTGGATTACTTGTTAAAAATTTTTCGATGTATAATTTTCCTTTTCGACAGGCTTCTTCCAAATTGTTGCCTAAAGCCAAATAGCTTGCAATAGCCGAAGAAAGCACGCAGCCTGATCCGTGTTTTGAATAGAAAACAGAAGTTATATCATTGGGTTCAATTATAATTTCTTTTCCATTTTCAATTAAAACGTCTGTTCCTACTTTATCTTCTCTGTGTCCGCCTTTAATAAGAACCGAACACGATTTTCCTGATTGTGAGAAAAGATGAGTGTCATTTAAAACTTGATATTCATGGTAGTTTGGGGTGATCAAATCAATTTGTTTTAACACATCTTTCAAATCAGAAATTGTATTCAAATCAAAAAAAGAAAATTCAGACGTACTTTTCAACACCGGATCCCAGACTATTTTTGCTTCGGGATTAATAGATTTAATTGTTGTTACTATTTCCGCAAGCATCCACGCATCTTTAACGACTCCGATTTTAACAACCTGAACATCATAGTTTTTCATTAAAACCTCAATTGATTGTATGATTTCTGCTAAAGATTGCCAATTCAAGCTCAAACATTGAGATTCTGTCTGTAAAGTCATTGCTGTACAAACTCCTAAACCCTGAACTTTCAATTGTTCCATTGTTTTAGTATCTGCCAATAAACCGGCTCCACCACTTGGATCATAGCCGGCAATGCTCATTACGAAAGGATGTTCTGTCTGCATTTTTTAAATACGCTTAAAGTTTCATCACTCTCCCAAATTGCACCTAATAAAGCCACTCCATCTACTCCAATTTCAAAAGCCTTGCTGATATTATTTTCATTAATTCCTCCCAAACCAATCAGTTTTACATTAGAATGAGTTCGTTTTTTAATATCATTTAAAATATTCGACTTTTGTCCGTATCCTTTTTTAGAAATACTTGGAAAAACCGGACTGATAAAAGCGTACTCCCATTCCTCACCTAATTCATTAAATATTTCAATATCATGAACAGACGTTGAAATTATTTTATCTGTAAAAGACTCATATACATTATTTTGTCTGTCAATTTCTCTGAAATGAAATCTTGAAATATTAAAGTTATCCGCTAAATCATAATGACTGTGCAAAACTAACTGACTATGAAATTCTGAATTTATCTGATTAATAAAATCCGTCATTTCATCATGATTAATGAAAGGTTTTCTGATATGCAGCAAATCCAATCCCTCCTGAAATAATTCATTAATCAATTCAGTTTCATTCTTTATCATTTCTTCGGGAGAGATAACAATGATCATATATAGATTTCTTTGCCTTTTTCGATAAATTCCTGTGATTTGTCAAACATTCCTTTTTCTGCAGACTCACGAATTTCCTGTGTGATTTTCATTGAGCAGAATTTAGGTCCGCACATTGAACAGAAATGGGCAATCTTTGCTCCATCCGCCGGCAATGTTTCGTCATGATAAGATCGCGCTGTTTCAGGATCTAGCGAAAGATTAAACTGATCTTCCCATCTGAATTCAAACCTCGCTTTGCTTAAAGCATTGTCTCTGTATTGTGCTCCTGGATGGCCTTTCGCCAAATCGGCAGCATGAGCAGCTAATTTATAGGTGATCACTCCAACTTTTACATCTTCTCTATTCGGAAGTCCTAAATGTTCTTTCGGCGTCACATAACACAACATCGCACAACCAAACCAGCCAATCATTGCCGCTCCAATTCCTGAAGTAATATGGTCATAACCTGGTGCAATATCTGTCGTCAAAGGACCTAATGTATAAAATGGAGCTTCATCACATACTTCCAATTGCTTCTCCATATTTTCTTTGATCATGTGCATCGGAACGTGCCCTGGACCTTCAATCATTACCTGAACGTTATGTTTCCAAGCGATTTTTGTGAGTTCACCCAACGTTTCTAATTCTGCAAACTGAGCTTCATCATTAGCATCGGCAATCGAACCCGGACGTAGACCGTCTCCCAAAGAAAAAGCAACATCATATTTTTTCATGATTTCACAGATTTCCTCAAAATGAGTGTACAAAAAACTTTCTTTGTGATGATACAGACACCATTTTGCCATGATAGAACCGCCTCGGGAAACAATTCCTGTTACTCGGTTGGCTGTTAAATGAATATATCTCAACAAAACTCCGGCATGAATCGTAAAATAAGAAACGCCCTGCTCTGCCTGCTCGATTAAAGTATCTTTAAAAATTTCCCAAGTCAGATCTTCAGGAACTCCTTTTACTTTTTCTAATGCCTGATAAATTGGAACCGTTCCAATCGGAACCGGACTATTTCTGATGATCCACTCTCTTGTTTCGTGGATATTTTTTCCTGTAGATAAATCCATGATCGTATCAGCGCCCCATCTACAAGCCCAAACTGCCTTTTCAACTTCTTCGTCAATACTCGATGAAACAGCACTGTTTCCTATATTGGCATTAATTTTAACCAAGAAATTTCTTCCAATAATCATCGGTTCACTTTCAGGATGATTGATGTTATTCGGAATGATTGCCCTTCCTCTCGCAATTTCTTCTCTTACAAACTCTGGAGTAATTTTGCTTTTCGGTGTTCTTGCTCCAAAGCTATTTCCCGGATGTTGAAAAGACATATCTTTTGAAACAGTGTCCAATTGCTCGATGCGCTGATTTTCTCTGATGGCGATATATTCCATTTCCGGAGTAATAATTCCCTGTCTTGCATAATACAATTGGGTAACTTCTTTTCCTTCTTTGGCAACTTTTGGTTTGTGATTGTACGAAAATCGTAAGTCAGCCAATTTTGGATCATCCAAACGTTTTTTACCGTATTCTGAAGTGATACTATCTAAAACATCAACATCTTCACGATCCAGAATCCATTGTTCTCTGATTCTTGGGAGACCTTTTAAAATATCAATCTCTGAATTTTCATCCGTATAAGGTCCGGAGGTATCGTAAATAGTAACCGGAGGATTTTCTTCTAAAGTCCCCTTGGTTAGTTTCGTCGGACTTAAATGTATCTCGCGCATTGCTACATTAATCGGGTGAATTTTCCCTTCAACATAGATTTTCTTTGAGTTCGGAAACGGCGAACGTGTGATTTTATGAGCCATAAAATAATTGGGTATTTATGAGAATTAACCGCCTTGAGTAGCAGTAATGATTAAAATAGAATCGTTGTCTTTGAGAAATGTTTCCAGCCAGGCCGACTGCGGAATGATACGATTGTTGAGTGCTACGGCAATACCTTTCTTTTTTCCAGGAATTTCCATAGCTAAAAGTGCTTCCAGATTTTCGGGAAGTTCAGCAAAAGTTTTTCGGGTGTGGTTGATTGTGAGTTCCATTCCAAAGTTTTAATTAAACATTTCACTTTAGGAATGGCCATAATTGTGCATAGAAAGCACAACAAAAAGTCATCTCACTTTTCCCTACGCTGGTATGATCCAGATCAGGTTCAAAGGGTAAAGTCTCAGTCTGTTTGTTAACAGACACCCCTAAAGTATAGGACGAAGGTAGTTATTTTTTTGAAATACGCAAAATTGATTTTTGGTTGGAATGAAAAAAGACTATTTCAATTTTGAGATAGTCTTTGTAATTTAGATTAATCTTAAATACTCATTTATAATAAGATTAGCAGCCACACATTCCTTTTTTGGTATAGAAATAAGCTTTCTTTTTATAAATAATTTTTATTGAATATTGATTTTCCTCTATACAAGAATCTCCAACTTTTGTTGATTTAATTACTTTTATATAGATTTTGTACGTTTTATTTCCAAAAGCCTCAGGATATTCTTTTGTTCCTTTTATAGTTGGGAAAGTTTCATCTTTTCCTTTAAAATTAAAAAGTGCTCCACCCTCTTCAGATAAATTAGCAACCGGATTTTTCTTTCCGTCGATATAACATCCTGCGTGCATTTTAGGATCTTTCAAATCGTGAAGAACAGGTTTTTGTGCTAAAAAGCTGCATGACACGAAAAATGTGATCAATAAAGGTAAATATTTCATGGTAAGATTATTTTTAGAATTAAAGAAAATAACTTAAACCGGCCTTGTACCTATTCAGTCTGTCTGGCAAACCATTATATCCGCCATTAATAGTTTTTGTGATTTTTTTAAAGACGACAAGATTATTTCCGGTATCAATATTTTTGGTAATATCAATCTGATCTGCTAATACATTTAGTTTTCTGCTATTCCAAAACCAGGCTGCGCTTTCTGCTGCATTTTTCAGTTGTACATTGCTACATTTGGTAACATTTTTACCTCCTAAAAATGTTGGATTTACAACAAAATCAGTTCCTAAAGCGATGGAAACAGCTTTATAATTTGCTCTGCCAGTAATTTGAATTAATCCCCTTCCTTTAAACTTTACACCATCTCCTTTTTGAGTATTTCCCAGATCCTGTCTTCCTTCGTAAGCACTTCCGCTTGCCAGTTCTTCTGTATAAAATAATCCGCCGCTTTCATGTCCGACCTGCGCCAAAAAATTAAGCATTCTGGAAGGTGTATTAATAGAAAAATGATTACAGGTTTCTATAATATAAGGTAAAAACTGGGAGGCGTACGTTGATTTGGAGCAAGTAGCTTCTTTAAGTTGTCCGAGTGTAAGCATGATATTGATCTTTAAAATTGATAGCATAAAGCTATTTCTTAAAAATCAAATCAAATACAGTGAAACCACTATTTTAAAGTAAGTATTTCTACGGAATTTAATTTTTAAAGAATAATTTCCTATTCTTCACAAGCTCTCCAGATTGCATCATTTTGTGGAACAGGAGCTATAATTTCAATATTTTCTTTGGTAACAGGGTGTATAAATTCTAGTTTTCTTGCGTGAAGATTTATTCCTCCATCGGGATTGGAGCGAGGTGCGCCGTATTTTAAATCTCCTTTAATAGGAACTCCACTTTTAGATAACTGAGCACGAATTTGATGATGTCTTCCTGTTTCAAGATCAATTTCAAGCAAAAGATAATTATCTAACTGTTTAATAACATGATACGTAAGAATTGCTTCTTTTGCTCCGTCCGTTACTTTTGTGAAGACAATGGCTTTATTATTTTTTTCGTTTTTCTGTAAATAATGAACCAATCGTTGACTTTGCGGAATCATTTCTTTAGCAACAACCGCCCAGTACGTTTTTTTGACTTCCCTATTTTTAACCATTTGGGTCAAACGGGAAAGCGCTTTGGAAGTTTTAGCATAAATCACTAACCCAGAAGTCGGTCTGTCGATACGATGAACCAAACCGAGAAAAACATTTCCCGGTTTAGCATCTCTTATTTTTATAAAATTTTTGATTGAGTCTAATAAAGATTCATCGCCGGTTTTATCACCTTGTACAAGCTGTCCGACTTTTTTATTAATAACCAAAAGATGGTTGTCTTCATATACAATCTGCTCCTCCATGTATTATTTTCGGAAATTTGGTCTGTTGGAAAACGAAATAATAACTCCGGCTAAAAGTCCCAAAGTCTTCATTCCGGAAATTCTTGAATCATAAGGCAGAAAAGCACCAATGATACAAAGCGCTGCCGCAATATACATCGGATAAACAAAATTTCTGTTCACCAATAATGGAGCCTGCAAAATAAAACTTATACCAACAACGATATAAAATATTCTTTTGGAAAGAATTGCGTTAACTTCAGGAGAAAATAAATTGAACCATCCGATTGCAAGACAAACAACGGCCAAAATTGAAATCGCTCCCTGAGCAGTTTGAAGATTTTGATTCATTAATAACTTTCTGTTTCGTTTGGAAAATCAACGTTTTTCACGTCTTTCACATATTGAGCAACCGCTCCTGTAATTTCAGTATAAAGGTCAAGATACCTTCTTAAGAATTTTGGACTAAAACCTTGGTTCATTCCAACCATATCGTGATATACCAAAACTTGTCCGTCACAATCTGGTCCAGCTCCGATTCCAATTGTTGGAATGGTAATGCTTTCACTTACTTTTTTAGCCAAATCAGCTGGGATTTTCTCTAAAACAATAGCAAAACATCCTAATTCTTCCAAAAGTTGCGCATCAGCAATTAGCTTTTCAGCTTCAGCTTCATCTTTAGCTCTTACTTTATACGTTCCAAATTTATAAATTGACTGAGGCGTCAATCCTAAATGTCCCATCACAGGAATCCCTGCGTTGATAATTTTTTTGATAGATTTTGATATCTCTTTTCCTCCTTCGATTTTTACAGCGTGAGCCCCGCCTTCTTTCATCATTCTCACTGCAGATTCCAACGCTTTTTCAGGATTACTCTGATAGGTTCCGAAAGGTAAGTCTGCCACTACCAACGCTCTGTTTGTTCCACGAACAACACTCTGGGCATGGTAAATCATCTGATCTAAAGTAATCGGCAACGTCGTTTCAAAACCCGCCATTACATTTGCTGCAGAATCTCCTATCAAAACAGCATCAATTCCACCTGCATCTACCATTTTAGCTGTGGTAAAATCATATGCAGTAAGCATCGTTATTTTCTCCTTGTCGAATTTCATTTTACGCAAGGTTTCAGTCGTAACTTTTTTAATTTCAGAGTGAACAGACATAATTTATCTATTTTTTAAAAGTTAAAAAGTCGGCTTCCGCCGACTTAAGTTTTTTTGTATGATTTATAAAACTACGTGTCCTAGTTTCATTAATTTATCGTGATTCAGAATTTTGATATTTCTTCCGTCTACTTCGATGAGACTGTCTCCTTTAAATTCAGAGATAAGACGGATCGCGCTTTCAGTAGCGGTTCCGATAATGTTTGCTATTTCTTCTCTAGTTAAAGAAATCTTGATGAACCCTTCAGGATCAACGCCTAATTTCTGTTCCAATAGAATCAGAATTTCAGCCAACCTCTCTCTTACCGTTTTTTGCGCTAAGAAAGTGATGGTGTTGGAAGACTCTCCCAACTCATAAGAAATTTTTTGAAGCATTACGAAAGACAATTGAGGATCTACCTCCAGAAGATACATAAAAACTTCGGCAGGAAGAAAAATACATTCAATATCTGTCATTGCTTCTGCTTTGGCTTGAAAATTTTCTCCACAAAGCAAAGATCGGTAGCCGATGATATCACCTTCTTTAATAAATCTCAAAATCTGGTCTTTCCCGAAAGCTCCCGATTTGGAAAGCTTAGCAGCACCTTTATCTAAAAAGTAGACTCCTTTTGGAGTTTCCCCATCTTCGAAAATGGTATCGTGCTTTTGAAAACTCAACCTCTTTTTGGCGCTGATATACTTCTCAAAATCTGCACTAGTAAGTCTTTCCTTGAATGATTTATCATTAAAAACTCTGGCGAACCTCTCTTCAATTGCAATCTGTTGTTCCTGCGACATTTTATATGACATTTATCACAAAAATAGCACATTTTAAAACGATAAACAAAAAAAAATGTTATAATTTTGTAAGTCAATAATTTATGGAGGTGAGCGAGAACTGTTTTCATTGCGGACAAGGTATAGAAAAGGAAAGAATTCTTTTTGATGAAAGGATCTTCTGTTGCAACGGTTGTAAATCTGTCTACGAAATTCTGAATACCAATAATTTAAGTAATTTTTACGAATTAAATAAGACGGCAGGAATTCGTCCAAGTGATGAGAATTCTTCGCAGTTTGATTATTTAGATACTCCGGAAATCTTTGATAAGGTTACTGATTTCTCAGAAGGAAACACCAGCTTGATCACGTTCAAAGTCCCTGTAATACATTGTTCTTCTTGCATTTGGCTATTAGAAAGTCTTCATACATTAAATGAAAATATTAAGTATTCTCAGGTTAATTTCACAAGAAAGACCTTACAGGTTTCATTCAATCATAACGACTTAAAATTAAGCGAACTAGCAAAATTTTTAACCAATTTAGGATACAAACCGGTTATCAGTCTTGAAACCGCTGATAAAAACGAAGATCATCTCGACAAATCTTTACTGATAAAATTTGCCATTGCAGCCTTCGCTTTTGGTAACGGAATGTTCCTTGCCTTCCCTGAATATATCGGAGGTGAAGATTATTGGATGGAGCATTACAAAGGTTTATTCAGAACCTTGATATTCCTTCTGGCGACTCCTGTTGTATTTTACTCGGCTTCGGATTATTATAAATCTGCTTGGTATGGATTAAAAAACAAGATCGTCAACATTGATGTTCCGATCGTTTTAGGAATTTTTGTTCTATACGGAAGAAGTATTTATGAAGTGGTAACAGATTATGGCCCAGGATATTTCGATACCCTTTGTGGACTTTTATTCTTTATGCTTCTCGGGAAAATTTTCCAAAAAAGAACGTACAGTGCTCTTTCATATGATAGGGACTATAAATCTTTCTACCCGATTGCCGTAACGAAAGTTGATTTTGAAGGAAAGCAGGATAATATTTTATTGTCTGAAATAAAAGTTGGTGATAGAATTTTAGTTAGAAACCAAGAAATCATCCCTGTTGACGGAATTCTGATCAACGGAGAAGGAAATATCGACAACAGTTTTATTACAGGAGAAAGTGAAAGTATCAGCAAACAACCCGGAGATAAAATTTTCGCGGGAGGAAAACAGATTGGATCTTCTTTAGAACTGGAAGTTATCAAAAATGTTGATCAAAGTTACTTAACTCAACTTTGGAATAAAGAAGCTTTTAAAAAGCACGAAACAGGACTTGATACGCTGACAAATAACGTTAGTAAATATTTCACATTCATCATTTTAGGTATCGCATTAGTTGCAGGAACTTATTGGTATTTTATTGATTTAAATACTATGTTCCAGGTTGTTTCTGCTATTTTAATTATTGCTTGTCCGTGTGCGCTTGCATTGTCTGCTCCGTTTACTTTCGGTCACATTATGAGGATTTTAGGTAGAAATAAATTCTATGTAAAAGACACGTTAACGATTGAAAAAATTGCGAAGATCAATACCATTGTTTTTGATAAAACCGGAACAATTACCCACAGAAAAAAATCAAACATCAAATATGATGGTCCTGAAATTCAGGAATTTGATTTATTGAATATCAAAACTTTATTAAAAAATTCAAACCATCCGCTTTCAAAATCTTTATACGAATTCATTGAATCTAAGGATGAATATTTCCCTGTTGAAAGTTTTCAGGAAATCTCAGGAAAAGGCTACGAAGCCAATGTAAGAGGGAATATCTATAAGATTGGTTCTGCACGTTATAATAATCAGGAATCAAAAAATCTTGAAACGGCTGTTTATATCAGTAAAAATGATGAGTTTTTAGGAAAATTCATCTTTAAAAATGAGTATCGTGCCAAACTTAAAGACTTATTTAAAAAATTAACAAACTACAAAATTTATATTCTGAGTGGAGACAACTCTTCAGAAGAAAATCAATTAAAAGAATTAATTCCAAATTGTCAGGCCATGGCTTTCAATCAAAGCCCGGAAGACAAACTTAATTATATCAAAAATCTTCAAGACAAAAACTTAAAAGTTGCCATGCTTGGAGATGGTCTAAATGACGCCGGAGCCCTTAAACAAAGCAATGTAGGAATCGCAATTGCCGATGACACCAATAGCTTTACTCCGTCTTCAGATGTCATTATGAACGGTGACAAAGTGGTAACTCTAGACAACTACTTAAACGTTTGTAAAGGCTCGATCACTATTGTAAAAATGACATTCATAATTAGTTTTCTATACAATATTGTTGGATTAAGCTATGCCGTTACAGGCCACATGCATCCGCTTTTTGCAGCACTGATAATGCCTGCAAGCTCCATCACTGTAGTTACATTCACAACTGTTTCAACATGGATACTTGGAAGAAAGTATTTCAAAAAACACGCTTAAAAGCCCTTATTTAGACTGATTTTAAATTAGCAAGTGTGGCTATTTCGTGATTAATATCATTATTTTTCACTAAATTTGAGCCCTGAAAATAGGTTAATTTTGTTGTCAAATGGATATTCTATATTTAATGATCCTCTGCAGTGTTTCTTTGGCTGCAATTTTCTTGGTCGTTTTTATAGTCAATGCAAGGAAAGGACAGTTCGAAGATGATGAATCTCCGGCAGTACGAATCCTCTTTGACTCAGGCGAAATCAAGGAAAAAGAAGATGATGGCAATAAACCCAACAAGAAAGAAATAGGAGAAAATAATAAAATTGAAGAAAAAAGTGAATAGTTGATATGGAGACACAAAAGTTTAGTTATGACAACAGTATTGTTCGGGCATTCCTTTACGCGACCATAGTTTTTGGGCTTATTGGGTTCTTGTTTGGGCTTACGGCAGCGTTAATGCTTTTCTACCCGGAACTTCCTGAATTTTTATTCGGAACAGATGATACTACGATTCAGAGTTTGAAGAGTGGGAACATCCAAGGCTTAATAAACACACATGGGGCGTTTGGTTTTGGTAGAATCAGGATGTTGCACACCAACACCGTAATCTTTGCATTCGTATGTAATATCGTTTATACCGGTATTTATTACTCATTACAAAGACTATTAAAAACAAGAATGTACAGCGATACATTGTCTTGGTTACATTTCTGGACTTGGCAATTTATGATTGTTGCTACGTTCGTTACTTTCTTTATGGGGATCAATACCTCTAAAGAGTACGCAGAACATGAATGGCCAATTGACATATTAATTGCATTCTCATGGATCATTTTCGGAGCAAACATGTTCTTAACAATTGCGAAGAGAAGAGTAAGACACCTTTATGTAGCCATCTGGTTCTATATCGGTACTTGGATCGCAGTGGCAATGCTTCACATTTTTAACAACTTAGAAGTTCCATTATCTTTCACCGGTTGGAAATCTTATTCAGCATATGCTGGGGTAAAAGATGCTATCGTACAATGGTGGTATGGTCACAATGCAGTAGCATTCGTATTGACAACTCCGGTTTTAGGTTTGATGTATTACTTCTTACCAAAAGCTGCTGACAGACCGGTTTTCTCATACAAACTGTCTATTATTCACTTCTGGTCATTAATTTTCGTATATATCTGGGCTGGTCCTCACCACCTTCAGTATACAGCACTTCCGGCTTGGGCTCAGGCAGTGGGAACAGGTTTCTCAATTATGCTTATTGCACCATCTTGGGGAGGAATGCTGAACGGGCTTCTTACATTAAGAGGAGCTTGGGATAAGGTAAGAGAAAATCCTATCTTGAAATTCTTCGTAGTTGCAGTTACTTGTTATGGTATGGCAACATTTGAAGGACCGCTTTTAGCAACAAAAAATATCAACAAAATTGGTCACTTTACTGACTGGGTTATCGGTCACGTACACTTAGGAGCTCTTGGATGGAATGGTTTCATGGCATTCGGGGTTATCTATTATTTAGTACCAATCTTGTGGAGAACAAAAATATACTCAGTAAAATTAGCTAACTGGCACTTCTGGTTAGGTACCTTAGGAATCATTTTCTATGCTGTACCAATGTATATCTCAGGATTTACTCAAGGGTTAATGTGGAAACAATTTAATCCGGACGGAACTTTGATGTATAAAAACTGGTTGGATACAGTTACAGCGATCATTCCTTACTTCAAAATGAGATTCGTAGGAGGATTATTCTACATCTCTGGAGCCATCTTAATGATCGTTAACGTTGTAGCTACTGTAAGAAAAGGATCATTCCAAAAAGAAGTTCCTGCAGAAGCTCCTGCTTTGGCAAACATCGGAAAAAACAGAAAAGAAGGAGAAGGTACTCACCTTTGGTTGGAAAGAACTCCTGTATTATTAGGAATCTTATCTTTCTTAACAATATCTATTGGTAGTTCTGTGGAAATCATCCCTACACTATCTCTTAAGAAAAGTGTACCAACGATTTCAGCAGTAAAACCATATTCACCACTTGAATTAGAAGGTAGAGATCTTTATATCCGTGAAGGATGTAATGCTTGTCACTCTCAGATGGTAAGACCATTCAGAGATGAGATCACGAGATTCAACGGTAAAAACGGACAGTATTCAAAAGCTGGAGAGTTCGTATATGACAGACCATTCTTATGGGGATCAAAAAGAACAGGACCAGATTTACATAGAGAAGGAGGTAAAAACCCAAGTTCTTGGCACTACAAACACATGTATAACCCAAGATCTACATCTGCAGGTTCTATCATGCCTCGTTACCCTTGGTTAATTGCAACAAACTTAGACAGATCTAAAATGGTTGATAAAATGTTACTAATGAAAAATACTTTCGATGTACCATATACAAAACCTCAGATAGATTCTGCTAATGCATGGGCAGACAACCAGGCTTCGAAAATTGTAAAAGATATCTTCTCTGAAGCAGCCGACTTGAAAGACGCTTATGCTAAGAGACCTAAAGGAGAATTAGAGAAAAAAGAGATTGTAGCTCTTATCTCTTACCTACAAAGATTAGGAACTGATATCAAAACAACGGAAATAAAAACAGCAAGTAATAACTAAACATTAAAAGCTTCAAAAATGATTCCTCAGAACTTTAAAGATATATTATCCAATACCGAAAATGCAGGCTTGTATCAAACATTGGCACTGATATTCTTTATGATGTTCTTCGTAGCCTTAATCATATATGTTTTTAGCAGACCTAAAAAATATTATAAGGAAGAAGAAGAAGCTCCACTGGGGGATGATGGAGACGATTTTAATTTAAAAAATTAAACTATTTATTATGAAACAAAGGACACCGGTTGTTGTAAACATTTTAATAATAATTGGACTTCTAATAGTTTTTTATTATTTGTTTGTACAGAGCTACACGTTTTTAGCTTCACCATATTTCTGGGGTACTGTTGTGATAGGCGCTATTTTGGCTTATATCCACAGTTCGATCGGAGATTTAATTGAAAATAATAAATTCAAAAAATTATCTGCAGAAGAAAAAGCAGCATATTTAGCAGAAAAGAAAGTTCCTTTCTTAAAGAGAATGTATGAAAGTG
The DNA here is from genome assembly GCF_001648155.1 of Chryseobacterium glaciei. NCBI lineage: Bacteria > Pseudomonadati > Bacteroidota > Flavobacteriia > Flavobacteriales > Weeksellaceae > Chryseobacterium > Chryseobacterium glaciei. Next base: position 2,348,951 of record NZ_CP015199.1, on the reverse strand, counting down.
CATTCAAAAAACAATCTGCTACAGAAGAAAAAGATATCCTTATTGACCACGGTTTCGACGGAATCATGGAATTGGATAACCAATTACCAAAATGGTGGGTAGGTTTATTCTATTTTGGGACTGCTTTTTGTATTGTTTATATATGCGCATTCTCTTTCACAGATTTCGCTCACCCATTAAGTGAGTATGAAAAAGAATATAAAGAGCAGATTGCAAGTATTGCAGAATACGAAAAAAATCAGCCTCCTGTAACTATTGAAACAGCAAAATATTCTGCTGATAATATTGCAGACGGTAAAGAGCTTTTCAAAACCAACTGTGCATCATGTCACAAGGAAGATGGTAGTGGTGGTATCGGTCCAAACTTGACGGATAACTACTGGATCAACCAGCCAGAGAAAACTTTATTTAAAAACGTTTTCCATATGGACTGGAATGGTTCTCCTACAAACCCTGCGATGAGAGCATTCGGTAAAAACGGTGAAGTTTCCGGAGCCGAGATTGAGAAGATTGCAGCGTATGTATATCACATCAATCAAGAGCAACCGCCAGTGACACCAGCTCAGGGTGGAGCTGCTCCTCAGGGAACAGAAGCTCATTGGGAAAAAGAATAATTAAAATTAAATTTTAAAACATATGAAAAAACATAATTTGTTATTAAATTAAAAAATAGTAACGAATTATGTTTTTCTTTTTTTAAACACATTACAAAATGTCAGACATAGAAGAATTAGAAGTACGAGGCGGACAGGGACAGGTTCTGGACCCTGAGACTTACAGAGATTCTATAGGGACAATGGAGCGATCCGGAAAAAGAAAATGGGTATTTCCGAGAAAGCCTAGAGGTAAATTTACCAACTATAGAGATATTGTAAGCTATACCCTATTGGTTATTTATTTTGCAGTGCCATTCATCAAGATCAATGGCAACCCATTCTTTTTATTCAACGTTATTGATAGAGAGTTTTACATCATTGGACAGCCTTTCTATCCACAAGACTTTTTCATTCTTACATTAGGTGCCATCGCATCTTTAATATTTATTATCATTTTTACGATTGCGTTCGGAAGAATTTTCTGCGGGTGGATTTGCCCTCAGACAATTTTTATGGAATCGATTTTCCGTAAAATTGAATATCTTATTGAAGGTGACCGAAACAGCCAAATGAGATTGGACAGACAAGAGTGGAATACCGAAAAGATCTGGAAAAGAAGCTTAAAATGGACGGTTTACATGATCATTTCCTTGGTCATCACTCACTTTATGCTGATGTATATTGTTGGTTATCAGGAGATATTTAAAATTATTTCAGAAGGCCCATTTGCACATCCTACCAATTTTATTGTAATGGTTCTTTTTACTTCAGCATTTTACTTTGTATTTGCGTGGTTCAGAGAGCAGGTTTGTACATTGGTTTGTCCATACGGAAGATTGCAGGGAGTTTTAATTGATAAAGATACGATCAACGTTTTCTATGATTTTAATCGTGGTGAAAACAGATCAAAATGGAGAAAAGGTGAAGACAGAAAAGCTGCCGGAAAAGGAGATTGTATCGACTGTCATCAATGTGTAGTAGTTTGTCCTACAGGAATCGACATCAGAGACGGGCAACAGCTGGAATGTATCAATTGTACTGCATGTATTGACGCATGTGATGAAGTAATGGAGAAAGTTGGTCTTCCAAAAGGATTGATCAGATATGCTTCTGAAAACGAAATTGAACAGGGAACTGAATTTAAGTTCACAGGAAGAATGAAAGGTTTTGCGGTCGTTCTGGCTTTATTGGTTGGATTCTTAGGATTCTTACTTTATAATCGTGGAGAAATGGAAGCCAAGTTCATCAAACCTGCAGGAAGTACATTCTTTGTAAGAGACGGAAAAATTACCAATACCTACAATTATACTTTCTTAAACAAAACAAACGACAAGAAAATTGTAACGATAAAAGTAATCGAGCCAAAACATGGTGAAATCATCTACAGCGCATCAAGCAAAATTACTGTAGACAGAGATAAAATGTCAAAAGGAACCATCAATATCAGCTTCCCTGAGGATGATATGAAACTTTCAAAACAAAACATCTCGATCGGAGTATATGATATGAAAGGAAAATTGATCGATTCTTATCAAACCTATTTTGAAGGACCATTTAAATTACAGTTTTAAATTTTAGCAATGAAATTATCCTGATTTTGAAGCATAAAACCAAAATGGAACATAATTTCAGATGACCTTTAGAAAATAATAAAATTTACATAATGAAAAACTTTAGTTGGGGACACGGTGTTGTAATTGCATTATTTGCATTCATAGTTTTTATTTTATCGATGTTATTTCTTTTCCCGAACGGGCAGAAGAATTCTGAAATGGTAACCGATAATTATTATGAAGAAGAATTAAAATACCAGGATGTAATTGATGCCAAGAAGAAAGCAGACGACTTACAGGAAAAACCTACATATAAACAAGATACAAACGGAATTAAAGTAATCTTTCCTAAAGGATATGATAATTCTAACACAACGGTAAAATTTGTATTAAACAGAACCGATGACCAGAATTTAGATATTAAAAAATCTGAACAGCTGGATGCAAATCAATCCATTTTAATTCCGGGAAAAGTATTAAAACCAGGAAATTATACGCTGAGATTGATGTGGACGAAAGATAAAACAGACTACAGAATGGATTATGATGTGATATGGAAATAGCACTTATTTTATCGGCTATCGGCTTGGGTTTCGCTTCCGGATTTCACTGTATCGGAATGTGCGGACCTATTGCCTTATCGATGGGATTGACAAAAAAACAGGCTACCAATTATTATCTTCAAAATCTAACGTACCAATTCGGAAGAATTTCCACCTATGCTCTTCTAGGAGCAGTTTTAGGAATTATTGGACAAGGTTTTGAAATGGCAGGTTTTCAGAAATATTTAACAATAGCTGTCGGAATCTTATTGATTATAATGGCTGTATTTTCTTTTGGAGGAAAAGATTTTGCTTCGAAAATTCCTTTCTTTTCTAAATTTTTATTTAAAGTTAAATCGAATTTAGGAAGATTGCTGCAAAAAGCAGATTACCGTTCAAGATTTACAACAGGGATCCTTAACGGGTTCTTACCTTGCGGAATGGTTTACATGGCTTTAACGGCAAGTTTAGCAAGCGGAGGAATATGGCAGGGAGCTACATATATGGCTTTATTTGGATTGGGAACACTTCCATTCATGTTTGCGGTAGTTCTTGTTGGAAACTTGATGAATCAGGCTTTTAGAGTAAAAGTTTTAAAAGTAATTCCTGTAGTTATGATCGTTTTAGGAGGATTATTTATCGTAAGAGGTCTGGAACTCGGAATTCCTTACATTTCTCCAAGAGCTGAAGCCATGACTATTTCTAAAGATAATCAAGGCGATTGCCATCTACCGGGCGATCACAGCACTCATCAGCACAGTACAGTCAATTGTCATTAACCATAACTAAAACCATGAAAAAAAATCTACTTTTACTTTTAATCAGCCTTTTTGTGCTGCAATCCTGCGTGATTAATTCTGAAATTGTTTATCATAAAGACGCAGCATCAACCATGCTGACCGATATTGATATGAAGGAATTCATGAAAGAAATGAAAGCCATGACTCCCGATTCCCTACAAAACAAAAAAGAGTTTGGAGATATGGATAAACTTCCTACAACTTGGACCAGCATTTATGAATTGGAAAAAAAGGAGGGAAAAACTACAAAAGATCCGGATTCTTTAAGAATCATGAAGAAAATTTTCATGAAATCTTCCAAAGAAAATAATGATCCTGTTGGTTTTTCATTAAAATTAGATCATTTCACTCAAACTGATTATAAAGCTTTAAATAACTTTACAAAACAGGAAACACTTCCTTTAGAACAAAATATCTATAATCTTTGGGACGGTAAAACGTTAACAATTGATACGAATAATTTTAATCTAAAAAGCATTAAGGAAGCATTATCAAAACAATCTCCTGACGGACAATCTGAAGCCGGAGACGACGGAAAAACCGAAGGAATGATGATGATGTTTTTCAAAAAAATTGAAACTACATTAAAATTTGAAGGTAAAATAAAATCCATCACCGGAAAACACGATTGGCTGAAACAAGTTGACGACCATTCTGTAAAAATAGAATATGATCTAAAATCGATGTTTGATAAAGGCGAAAAACTTCAAAACGCAGACAAAAAAATAATCATTATTACCGAATAAAACAAAACCACCGAAAATTTCGGTGGTTTTTTATTTTAGTTTAAACTTTTTTTCAGCTTAATTAATTACATCAAATCTCGCATATTCAGCAACCTTTTTAGGAAGCTTAATACCTTCTTCAGTTTGATTATTCTCAAGCAAAGCAGCCATAATTCTTGGTAAAGCCATTGCAGAACCATTTAAAGTATGAACTAATTGAGATTTACCATCCGTTTTGTAACGGCATTTCAAACGATTCGCCTGGAACGTTTCAAAATTAGAAACTGAACTTACTTCTAACCACATTTCCTGAGCAGCACTCCAAACTTCAAAATCGTATGTCATTGCAGACGCAAAGCCTGTATCTCCACCACAAAGTCTCAAAACTCTGTAAGGAAGTTCAAGATCCGTTAAGATTTCTTTGATATGCTCAACCATTTCTTCCAAAACAGCGTAAGAATTTTCAGGTTTTTCAAGTCTTACAATTTCTACTTTTTCGAATTGGTGAAGACGGTTCAGACCTCTTACGTGAGCTCCATAACTTCCCGCTTCTCTTCTGTAACATTGAGAAAACGCAGTATTTTTAATCGGAAGATCTTTTTCCTCCAACAAAACATCACGGTATAAATTCGTAACCGGAACTTCCGCTGTTGGAATTAAATATAAATCATCTGCCTGAATATAATACATCTGCCCTTCCTTATCCGGCAACTGACCTGTTCCGTATCCTGAAGCTTCATTTACAACGTGAGGAGGATTTACTTCCATATATCCCTTCTCAACATTTTTATCTAAGAAATATTGAACCAAAGCTCTCTGCAATCTTGCCCCTTTTCCTAAATAAACAGGGAAACCGGCACCGGCAATTTTAACTCCTAATTCAAAATCAATCAAATTATATTTTTTAGCTAATTCCCAGTGAGGAATTGCTCCTTCACCAAGACCTTCAACATCATGAGACTGATAAACAATTTCGTTATCATCTGCAGACGCTCCGCTTTTTACCAATTCATATGGAATGTTCGGAATCTGGTATAAAATATCTAATAAAGCTTTTTCTTTAACTTCTAACTGAGATTTCAATTCTGAGCTCGACTCTTTGTATTGTGCTGTTTTAGATTTTGCAGATTCTGCTTCTTCTTTTTTACCTTCTTTCATCAGCAATCCAATCTCTTTGGAGATCTTGTTGATTTCTGAAAGTTGAGAATCTAATTCAAATTGGATTTTTTTTCTTTCGTCGTCAGTAGCAATAGCATCATCTACCAACTCAAGATTTTTGAATTGCCTTTTTTTCAGACCTTCTAAAACGCGTTCTTTATTGTCGCGCAAAAAATTGACTTGTAACATTGTATTTAGATGTTAGTTATTAGAATGTTAGACATAAATTATCTAACAGTTGTGCAAATTTAAAAATTATTTTATGATCGTAACTACGTTTGGAACATTTGGTTGTTTTGTAAACTTCAGTTCGTTATTGTAATATACTTTCGAGACCTCGAATACGGTTGGAGTATATTTATACTCAATTTCCAGGGTATCATTGATTGTATCAGTGACTACTTTGTTTACAGACAGTCGTAAAGCCAATGCAATTTTCGAATGATATGTTCTGTTTTCCGGACTTACGGAATCTAGAGTTATTCTTTTAGCGCCAGCAATATACTCGATATAATTAACAGTATCCGTAGTTTTCTGCATCGAAAATGTAACCGGAGCATTATCTGTCGTTCCAAAAACATCGTTCATGGAAACTGATACAAAAGTACTGTCCAGTTTACTATTAAGTAGATCCTTTCCTGCTGAATTTTTAATATAAAGATTAAATATCTGATCTATTTTTTGAATATCATCTTCACCACCTCTACAGCTTAGAAGTGCAAAAAATACGATCAATATTCCGAAAATAACATTTTTCATTCCAACAAAGATAATAAAGATTTGTAATTAAGAAAGTTTTCGCAGGTATAATAAGAAAAATACCATGTAAGAAAATCCTGAAATAAGTAACGTAGAAGTCATCGCAATTCCCATCCCAACAACTCCGTACGTCGGAATTAAAAAAGAGGATACTCCGTATAAAATAAGAAGTGAAGCTACGCTAATCCACGTATTGATCTCGATTTTTCCTACTGCGGGTAGTAAATTTCCGTAAAGGTTTCTGGTCAACATCCCAACATTAAAACCGATCAATAAAATCATTAATAAAGTTCCATTTTCAACATAAGTCTTCCCGAAAAAAAACTGTAGAATATATTCATCAAAAAAGAAAAAGAAAATAAATATTCCTGCACAGATCGGTAAAAATATTTTATGAAAATTGACAACATATGAGCTGAGAAATTTCTTATTCCTATAATTCTTTGAAAGTATCGGAAAATCGCTCTGTAAAAAGCTTACCGCTAAAAATGTAATATTGGAAGGTATTAAAATCGCCACTCTGTAATTGGCAACGGCAGTTTCATTCATTAAAAATCCGAGCAATAGAATGTCTAAAGAAAACAACGTCTCTGAAATAAGTGAGGTTGCAGCGGTAAATGCACCGTAACGCCACATTTCTTTATAATTTTTCGGGATAAATTTTCGGGATAAATAAATATCTTTTTTAAGCCAGAATAAGGCTAAATAAGGTGTAATCGCAATTGCAATAAGATATCCGTAGAATTTAAAGAAATAAGTGCAGATAAATAGTAAGATTAATCCTCCAATATTTACTACATTATTAATTCTAGCAAAGGTTTGATTTTTTCCTGTAATTCTATAAAAAGCCTGAATATGATTGACAAAATAATATCCTCCAAGTCTTATTGCGCAAAAAATAAAAATGATGAAAATATCTTCATATTTATTGAAATAAAATATTGAAGCTCCTAAAAACAGGATAATTAATATAATTTCAAATAAAATTCCTTTGAAAAAAAAATAGGATGATATTTTAAGTTTTTCATTTTCATCAGAAGAAATAGAACCGAATCTCATTAAACTCTGACCGCTTCCAAAACCTGTAAACGGTAAAAAAATAGTTAAAACCGAAAGAACGATACTTAATACTCCGAATTCATTTTCGGGAAGCAGTCTGATAATCAATAAAGAACCGATAAATCCACAGATCTTGGCTATGAGGAAAGATAAGAAAACATAATGCCCGCTATTATTAAAAAAACTTCTTAAAAAATCTTTCAGACTTTTCACGACAGCTTGTTTTTAGCAATAACTTCATTATAAATTTCAGTAAATTGATTCGCTATAGACTCTCTTGAGTAACCGTTTACAGAGAATTGTCTGATCTCAGTTTCATTTTTAAAAAAATATTCCTTCTTGCAGATTTTTTCTAAAACGCTGTAAAGTTGATCTGTATTGTTTTTTTCAATTCCGATTCCTAAACCATCAATGATAAATTCGGCAGCACCTCCAACTTTTGTTGAGATCACAGGTTTTCCGCAAGCGTAAGACTCCAAAATTACACAGCCTTGAGTTTCGTTTTCGCTAAATAAGATGAAATAATCTGAGTTCTGCATTTTTTCGGCAACTTCACCATAAGTAATTGCGTCAAAAACTTTTATATAATTTTCAGCATTCAAATCTTTAACCAAATTGATCAAAGATTCAGTTTCACCATCGCCACCGATTTCCAAACTCACCTGAAATCCGTTTTGATGTAACAAATGAATAGTATTAATGATATCTTTTGGTCTTTTACGTGGAATTAAGCTTGATACGTGAAGAAATTTAATTTCAGATTGTTCGGCTTTATGCGTAAGAGTAAAAAGTTCGGTATCAACAACATTTGAAATCACTTTCATTGGAGTTGTAATTCCTAATTGTTTTAAACTGTCTTTTAAATTATAACTTACGGGCAAAATATAACCCGCATTTTTAGCGATATACTTTGCAATTCGTTTAATATTATTAGAAGTTTTGTCAAGGTTTTGCTCCTGTAAAGCCGTCCAATGCTCTGTAACCACAAATGGAATTTTATATTTTTTCTTCAAATACACAGCAAACAGCATATTGTTATGAAGAACGCTGGCATGAACCAAATCTGGCTTTTGCATCTTGGCAAATCCCATTTTGTAGGCTTTCATTCGCCTGAAGAAATTCAGAGCCGGATTGTTGGAGTTTTTGTAATAAATAATCAATGTTCTGATGCCATTTATTATTTTATCATCAAAAATAAACTCTTCTTTTTGGTTGAAATCTCCGATTGTATGTAATATTTCCACATCATGTAACAATGCAGCAGCTTCCGCATGACGCTGCACAAAATTACCGTTAGTAGGCTCCAGTTTGTTTGGGAACCATGAGGAAATAAAAAGTATTTTCAAGAGAAATTATTTTATAGAAGCAGCCCAGCTTTTATCAATTGGCAAAAGAAAATGACCTAGGAAATCAAGATATGTGTTTTTTGAAAAATCAAAAACCTCGATGTCTCTTGATAATTCTCCGTTTCTCAATTTTGTTTTAAAATCGATCAATTTTAAGGTTTTAATTTCGCCATTTTCTACGAAACTCGCCTTCATTCTGTCGAATAAACCTAATTGATATTCTTCATCGATCTCTCTCATGATCTTACCTAGTGCATCGATACTACATCCGGAAGCCATTTCTTTCTCCTCATCCACACAAACCACGATAAACTGATTTTTCTCGATCTTAAAAGATGATGAAAGCGGTTTTCCGTGTGCAGCCCAAGTTGCCAGAAAATCATACAATTTTTCAGTAACTGTCTTTGCTTCTTTCGTTGTGAAAGCTCTTGATGCCGGATATATAATAACTCTATAGTCGTTAGCTTCTACGATACTTGATTCTTCAATCTTCATTTTAGATGATTTTTAAAGTATAAAATTACGATTTTTTCTTCAAATACTAAGAATTGTGACTTATTGCGATCTATCTGGATTATTGAATAAACTCGAAAACAGCATTATAAGAATTTTCATTTTGGCTGAGTACTTTTGTTTTGGTGTAGCCTTTTTCGGTGAGTAATTGGATTAATTCTTTCTCGCTGCGGTTGGAGGCTTTGAGGGCGATATTGTTTATTTCTATTATGATTTTTGGTTGGATGTCGGTTAATACCTTTTCCATTCCTTTTAAAGCTGAATATTCGGCACCTTCGATGTCTATTTTAATTAGATCAATATGCGAAATTCCCTTTTCTTTTATATAATCATCCAAGCTAATACTCTCAACTTTTTCTTTTGAAGTATATTCCTGAAGGTAAGAAGATGCCATACCAACATTATCATAGGTTTCGTTGTAAAGAATCTCAATAAAACCTTTTTGATCAGAAATTGCGAGATGCTCTAGTGTAATATTTTTAAAATCATTTATTTTAATATGATTTTTAAACTGCTCATAATTCGGTAGAAAAGCTTCAAATGAATAAATTTTGCCTTTTTCTTTAACAATTTTAGATGCATTAAGTGAAAACAAGCCAATATTTCCTCCAATGTCAATAAAAGTATCGCCTTCCTTTAAAGTTTTATATAAATAATCAATTTCATCTTTTTCATACTCTCCCAAGAAGTAAATCTGTTGTTGAATCCAATCATCAAGATTGATATTGAGTTTGATAGAGTTTCTATAAACGATTGTCTTTTTTACATTTCGAAAAAGATGATAAGGCTTAAAAATATATTTATGAAATGCAAAATATTTCTGCCTGAAAAAATTAAAGCTTAAAATAAATCTAAAAAATGAAGCCAGAATACTTCTCATATTGGTTTTCTATGTTCTTGCAAGATACAATTTTGAATTAAAAACAAAAAACTCAAGGATTTCTTTTGTTGATTCGCATTTTCTTAAATCTTCAACTGTATTTTAATTATGATATGTAAAGAACCGCTACTATATCGTAACGGTTCTTTTTTATCACTCAAAGTCACAGACTTTGCGCAGCGGGGGGCAGCGGGGATTTATTTTTATAGAAGAGCTGGTCAGCTTCTTTTTATAAAATCCTACAAATTATATATTGTAAAAATCATCTGGAATAACATCATTTAAGTTCAAGTGATCAAAATTCTCATTCTGAAAAAAATGTTCAATTATCATAAGTTTATCCAAATCTTTCCACAGGATCATTCTTCCTAGAACTCTTGAATAGTATTTAGCAATATTTAATCTTAACTTTTCAATATCTAAGTGATACGTTTCATTATCAGAATTAAGCAAACTATCAAAATCATACAAAAGTTTACAACAATAAAGAATATCATTCTTCCTAAAATATAAAGTTTTAAAAAAGACTGTTCTTAATCTATTAGTCCATAGCTTTTCTTCAGAAGAAAAACTAAAGTTTTTATAATCTGTTTCTGGTAATTGAAAATTGTATATAAGATATTGGGCTACGGACGAAGGTGCGGGAATATTTTTAAAATAATCTTGAAACTCTTTCCAAGTAGTCCATTTGCTTCTGTCTAATGACAGATCTATTAATCTTAAATAAGCGTATAAAAATAATAACTGATTATATTTTATTTTAATATTTTTCATTTTTTTTATTTAAAATCCTAACCAATTCCATCTTACAAATTTTGGATCAGTCCCTTTTAAGTCAAAAGGCTTTAACCCATCAGTGAATATCCTTCCCGGATTTCCATTACCACCTTTTAAATAACCAGGAGGTACTCCTAACTGACTTTTAGGAGCATAAAATTCAATATATGATCCTCTACCCCATTGGCTTAAATCAGCTTTAGTTGGATTTACAAAAGGAGCTACTTCTACATCCACCCCAAATGGCTCAGCTCTAGAAGCGTTAAGAAATCCACTTTTCTTAATTAATTTTAGGTTTTTATACGAGGTGTGATGGCGTACTAGTATTTCTTCTTGAGGCACCTTAGCAAGATTGGTATCTGCTTTATAAATTGCCTCCCCTGGAACTTCAGTGGCAAGACTCTTCCCAACTTCAAAATCTCCAGATGCTTCTCCTACAATAACAGTATTAGTTAAGCTTCCTTTCGGAGTTGCTCCAGTTGTGGTAGTTTTTGAAACATTATTTAGCGTCCAAGCACTTCTTCCTTCAGCAATAGGAGCACCTTTTAAAATAGTTCCTGGTGTACCAATTCCTTTAGCATTGTTTATTGCTTGTTGTGCTCCTCCCAAAACACCTCCCAAAACACCTCCTGCCACAAAACCAGATCCCGCTCCCATCAAAGTACCCTCTAATACATTCTCCCCAAACATTACAGCAGTAGTAAAACCATTAAGGGCTCCAGCTACAGCACCTCCAGCAGCACCAGAAATAGCTCCTCCCAGAATTCCTCCAGAAATCCCCCATGAAGCGGGAATAGCAGCAAGGGCAGATACTCCTACAGCAGAACCAATACCTCCAGTAACCGCACCTATTGCGGCTCCCATTACAATCTTACCCCAAGTATTCCCCCAGTTCCATTTCATAGGATTCCAGGTTCCGTTAGCTTTTGCGCCTGTTATCCAAGCTCCTGCAACCGCCCCAATAATTATCCAAGCGAATTCTCCATCAGGATCCGTATACATCAGAGGGTTATTCGTTACATACCCATACTTATTATAAATCTGTGTATTAAAAATATCCTGAATATTCTCATCTGCATTTAAGAATCTTCTCAACAACGGATCATATAATCTACCATTCATATGGATGATTCCAATCTCCGCAAAATGCTCGTGACTTGTATATCCTCGATCTACTAATAATGAAGTATTATCAATAGTATTTTTATCGGTAATAATTGCTCCGCCTCCTATCTTAAGATGAGTAAAGTTACCCCAGGCATCAAAATGTCTTTGTTCCAGCTTGTTTCCTGTTTCATCACTTATCGCCAGAATACTTCCTAAATAATCTTTATGCAAAAATTTAAAAGAACCACTGCTCTCATCAAAGTTTTTCAAATATATAATATTACTTTCATATGGTGTTCCACCTATATAAATAATATGTTTTTCCTTACCTGTAGTATTATCTTTTGATATTTCAAAACTTCCATCCTCATTGTAAAACTTGGTAAACTTCCCATCATTATCGGCTCCAAAATTACCTCCATAGGTAACTCTCTGTCTCATATTTGTTAAGCCATATTGGAAGGCAACATCTCCTTTTTCCCCATCAATAAATACAGGATCATTGTTTTCATTGTATGTAATGCTTTGAATTAAGTCATTATTATAATTCTGTGTTCCTGCCGCATTCAAAGTCATTCCTGTTGCCTGATAAATCTTCGAAGAGTTATCAAACTTAATAGCTCCTACCTGATCATTTTCTATAATTCTACCTTTAACATCATAGGTATTGGAAGAGACTTGTCCTGTCCTTGGATTTGTCCAGCTTACCAAACGATTGTTGTCGTCATAATCGAATGATTCAATGAGATTGAAATCTCCTAAAGTCGTTCTGAGTTTCAATTCATTCTTAACGGCATCAAATGTATACTTAATATTAAGAATAGTTTGTGAAGGAGAAGTAGTATGCTTGATCTCTCGTAACAATCCTGTATCATTATTATAATCATTATTTATAATAGACATACCAAGCTTTGCATTTACAACCTGTCCTCTGGCATTGGTTCCTTGTAATTCCCACAGTACCTTTCCAGTTACCTTATCTTTAACCTGATACAATTGTCCATCCCACGAACTATACACATTTTCTATTTGAACATTTGTAAGAGTTCCGGAAGAATACAATTGCTTTTCATATGAAACTATTTTTCCTTTATCGTCATAGGTAATGCCTTTTTTTATAAAATATTTTCCATTACTACTTTCTGATGAAGATAACACTCTGCCCTGCGGATCGTAAACTACGTTTGAACTGTAGGCTTTTCCTTTGGATGTTCCTGACTTTGAAACAACCCTGCCTTTATCATCATAGGTGTAGTTTATTGTTTTATTGGTAGCCTGCCCTCCGTCAACTGTAGACACTTCGCTTTGCGTAATAAGCTGACCTAAAGCATTGTATTTATATTCTTTAGTTCCTTTTGGACTGAAGATCTTTTTGGACTGCCCAAAACCATCATATTCGTATTTATAAACACCATTCGAAGGATCATTAAATTCTGATTTTCTTCCCCAGGCATCATATTGGGTTTTAACAATATTTCCAGCATACTTAGCTTCTATCTGCTCTCCCGCTGCATTATAAGAGAACTGTATCATTCCTCCTTGATCAGTTGATGAAACAATATTGCCTAAAGCATCAGCTGTTTTTGATGTTATTTTATTATAATTATTGGGTTGCTTTACAATTGTTGTTAAACCTGTAACAGATGTTTCTACTTGTTTTCCATTAAACGCAACAACAGACACTTTTGTAGGGAATACAGAATCATCATAAGTAGAGGTATTCCATTGAGAAGCATTTTGTCCCTCAAAATAAGGTTCACTTTCTTTTATAGTTCTTCCTAGAGCATCATACTGGAAATCCTTTGAAACAAACTGCCCCTGTCCAAAAGCCTTCGTAGAGACTTTATATTTTTGCCCTAATTTATTAGTAAATTTCTTCGTTACATCACCATCAGAATCATATTGCGTAACTGTTATATTAAAATTACTATTTCTATCATACTGATATGTTGTTGTTCCGGTTAAATTGTTTTTAGATTTCAGAAGTTTCCCCCAGTCGTCATAAGTATTTGTCTGAATATTACCTAGCGGTGTTGTTTGAGTTAGTACTTGACCAAAGCCATTATAAGTAAATTCGGTTTCTAAACCAAGATTATCTACTTGCTTTAATACAAAGAATCCTTGAGAATCATACTCTGTACTTACGGTCTGAACTTGAGAATCTAAACTGTTCCTAATTTCTTTTTTAATAACATTTCCAAAATCATCGTAACCATTAGTTTCTATAGTATTTTCTGAATTATCTCTATTCCACTTTATAATAGTTTTCAAGAGATTATTTTCATAAGAATACTCTTCTTTAGCAAATTTAACATCTCCGTAGGCCTTTGAAACGTCTGTCTTAGATGTTGGTCTACCTATATAATAATCTGCTCCATCTGCAGAAGGATTATGAACATATTCAAATTCTGAGGTCGTTATAGAATAACCATTATTAATATTTGTTAAACTATGTGAAGGAAGATAATAATTTCCATAGGTGATTTCGCTAACTGAATTTGTTCCAGTTAAAAAATCTTTCTCTGTTATGGTTTGGGGAACACGTGCTATTACAACTTTTGGCTTATCTGCATTTGCAACATTTGTTACTACCTGACCATTAATTAGTTTATCCGTTTGGTATAAAGTTGACTTAAAACTTAATAATTGTGTATTGTTTTCAGAAATATCAGGTGGGAAGATTTGATTTTCATTATTTGTTCTGATTGACCATTCCTTGACAGGAACACCTTCATTTTCAATATCAATTTCTAATCCTGACCAAATTTTAGTATTTTCAAAGCCATCTGCATAAAACGATGAACGCGCGACCTGATTAAAGCCTATCATTCCTTTACCATGTAAATTACCTGTAAAGCCTCTATATCTGAAATCTTGCTTTCTTCCAGCTTGTCTTAACTGAGAAACTAGAAATGTTTGATTGGCTCTCTCACTAGAAAAATAAGGATAAAATTCTTTCTTCGTCTTATTATAAATATTATTACTTTCCGGAGTAGCTTCTGCATAAGATATATCAGTAATTACTCTATCATTTCCTTGATTAATAGATTTTATTCTTGCCAATTCAGCAATCGGTGTAGGAGCTTTTAATCTATGCAAATATTGCTTCCAGTATAAAAAGACATTATAATAATTATTATTTGCTTTGATTGGACTGGTAAGGGGAGCAAATAATGTTAAGTCATCAATATTCTGTACCTGATAAGTAGGACTTACAAATGATGGTGTTGCAGCAAAATTTAATGTACCACCAGATCCCGCTCCATTTGCCAATTTAGTACTTACTACATAGCCGAAATCTCTATACCCTTGTGCACTAAAATTATTAACTTGATTATATGAGAAAATTTGTACTATATCTGATTTCCCATCTTTATTCATGTCAGCAATGGAAAAAAAGTATTGCTGTGCTGATATAGTATAACCATTACCAGGTGTTGTTTTAGGTTTTCTATATGTAAAAAATTCAGTTTTAAGAAAATTATTAAATCCTTTACCCGTTCCTATATAGAATCTCCAATTATCTGGCTTACCTATAGCATTATCCGTAACAGGAATCGTAAAATCTAATTTTCCATCTCCATTGAAATCACCGAATAATACAGGGAATTCTGAGTCTTTAGTTTCCATTAGGCTACCTGAAAACCGTATTTTCTTCAGATACTGATTAGAGCTGTATTTTACAAATTCAAAAACAGTATATTGAGACCCTTGAACATTAATGACTTCTACCTTTCCATCTCCGTCAATATCCATATATTTCTGATCTGTATATGAATTTTCATCGGTTAGCGGAAGAATGTAATAAAATCCTGTACTTGGATATTTAAGATCAACGACAACTTTTGTATTAAATGCACCTTGATCTCCATCATCAATAAAAAGATCAGATATACCATCACCATCTAAATCACCTACTTCTAAAGTGATCATGTCATCAGAGGAACCCAGCAACATATTTCTCTCGAATACTTTTACAAAGGTATTATTTCTATAAATATAGCCTAAAACTTTACCGTCTTTATATTCAACAACGCCGTTACCATTATAAACCTCACCCTCTTCATCTAATAAAGTATTAACTACCTTTGCATTGCTTGCAAAAACCTTATTAGTAGTAAACGTTGTAAAAGTATCATTGTTGAATGCACCAAGTTTTATGGTACCATTATCCATTACAAAGTCAATATAAGAATCGCCATTAAAGTCACCAGTAAGTTTTACACCACTAAATGGATCAGCACTTTGTATATAATTATATTCAATAGATATTGGTGTAGCCTGAGGATATTCAAATTTTATAGAATTTGCAGAAGCTCCCTGGCTGTTACTTTCAGTAATCTTATTTACAAATTGATAGTTTGTACTGTTAGATCCATATTCAATAGTATATTTCTTAAATATATCGTTATTCTTAGCAACAATTACATTATCAAGTATCCTATCCTGAACGAAAGGAACTCCAGCTATATAATATGATTCGGATAAAGTATTGGGAACATAATTAAAAATAATTATATTAACTGGACTAGTATTTAAATTTTCATTCCCTCCCCATCTAATTCTATCGATTGTAGCTAGATTTTGTGAATTTCCCTGGCCTTGCATGTAATCATATAATATATAATTTCCTTGTGCATCTTTCCACTTTGAAATATTATATTCTAAAGGCGTTGTCGAAGCATTATAAGAAGTTGCTGGCGGGTCTCCATACCAAGCCTGTGATCCATCTTCAAAAGTAACTATCCAATATTCAGGACCCTGCCAGGGTTGTGCAGTGATTGCTCCAAAGGATTTAATTTTTATATTAGAATACTTTTCGGTAACATATTCGGCTCCATTTTTCCCGTATTCTCCTGATTTTAGGATCAATCTTTGTCCATTGAATGTGTAATAATCAGAATTATCTAGTTTAACACCTATTTGCTCTCCATCTCTTTCAATAGTTTTTCCCATTCTTGATATGGCAGTTACTCCAGATATCGACCAACCATACCCCATAGCTCCATTCCCTGAATTACTCGTATAAGTTAGGTTCATATTAGGTGCAATATTTTTCACACCTGGGGGTAAGGTAATTGCTAAAGTGAACTGTAATTGACCACCCCCGTTAACTTCAATGTTTCCTGCAGTATCATGAAAGCTTTGTCCAGGTGGAGCAGTTGTTCCAGATGGATTACCTGCACCAGCACCGGAATCAACAGGTCCGCCACCCGGATTTCCTGTTGAAGGCCCAATTTTGGCAATAAATGGATTGGAAACATCCGATTTAGCATGAAAACCTTCAGTAAGGATTACCGTCTGAGGATCTTGAACTGTTCGGGAAGTGTTTTCTGTCTGGTAGAGTATGGTCTGTGAAAAGCCTAGTACAGAACATAAGGACAGTATAATTGATAAAATGAATTTCATTTTTGTGTCGTAAAATTTCATGGTTAACTATTATCGTTTTGTAATGTTTTTACTGAAAATTCTTCCGTCTTTTAAAGTAAAGCGTACAACGTAAACACCCCACTCATAGCCAGACATGTTGATCTTCAACTGTCTGTTAAGACTCGGAATATTTTGTTGTTGGAATTTCCAGTGAACCGTACTATGTTGGTAAAGAGAAACAGATTCAATTAAACTATCTACTTCTTCAGTCCAATCTATTGTAAGGAAATCATTGACAGGAACAGGGTATAACCTAATCTGCTTCAAGAAGGCTTTTTCATCAATTCTTGTTTGAGGCTGAACCAAAGGTACTACTTTAGATTCTGCTTTTTTTGACTCTTCAGTATTTTTACCATTAACATTCGGTCCTCTATATCGTTGGTTTCCTGCTTCATCATATTTAAAATAAACTTCGGTTTGAGAAAAACCTAAAAAGCCTATAAACAATGAAATTATAGAAAGTAATTTTGTTTTCATTTTTAGTATTTGTGTTATTTTGTAGAAAGAAATTGTTGAACCAGTTTTTTTAATTCTTTAATTTCTTCGGATTGAGATTTTATCTGCTTATCCTGTTCAATTGAATAAAGAGTAAGTTCTTCAATTTTCTCAAGAAGTTTGGCATCCATTTCACCCAAATTAAGCCCATTTTTCGTAACTTCATCAGCAGATGGAATATTTGGCAAATGCCCTTTTTCCTTAATATGCTTTTCTACTTCTTCTAGAGAATTAAGCTTATAATCTTTTTTGAATACATAATCTGCCCAAACATTGGCTTTAACTTCAACTTCTTTTGCTGTTATTTTACCATCAAATTTTGCTGTTGCATTATTGAAGAATTTAATCCATGTACCATGTGATCCATCATTAATACCAATAAAAGAAGCACCGTCATTAGCATTATCTGGAATAGAAAGTATTATATTATGACTAGCACCTAGATTTCTTAAAACAGTATCACCTGGTATAGCACCAGAAGCAGCACAACCATTACAAGCCGATTTTGAAATTTCAAAACGTCCAAATGGATTAGCGAGTTCAATAGTTGGGATAAAGTCTCTATAAACCCTTAACGTAGAAGTATTAGTTGTTACAGGGTCAATATTTCCTCCAATCCTTACATTACCATCAGGTAATACACGCAAACCTTCTGAATTATTAGCTTTGAGAATTAGGGATTGATTATCTGTTGTTCCTACAAAATTATTTGTAGAAGAAGTCCCTGAGTTTCCTGCAGTATTCCAAGTTTGTGAAAATGTAAGAGTGGATAATAGAATACCCGCAATCAGTAATGATTTTTTCATAATTGTGTTTTTTAAATATTTTTGCAAAGCTAATATTATTTTCCACAATTGAGGAATTATTTTTAAAATATTTTAGTTCAATATGTTACACGTTATTCTATATAAGCAAGGCATCAATAAAAAATAAAATCCATTTTTAAAAAAAAATCAATAAAAAAATTTCACATACACCTTCATATTATTAATAAAGTACTCCATTTTGAATTAAAAACAAAAAACTCAAGATCGCTCCTGAGTTTTAATACTATTTAAAATAATTATTTTCTTATAAATCTTCTGCTTCAGCCAAAAGCTCAACAATATCTTTCACAACAACTTCTTCATTCTTGTTAAAGTGCTTCACTCCATCCGTCATCATTGTGTTACAGAATGGACAACCTGTTGCAATTACTTTAGGCTCCAAAGCTAGAGCTTCCTCTGTTCTTTCTATATTGATGTCCTTTTCGCCCTTTTCAGGCTCTTTAAACATCTGTGCACCTCCTGCTCCACAGCAAAGACCATTAGTCTTGCATCGCTTCATTTCTACAAGCTCGGCATCTAACTTCTCAAGCAACATTCTTGGAGCTTCATACTCACCATTTGCTCTTCCTAAATAACAAGGATCGTGGAAAGTAATTTTTTTTCCTCTAAAAGCTCCACCTTCAATTTTCAATCTCCCCTCTTCCATTAGTTTTCTAAGGAATTGAGTGTGATGTATCACTTCAAAATTTCCTCCTAAACTTGGATATTCATTTTTAAGTATATTAAAACAGTGAGGGCAAGCTGTTACGATTTTTTTAACATCGTACGCGTTCAGAACTTCAATATTCGTCAAAGCCATCATCTGGAAAACGAATTCGTTTCCGGCACGTTTTGCAGGATCTCCGGTACAGCTTTCTTCTTGTCCGAGAACAGCAAACTCAACGCCTATTTTATTAAGTATTTTGCAAAATGCTTTCGTAATTTTTTTGGCACGGTCGTCAAAACTTCCTGCACAGCCAACCCAAAATAAAACTTCGGGTGATTTTCCTTCGGCAGCGTATTCTGCCATTGTTTTTATATGTAAATCCATTTATTGTAAAATGTATTTTATATTAATGTAAAGTGTATTTAAAATTTTCAAGCTCAATTAATTGTTGATCTGAAATTTTTTATACTGAAAAATTAATCATTCGCCCAATTCAAACGATCTGCTTGGTTATATTGCCAAGGAGCAGCGTTGTTTTCAACATTCGTCATCATTAGATTTAATTCCTGTGGAGCAGCGGACTGTTCCATTACCAAGAATCTTCTCATTTCAAAAATGATAGAAAGCGGATCTAATAATATCGGACAAGCTTCGGTACAAGCGTTACATGTAGTACATGCCCAAAGTTCTTCTTTGGTAACATAGTCATTCAACAACTTTTTACCATCATCAACGAATGATCCGTTTTTATCGATATTTCTTCCGACCTCTTCCAATCTGTCTCTTGTTTTCATCAAGATCAATCTCGGAGAAAGTTTTTTACCTGTAATATTGGCTGGACAAACAGAAGTACATCTTCCACATTCTGTACAAGAATATGCATTCAGTAATTGAACCTGATTTAAATCAAAAATATCTTCAGCACCAAATTTAGAAGGAACATCAGCTTCCGAACCTTCTGCCGGAGCAGCGTAAGGATCTGCATTAGGATCCATCATCAATTTAATCTCTTTAGTTACAGAATCTAAATTGTTGAATTTTCCTTTTTTATCTAAGTTGGCAAACCAAGTACTTGGGAATGCTAAAATTATGTGTAAATGTTTTGAATAGTAAAGATAATTCATGAAGAAAAGGATTCCCACAAAGTGAAACCACCAAGCCGCCTTTTCTGTGAATATCAAAAATCCGTTATCAAAACTGAAAATTTCCAAAAACGGAACAAAAATCATTTCACTGATCGGGAAAGATCCAAGATGATGAAAACCTTCCACACCTCTTGTTTGTAGAATAAAATCTGATGCATTCATTTTAAAGAAAGCCATCATTAGAGCAAATTCAATGATCAAAATCCAATTGGCATCATTCTTTGGCCATCCGAAAAGTTCTTTCATCGTTAATCTTTTCACTCCGTAAAAATTTCTACGAATAAAAAAAGTAACAACTCCAATCACTACTAAAAGTGCTAAAATTTCTAATGTTGCAGTAAAGAAACCGTAAAAAGTATGTCCGAAAATTGTTGCTAAAAATCTGTGAGTTCCAAAAATTCCGTCAACAATGATTTCTATTAATTCAATATTAATGATAACAAAACCAACATACACGAAAAGGTGTAAAATTCCAGCAACAGGGCGCGCTGACATTTTGCTTTGTCCCATCGCAACTCGTGCCATGGTTTCCCAGCGTTCCGGTTTATTATCACTTCGGTTGATCTCTCTTCCTAGTCTGATATTTCTATATATCTTTTGCAGACTTTTTGCAAATAGTCCAAACCCTGCAACTAATAAAATCAGAAAAATAATATTATCGATATATTGCATAAGGTATATTAGTCTTTATTGTTCTTACCAAAAACTGAGAAATTGATGTATCTCTTCGGATTGGCTTTCATATCTTCAATTAACGAGTTCAGATTGGTAGATGCTGAGTTCAGATTGTTGTACAACTGCTCATCTTTCATCAGTTTCCCTAAACTTCCTTGTCCATTATTGATTCCCGCAACAACATCATTTAGTTTACCAACAGTAGCATCTAGATTGGCAATAGTTGCATTTAACTTTTTAGTATCAATACTTTCTGCTAAGTTTCCGTATTTATCTAGAGTAACTTTACCTGTCTGCATTGTTACACTTGCGTCATCCAATACTTTTTGAAGTTTCGGATCATTATTACCAACCAAAGTATTTACACTTCCTGCCGTAGTTTGTAACGCTCCAACAGTTTTGTTAAGATTCGCAAGCAATAATCTGATCTCTTCTCTGTTTTGTGCGTTGACAACCTGATTGGCACTCGACATTAAAGAGTCTACTCTGTATAAAACAGTTTGTAATTGATCTTTAACAGGCCCTACCTGAGAAGAAAGACTTCCCAAAGTACCCAATTTGAAAGCTCCTTGTAAGGTATCGCCATCTTTTGCAGATGCTCCCCCATACGACAAATTAACCCTCATTTCTTTACCAGACATTAATCCAGGTTCAAAAATTTCAAGAGTTGATTGTTTTGAGAATTCAAAATTATTATCAACAGTAACTTTTACGATAAAATGAATCTTTCCGTCTTTTGTTCTTTGAGGAACGATTTTGTCAACCTGTCCTACTTTCAATCCATTGATAGAAACAGGGGAAGATTGTGCCAATCCCTCAACGTTATCATATTTTGCGTAAAATATATTATCGGTAGTAAAAAGGCTTCTGCCTTTCATAAATTGGAATAATATCACAAAGCCAACAATGGCTAAAATTGCTATTACACCAGCTTTTAATTCTTTACTGAACTTCACTTGCTAAATTTTTTCTATGAGCAAATATAACACATTTTAAATTAATGTTTTCTTTTATTGCTCTGCGTTAAATACAAAAAATGCGGCAAAAACTTTGCCGCATTTTATATGAATGAAATTAAATTTCTTATTGTTGTTGAGCTCCTACTTTATTCCAGATTTCGATTCTGTAGTCATCGATATCAGAATTGTCTTGTAAGCTCTTTAACCAAGCCTGACCGAACATTCCTGAGTTTCTCTGAGTAACAGACTCTGTGAACTGCTTAAGATCTCCAGGTTGTTTATTAGTCGTTTCGTTCTTTTTAATTAAAACATAAACTCCTGTTCCACCTTCAACCGGATTAGAAACTTTTCCTTTTGCAACACCAAATGCAGCACCAGCTACTTTAGGCTCCATAGAACCTGCAACTGAAGGGTTTAATAAATTAACCTGTGCAGATTGTTTTGTCGTTGCAAATAATTTAGCAATTTGATCTAAACTTGTCGCTTTAGCAGCAGCAATTTTATCAGAAATTTGTTTTGCAGCTAATTTATTTTTAACAATTGTTTCAATTTGATCTCTTACAGATTCAGGATCTGCAAGACCTTTTTCTTGTTTTCCGTTTAGGTAAACTATAATTTTATCTCCAGTTCCTTCTACAGTAAAGAATTCTGTATCACCTTTCTCTCTTTTCTTATCGAAAGCCCAACCTAGGATCTCAGCATCTTTGCCTGTCCCTAAACCTTGAATTTGTCCGTCGAATCTCTTAGCCTGCTTAGGATTTGAGAATTGATAGTTTGATTTTTTAGCAATATTCACGAAATCATTGAAAGATTTCCCTTGAACTTGTTGGATGAATCTTCTTGCTTTTTTATCTGTATCAGCTTCAGTAGCATCAGAGGGCTTAACTGCTTTTACTAGGTTAGCCACTTTATAACCCATTGATCCAGCTTTCTTATCTTCAATATTGATGATATGATATCCGAATTGAGTTTCTACAACACCCGTTGCACCTTTAGGATTGTTCGCCAAATACGTTAAGAATTCAGGAACGAAAGGAGTTTCAGGAGTTGTCCATCCTAGGCTACCACCTTGAGCAGCAGAGTTTGGATCGTTTGATAACTTAAGGTATTCAGTGAATTTAGCCGGAGTTGCTTTTACAATAGCTCCAATAGAATCTGCCAATTTCTTAGCTTGTTCTTTAGATCTTGTAACGCCTTCTCCTGCAGGACTTCCTTTGAATGCAATAAGAATATGTCTAGACAATGTAGAATCCGAAGTCTTTTTACCAACTAATTTAGAAACTACATAGAAGTTTTGCTCTTTGTAAGGTCCAAAAATCTGTCCAACCGCTGCAGTTGCAATCTGTGCTTGCATAGCTTGTGGCAATTGGTTTGGCTTTAAATACTGATTGTTAAAAGGCATATCAGAATTAGCCGTTACAAACATAGAATCGTTTGTTGTATTTTGGAAGTTTTCTTTTCCTCCACTAGCATCAGTACCTCCAGAGAACAATTTCGTGATCTCTTTCTGAGCTGTTGCATCATCTGCAGCACTTGGCTGAGAAGGGAAATAAACTACACCAATATTTCTGCTCGCTTCTGTTTTAAACATCACAGGGTGCTGCTTAATATAGTTCGCAAGATCTTCAGTCTTAACGTTGATTTTAGTTTTTTGAAGATAAGCAGTGTAATCAACTTTCACAAAATCGATATCAGCTAACTGATCTCTTTGTCTCATTAATTCTTCCGCTTCTTTCTTACCTGTTGTAACGCCTGTAGAAATATTTGCAAAGACCTGTCTCGCCATTAGTCTGTATTCAACAGATTTTCTGGTTTTCAACCACTGGTTGTAACCTTCAGGACTTGAAGCCTTCATTTCTTCGATCTGTTTTTTAAGCTCCTGAGTCTTAAAGTTTCCTTTTTCGTCAAAGAACTGTTTTTGTTGAGCAAACATTTGATCATACTGGATCTGGTTCCAGAAGTAATCTTCCGTCATTTCAAACCCCATTTTCTCGAATTGCTGCTTAATCAGTTTGGATTGCACCAATAACTGCCAAGCCTGTTCTTCAAGACCATTTTTCGGTTGATTTTGCTGCTCAGCCTGCTGTTGTAGAACGAAAAGCTGATCATTATACTCCTCACGGGTAATTTTTTCACCATTTACTTTTCCTAAAACATCAGGATTTTTACCAAAAACCTTATCAATACTCTCGGGATTCACCAGGAACGCCAAAAGCGCCAGTGCAATTACTCCCATCAAAAGCCAAGGCTTACTCCTAATCTGTCCTAAAATTGCCATTTTATAAATTATAGTTTTTTATCAGTTTGCGAAAATACACATTTTTAAGAAATTACGGAAATCCTAGTTCTTTATTTTAGTTTTTAAAATTTTATTTATTCAAAAAAGGAAATTTTGACCGTATTTTTTAGCAAAAAACAAATGGCATAGGTATTGTGCATTTTAGAACAATATAATATGCCGCGCATTTTCAAAGCATATTATGAAAATCTACTTTAACGATTTAAAACGGAAATGACAATTTGTCATTCGATTAACTATGACAGAATTTGAAGATATAAGTTTAGAGGAAATGATAAGTGACGGATTTGATATTGTAGCCGAGGAAATCAATCTTTCTGATCTTGCGGAGACTGAAAAAAATTCAGAACAAAAAATATTTCCTATCCTTCCTGTAAGAAATATGGTAATGTTTCCTAATGTGGTAATTCCTATTACTGCAGGAAGAAAAGCATCAATACAACTTCTTGAAGAAGCACAAATAAACGGAGATTTCATTGGCATTGTAAGTCAGAAAAATTCAGATATTGAGCAACCTACAGAAAAAGATCTGTATCACACAGGAACTTTAGCAAAAATCATTAAAATAATAAAACTTCCTGAAGGTAATATTACGGCTATTACTAAAGGCTTCCACAGATTTAAAATTAAAAAAATTCTTGAAAATCAACCTTATTTCAAAGCTGAAATTTCAAAATTAAAAGACGGAAAAGCCAAGAATAAGGAAGAATATGAAGCTTTATTAGAGAATGTGAAAGATTTAGCATTAAAAATTATCGAGCTTGACCCGAACATTCCTAATGCAGCCAATTTCGCTATAAAAAACATCAATAACAACGATGATCTTTTGAATTTCATCTGCACCAACGCTAATTTTCCATCAAGTGTAAAGCAAAGTTTGCTTGAAGAAAAGAACTTAATGGAAAGAGCCAACAAGTGCTATGAAATGATGCATGAAGATTTCAGAAAATTAGAATTAAGAAATCAGATTCATCAAAAAACATCAAAAGATCTTGACAAACAACAGAAGGAATATTTTCTAAATCAACAGATTAGAACAATCCAAGAAGAGTTGGGCGGCGGACCGGAAAGTGATGTTGAAGATTTGATCACAAAAGCAAGCACTAAGAAATGGAATGCCGAAGTTGAAGAACATTTCCAAAAGGAAATCAATAGGTTACAACGTCAAAACCCGAACTCACCGGACTATAATGTTCAGAGAAATTATTTAGATTTCTTTACAGATCTTCCTTGGGATACATTCACTAAAGATACTTTTGATATTGAAAAAGCTGAAAAAGTTTTAGATAAAGCACATTTCGGATTAGAAGATATTAAGAAAAGAATTTTGGAACACATGGCTGTTTTAAAATTGAAAAATAACATGAAATCCCCAATTTTATTATTGGTAGGACCTCCGGGAGTTGGTAAAACTTCGTTAGGAAAGTCTGTTGCTGATGCTTTGGGTAGAAAATATGTTCGTGTTTCTTTGGGTGGACTTCATGACGAAAGCGAAATCCGTGGACACAGAAAAACATACATCGGTGCAATGGCGGGAAGAATTCTTCAATCCATCAAAAAATCAGGAACATCAAACCCTGTGATTGTGTTGGATGAAATCGATAAAGTTGGGAAAGGAATTCACGGAGATCCAAGTTCGGCACTTCTTGAAGTTCTTGATCCTGAACAAAATAAAGCTTTCTACGATAATTTCTTAGAAATGGGTTACGACCTATCTAAAGTAATGTTCATTGCAACAGCAAACTCATTATCAACCATTCAAACTCCGTTGTTGGACAGAATGGAGATCATTCAGATTGCTGGTTATACTTTGGAGGAAAAAATCGAGATCGCTAAGAGACATTTAATTAAAAAACAACAGGAAGAAAACGGTTTGACTGCAAAATCTTTCAAACTTGGAAATCCTGAATTAAAACATATCGTTGAGGCACATACTTCAGAAAGCGGTGTAAGATCTTTAGAAAAAAGACTTGCTTCCATCGCTCGTTGGGTCGCTTTACAAACCGCTTTGGTGAAAGAATATGATTCTAAAATTTCGCTTGAAAAAGTAGATGAAATTTTAGGAGTTCCAAGACCGAAAAGTCTATCTGAATTAACTGATGTTCCGGGAGTTGTAACAGGTCTTGCCTGGACAAGCGTTGGTGGTGATATCTTATTCATTGAAAGCATTTTAAGCAATGGAAAAGGTGCTTTAACCATGACGGGTAACTTGGGAACGGTCATGAAAGAATCTGCAACAATTGCTTTGGAATATATTAAAGCAAAACACGATGAATTAGGAATTTCTCAAGAAGATATCGAAAAGAAAAACATCCACGTTCACGTTCCTGAAGGGGCTACACCAAAAGACGGACCTTCTGCGGGAATCGCTATGCTGACTTCAATGGTTTCATCTTTTAAAAATAAAAAAGTAAAACCGCATCTTGCCATGACAGGAGAAATAACTCTTCGAGGAAAAGTACTTCCTGTAGGCGGAATCAAAGAAAAGCTTCTTGCCTCAACCAGAGCAGGAATTAAAGACGTAATTCTTTGCGAAGCCAACAGAAAAGACGTTGAGGAAATCAAGAAAGATTATCTTAAAAACCTAAACGTACACTACGTTAACAGAATGGAAGAAGTGGTAGAAATTGCCCTTGAAAAGTAAATTTTACTATCAACTTCTTAATACATAAAAACACGTCTCAAGTCTTTGGGACGTGTTTTATTTTCGCCATTTTCAAATAGAATTTTAGTTAATTAAATGAAAAAAGGCCATCAAGTCGGAGGGTTTTAGTATTTTTATGCTACAGATCTTGAATTATGAATTTTCTTAAACTTCCTTTCCTTGTTAAGCTTACTTTGGTTGTTATTTCAATCATCGGACTTGGATACCTTTTGGCATTAGGTCAGAGTATTTTAGCTCCTTTCTTTCTAGCATTTTTGATGGCGATGCTCTTTTTGCCGATCGCGAATTTAATGGAAACAAAATTGAGATTTCCAAGAACGGTATCAACAATGGCTTCCGTAATGATTATGTTAACAATTCTAACAGGGCTTATTTACTTTTTTGGCTCTCAATTATCAAGTTTCAGCAAAGATCTTCCGCATTTGAGAATGCAGTTCAATACAGTTTTTAATAGTCTTCAACATTGGGTATCAGATACTTTTCATGTTAAAATTGATGAACAGTTAGATTATCTTAATCAAGGTTTAAGCAAACTTTTATCTTCATCCGGCGTTATTTTAGGCTTCACTTTCGGAATATTTTCAACCGGACTTGGCTTTATTGTATTTTTTATTCTTTTCTTCATTTTTATATTAAATTATAGAAGGATTTTAAACAATTTCATCGTTACAGTTTTTAATGAAAAACATAAAGCAAGCGTACAGGAAGTGGTGAACGAAGTACGTGTCATGACAAAAAAATACATTATCGGACTTTGTCTGCAGGTATTTATTGTATCCATCCTTACTTCAATCCTTCTTACTATTTTAGGGGTAAAGTATGCTATTCTTTTGGGAGTATTAACCGGATTATTAAATGTTATTCCTTATTTGGGAGTATGTATTTCCTTACTGATATCGTGTTTTATAGCTTTTGCAACTTCTACTCCTTCTACTTGTATATACGTTTTGATAGGTTATGTTGCCGTACATATTGTTGACGGAAATATTATTTTACCGTTTGTCGTAGGTTCAAAAGTGAAGATCAACGCCCTATTTTCTTTTCTGGGAATTCTTTTAGGAGAACATCTTTGGGGTATTGCGGGGATGTTTCTTTGTATTCCGGCAATTGCCATTATTAAAATTATATTTGAAAGAGTTGATGGATTAAAGCCTTGGGGAAAATTATTGGGTGAAGAAGAAAAACCTCACAAAAAGAAGAAGAGTTATAAAATATCTAAGAATATTACGTTGAAAGAGATGGATTAAAATTGAGTAATCTATACCAACTATAAAAATTAAGCCCTCAATTTGAGGGCTTTTATTTTTTATCATAGAGCGCAAAGAGGACTCATTCCGTTTGGACAACTTTCAGTACAAGGAATGTAATTCTGACTGTCCGGACAGTATCCAAGAGGAGGATCAACCGGGCCACCAGGGCCACCACCTCCACCAAGACAAGGGTCTCCAGGAGGAATTATGCAAGGACAGCCTACGGGGCCTATATCGCAGATGCGACCACCTCCGTTAATTTCTTTTAAATCTCCACGATTTAGCTTTTTAAGATTTTTCAACATAATAATATTTGTTTAATTATAACTTGTGTAACAAATATATAAAATAACCTATTATTAAAGAAAAATATTTCATTAAAAAGAGAATTTTATTAAATTTATTTCAAACCACTTAGCGAATAAGAATTTTATTTACATTTGATAAAAATCCATCAATTATGAAAATCGTTAAATTTATTCTATGTCTGCTTTTCGGGCTTATGTTTATCAATGCCGGTTTCGACAAGTTTTTACACTACATGCCAATGCCAGCGCTTACAGCTGATCAGACAAAACTTTTCGCTGCTTTTACAGAAATCGGGTGGCTGATGCCTTTAGTTGGTGCCGTAGAAGTTATCGGAGGACTATTATTCATCTTTCCAAAAACAAGAGCTTTAGGCGCAGTCGTAATTTTACCTGTAATGGTAGGAATACTTTTACACAACGTTTGCAGAGCACCTTCTCAAATGGGAATCGGAATTTCTGCCGTTTTATTTTTAATCAATCTTTGGATCATTATTGATAACAAAGAAAAATATAAAGCTTTAGTAAGCTGATAATAATTATGAATGTGAATAGTGAATTCGCTTTGCTTGTCAATTTTAAAATTCACTTGCGGAGCAAATTCACTATTCACCATTCACATTTTATACAAATGCACTGAAACCCGTAATCGATCTTCCGACGATCAGTGAATTGATCTCTTTTGTTCCTTCATAAGAATAAATTGCTTCTGCGTCAGCAACAAATCTCGCGACATCATATTCAAGCAAAATTCCGTTTCCACCCAGAACTTCTCTCGCTCTGGAAACTATATCTCTTGTTCTCAGCGTACAGAAAACTTTAGCTAAAGAAGCGTGTTCATCTTTTAAAATACCTTCATCCTGCATTTCAGATAGCCTAAAAACCATCGTTTGCATTGCAGTAAGATTAGATAACATCTCAACCAAATGTCCCTGAATCATTTGAAAAGAAGCAATCGGTTTTCCGAATTGTTCTCTCGTTCTTGTATAGGCTAAAGCACTTTCATAAGCTCCTCGTGCGCAACCTGTAGCCATCCAAGCAACTCCGGCTCTTGTCATTCTCAATACCTTTCCTGTATCTTTAAATGAATTCGCATTTTGTAGTCTGTTTTCTTCGGTAACTAAACAATCCGTCAGCGTAATTAGTCCATTTTGAACGATTCTTAGTGCCATTTTTCCTTTAATTTTCTCAACAGCATAGCCAGGATTATCTTTTTCAACGATAAAACCTTTTACTTCATCATCGTCTAAATCTCTTGCCCAAATAATAATTAAATCAGCAAATGTTGCGTTCCCGATCCATTTTTTCTGACCATTTAAAATCCAGCCTTCAGGAGTTTTTTTACAAGTTACCGTTAGACCTCCCGCTGCACCGGAACCTACTTCAGGTTCTGTTAAACCAAATGCTCCGATTTTCTCGAATTTCTGCATTTGAGGAAGCCATTTTTGTTTTTGTTCTTCAGATCCACAAATATAAATAGATCCCATTGCCAAGCCGGACTGAACACCAAAAAACGTAGCAATAGAAGCATCAATTCGCGCCATTTCCATCGCAATAACTCCTTCCATTAAAAATGGCATTCCCGGACAGCCGTAACCTTCGTAGGTCACTCCGCAAATATTTAATTTTTGAAATTTTGGAATTAATTCATGAGGAAATTCGTCTCTCAGCCAATAATGATTCACCAAAGGTTTCACTTCTTTTTCCATGAAAGCCCTTACTTTAAGCTGAATTTCGCGTTGTTCAGGCGTCAAAGTGTGATAAATATCGTAGAAATCTCCGTCAATTGGCGGAAGTTCTTTCTTTTTCTTGTTCGGATCCAGCATTTTCATCAATCCTCCCAATTGTTTATCATCTAATTTTGAAAAGCTTTGCATCAATTTCGGCAAATCTACCTTTTGAGAAATGGCACTCAGCTGATCAAAATCTATTGATCTGAATAATTCTATCGTGTTTCTGATTTTAGAAAAAGTATTAGACATAGTTATCGTGTGGTTTTGATTTGTAAAAAATATGCAAAAATCAATCCGAAAAATAACTCATTCAGCTTTATTTATTTTACAAAATGTTGATTTTTAATTCATTAAATCAACTTTTCGCTTTACAAATTTTTTACTCGCGATTTTCAAACATTACAAACGATTCAGGCTCAACTTTGGAATAAGCAAAAACATTAAAACATCTACTTATGAAAACTACTTACATCAAATTATCATTAGCAACAGTTCTTTTATTAGGAATTTATTCATGCAAAAAAGGAGAAGCAACAGCAAGTAAATACGAACTTGAAAGTACAGCAGATTCAGCAGCAGTCGTGGTTTCAGACAGTGTTTCGTCTGTTGCAACCATGAAAGTAAAAGACAAGCAATTCATCAAAACTGCAGAAGTTAATATGGAAGTGAAAGACGTCTATGAAGCAACAATTTCCATTGAAAAATCTATTCAGCAACTTGGCGGATTTGTTACAAAAAGTAATTTGCAGAGTAATGTTGTTTCAGAAGATACTTATAATACTTCAAGCGATGATGCAATGTTGGTGAAAAAATTTCAGACTGAAAATACGATGCAGGTTCGTGTTCCGACTGATAAATTGGGAGAACTTTTGACTTTAATTAATGATAAAAAATTGTTTTTAAACTCAAGAATTATCAATGCAGAAGATGTAACCGCCGGAATCAAATACGCAGAACTGGAAGGAAAAAGAATAAAAAAAAGCAGTGAAAATATTTCTCAATTAAAAGCCAATAAAGACAAAGTGAAATTAGACGACGATAATATGTCTGAAAATAATCAACAACAATTGGCAAATATGGATGTAGCTGATAATTTGAAATACAGCACCGTTGACATCTATATTAAAGAACCCAAACTTAGAATTGCAGAAATCGCAGTTACCAACACACAAAATATTGACAATAAATATAAATTCAATTTTATTTATGATGCAAAACATGCTTTTGTGGAAGGCTTTTATTTAATTCAGAGAATTGCGGTTGGATTAATTACCATTTGGCCCATTTTATTGATCGCAACAGCTATTATTTATTTGTTGAGAAAAAGAAAATATTTCAAAAAGCCGAATCAGATTTAATTAAAACTATCCTAACCGTCGTGGTTATCAACATAATTTTAGATTTTACAAACCTCCATTTCAGGAGGTTTTTTATTTTTTTCAAAAAAAAAACTGTAACGATTATCATACTGCCCTTACCTACTGTTTAAAGAGTAAATAATTAAAAACTTAATCATATGAAAAATTTAGTAAAACTTGGGTTCGCAGTACTATTATCAGCAACCTTCACAACAGCAAAAGCGCAAAACAGCAACCCAGAAAACAGTACACTTTGGGAAGTTTCAGGGAACGGACTCACAAAACCTTCTTATATTGCAGGAACGTTTCATACAATGTGTAGTTCGGATTTTGAGATAAAATCGAAAGTGATGAAAGCTCTTGAAAAAACTGATAATTTCGTCATGGAAATTAATTATACAGATCCCGCTGAAATGGCAGCCATGCAGAAAATGTATCAGACGGATAAGAAACTATCAGATCAGCTTACTCCTGCGGAGGCAAAGGAATTAGACAAGATCCTCAACGATTATGGAACAGATTTAAAGAAAATGGATAATTCAAGTTCACAAGGTTTGTATTCACTTATTGCATTGAAATCTACACCATGTCCTCAAACTGAAATGAAATTTTATGAAATAGAACTTCTTAAAAATGCTATTAAAAGTAAAAAGAAAGTCTACGGGCTTGAAAAAGTAGAAGAGCAGTTCACCTCCATCAATAAAGCTTATGATTTGAAAGCTGTCATTGAGCAGTTAAAAATGGGAAAGGAATATGAAATCCTTCTTAAGAAAATGGTAGTTGCATTTAAAAATGAAGATGTGACTTCTCTTTACACACACTTTAAGAATGACAAAATAATGAATGCCAAACAGGAAAAAGCCATGCTTACGGACAGAAATAATAACTGGGCAGAAAAAATGCCGGAAATTATGAAAAAAGAAAGTTCGTTCTTTGCAGTGGGAGGTGCTCATCTTATGGGTAAAAACGGAGTGATCCAACTTTTAAAATCGAAAGGATACACCCTGAAACCAATATCAAGCCTTTAACATATAACAAACCATGAAATCACTGTGAGCAATTCAACCGAAACTGCTTTCTTAAATCTCGTCAATAAGCACAAAGGCATTTTGTATAAGGCCTCGCGCATCTATGCAGATTCTTTGGAAGACCGGGAAGACCTTCAGCAGGAAATTCTTATTCAGCTTTGGAAATCGTATCAGAACTTCAAGGGGAATAGTGAATTTTCAACATGGATGTACCGCGTAGCCATTAACACCGCCATTACTTATTTAAAAAAAGAAAAAAAGCGGACAAATAATCACACGGATGTGCCCGATCACTTTGAAGTCCAAAACGAAGATTACAATCCTGCAAAAGACAAGCAATTGGAAGTTTTTTACACTGCAGTTCAAGAACTTAAACCTTTAGAAAAAGCCGTTATATTTTACTTTATGGAAGGTATGTCACATAAAGAAATCGGGGACAACTTAGGACTTAGTGAAGGCAATGCACGTGTAAAACTGAACAGAACAAAAGAAAAAATACTGCAAATCATAAAAAAATCAGGCTATGAATTTTGATCAATTAAAAGAACAATGGAATAATGAAGACGCCGATAGCGTCAACATTCCCAACAACATAGAACAATTAAAGAAGAGCAAACATCCTATTGAAAAGATCCAAAAAAGTATGAAAATGGAATTTCCATTTCAGATTATTGCCATCATTCTTCTCGGATTCTTTCCACAACAATTAGATTTCCCTGCTTCACAACATGTTATTTATTATACCTCTTACGCCATGCTTGTGGTAATATCTTCTTATTACTTTTTCGGATTCTATAAATTTTATAAGCAGACCGAACTGTATACCGGAAATACCCAAAACAGCCTTTGGAAAATATATCATGAATTGAAACTAAACATGGAAAGATATCAATCTTTCGGGTTTCTTCTTCTTCCTCATTTTATGATCACATTAGGACTGGTGCTTTATAATATGTTGGAGAAAAAAGGAGAATCTTTAGAAAATATGTCAAGCCATTATCAGCAGGTTTTGATACTGAGCGTTCTCATAGGAACTATCGCGATTGTAGCAAGTATTGTTTTATGGACAAAATATTTCTATGGAAAAAGTGCCAAACAACTCGAAAATATACTGAACGAAATAGACGAATAATTTTACAATTCATCTATCAAAAACTAATAACCATGAAACCTCAGACTTGATCTGGGGTTTGTTTTTTAAAAATTTGTTATTTATAACGCTCAAATTTATCTGAGGTTTTATTTTTCCTTAAATTTGCAAATTAGAAATTTAACAACACCAAATTTTTTAGAAATTTTTATTCAAAAAATTAATTTCTAGAATTAATAATCTAAATCCCTAAGAAATATATGTTATCAAAAATAAATCCTACACAAACAAACAGCTGGAAAGCTCTTGATGAACATTTTGCTGGAAATGATTTCGAATTAAGAAGCCTTTTCCAATACAATCCGAACCGTTTTGAAGAGTTTTCACTAAAAAAAGACAATTTTCTTTTTGATTATTCTAAAAACTTAATTGATTCAAGAACGAAAGAACTTTTATTGAATTTAGCAGAAGAATGTCAGTTAAAAGATGCTATTTCTAAAATGTTTTCGGGAGATAAAATCAACGAAACGGAGGGAAGAGCAGTTCTGCATACAGCTTTGAGGGATTTTTCTGATAAAGAAATTTTAGTTGACGGTGAAAATATCAAACCGCAGATCAAAAGAGTTCTTGACCATATGAAAACGTTCTCTGAAAGCATTATTTCAGGATCACACAAAGGTTTCAGCGGAAAAGAAATCACTGATGTTGTGAATATCGGAATCGGAGGTTCA